>JBBQFS010000048.1:0-15707 GCA_038322255.1 Candidatus Limnocylindrales bacterium | reverse complement strand
TCGGCAGTCTCGCTGCGAATCGCGCTCTCCAGCAGCCCGAACAGGCCCACGACCTCGGCGTCTGTCCGGGCCCAGTTCTCACGGCTGAAGGCGTACAGCGTCAGCACCGGGATGCCGCGTCTGACTGCGTGCCGCAGGATCTCCCGGATCGCCTCGACCCCTGCCGCGTGGCCCTCGATCTCGGAGACGCCACGGGCGCGGGCCCAGCGCCGATTGCCATCCATGATGATCGCGACGTGGTCCGGCGCCTCGGGCCGATCCCCACGCCGTATGGCGGCCGGGGCGGCGCTGCCGCTCGATGGCCCGGCGGCCGCTTCGACCTCGTGAGCGCGTGGCGGGGCGTCGGTCGGGCGGATCAGCGGCGCACGCGCCACTAGACCTCGAGGACCTCCTGCTCCTTGGCCGCGCCAACGCGATCGACCTCGGCAACGTGGCGATCCGTCGTCTTCTGGAGGGTCTCGAGCAGCTTGTGGTTCTCGTCGGTCCCGACCTCGCCGTCGCGCTCGAGCTTCTTGATGTGATCGGCGGCGTCGCGGCGGAGGTTGCGGATCTCGACCCGCGCCTCCTCCATGCGCCTGTGCACCTGGCGGACGAGGTCGTGGCGCCGCTCCTCGGTGAGGGCCGGGATGTTGAGTCGCACCACCGTGCCGTCGACGTTCGGCGTCAGCCCGATGTCGCTCTTGGTGATCGCCCGCTCGATCGCCCCCAGCACGCTCCGGTCCCAGGGCTGGATCACGATCTGGTGGGGCTCGGGAACGCTGATGCCGGCAAGCTGGTTGAGCGGCGTCTGGGTCCCGTAGTAGTCGACGTGGATGCGCTCGACGAGCCCGGTCGAGGCCCGGCCGGTCCGGATCGACCCGAGATCGCGGTCCATGACCTCGACGGCTCGGGCCATCTTGTGGTCGGCCGAGGTGATGACCTCGTGGCTCACGAGCGAACCGCCACGGGGCCCGAGATCAGCGTCCCGACGTGTTCGCCGTCAGCCACCCGGGCGATGTTGTCCGCCCCGTTCAGGTCGAACACCACGATCGGGAGGTCGTTCTCCATGCACAGCGAGACCGCCGCGCCGTCCAGCACCTTGAGCTGGTCGCGCAGCAGGTCGGCATATTCGAGCCGGTCGTATCGCCGAGCGCCCGGGACCGTCATCGGATCGGCATCGTAGACCCCGTCGACCTTGGTCGCCTTCATCAGGACCTCAGCCCCGATCTCGATCGCGCGCAGGGCCGCGGCCGTGTCGGTCGTGAAATACGGGTTGCCGGTGCCGGCGACGAAGATCACGACGCGGCCCTTCTCGAGGTGCCGCACCGCGCGCCGCCGGATGTACGGCTCGGCGATCTCGTTCATCGCGATCGCGCTCATGACGCGGGTCGGCAGGCCGGCCCGCTCGACCGCGTCCTGCAGCGCGAGGCCGTTCATGACCGTGGCGAGCATGCCGATGTAGTCGCCAGTCGCCCGGTCCATGCCCTGGGCCGAAGCGGCGAGGCCGCGGAAGATGTTGCCCCCGCCGACCACGATTCCGACCTCGACGCCGCGCGCGTGGACGGCCGCGACCTGCCTGGCGATGAACGCGCAGACCGCGGGGTCGACGCCGTACGCTCCGTCGCCGAGGAGGGCTTCACCGGACAGCTTGAGCAGGATCCGGCTGTAGCGCGGCGAGCCGGCTGCGTCGCGGCCGGTCGCCGGGCCGTTGGTCACTTGTCCTCCCCGAGCGCATAGCGCTCGAAGCGGCGGACGCGGATGTTCTCGCCGATGGTCGCGATCTTCTCGTTGACGAGCTCGCGGACGGTCCTCTCCTCGTCCCGGAAGGGCTGCTCGAGCAGGACGACGTCCTTGAACCACTTCTTCAGCTGGCCATCGACGATCTTCTCGCGGATCTCGGCGGACTTGCCGGCCACCGCGTCGGTGGCGGCCAGCTCGGCCTTCTTCGCGGCAAGCTCGCTCTCGGGGATCGAATCGACGTCGACCCAGCGGGGCGACAAGCCGGCGACCTGGATCGCGAGCAGCCGGACCAGCTCCTGGAACTCGTCGGTTCGCGCCACGAAGTCGGTTTCGCAGTTGACCTCGATGAGCACGCCGACGCGCCCACCGGTGTGGATATAGCTGGAGATGAGGCCTTCCCGAGCGTCCCGACCGGCCTTCTTGGCGGCCGCGGCGAGGCCGCGCTCCCGGAGGAGGGCGACGGCCTTGTCGATGTCGCCGTCCGCCTCCTCGAGGGCGCGTTTGCAGTCCATCATGCCGGCGCCCGTGCGCTCGCGAAGCTCCCGAACCGCCTCGGCGGTGATCTTGGCCATGAAAGTGTTCGTGCTCCTGTTCGTGCTCGGCGGGCTCAAGCGCCCGCAGCTGGTGTCAGTGGCTTTGGGCTGGGTGGTATCCGGCCGTTTCGCGGCGGGCCGTCGCCGGGTCAGGCCGGGGTCGCGTCGCGCGTCTCGGCCTCGGCCGCTTCACGCGCGAGCTCTGCTGCGATGTCCTCGGGGGTCGCGCCGTCCTCGGGGGTCGCCGGAGCGACCGGCGCGCCCGGCAGCAGGTCGTCGTCTTCGTCAGGCGCGAAGCTGAGAGCCGCCCCGCCGGCGAGGGCCGCGACGAGCTCGTCGGTCGCCTCGACGTCTTCGTAGGTAGGCTCCTCCATCGACTCGACCTCGGGC
Organism: Candidatus Limnocylindrales bacterium; assembly: GCA_038322255.1. Taxonomy (GTDB): domain Bacteria; phylum Chloroflexota; class Limnocylindria; order Limnocylindrales; family CSP1-4; genus UBA5189. The sequence goes on along the minus strand of JBBQFS010000048.1, from coordinate 13,065 downwards.
TCGATCGCCCGGCTGGCGCGCTCGTTGGCGCCCTCGATCGCGGCATCTGCGACGAGCGAGCAAAGGAGGCGGATGGCGCGGATCGCGTCGTCGTTGGCGGGGATGATGTAGTCGAGCTCGTCCGGGTCGACGTTCGTGTCGCCGGTGCCGACGACCGGGATCTCGAGGCGGTTGGCCTCGGTCACGGCGATGCGCTCGCGGTGCGGGTCGACGATGAAGATGGCGCCGGGGACGCGCTTCATCTTGCGGATACCGCCGAGCATCGCCTGGAGGCGGTTGAGCTGCTCGGTGAGCTTCGCGGCTTCCTTCTTGGGCAGCCGGTCGAAGTCGCCGGCCTGCTGGCGGGCCTCGAGCTGGTCCATCAGCCCGATGCGCTTCTTGATCGTCACGAAGTTGGTCAACATGCCGCCCAGCCAGCGCTTGTTGACGTAGGGCATGCCGGCGCGAGTCGCCTCGGCGGCGAGCGGCTCCTGGGCCTGCTTCTTGGTGCCCACGAAGAGCACGACCTCACCGCGAGCGACCGTTTCGCGGACGAAGTCGAGCGCGACCTCGAGCCGCTTGGCGGTCTGGGCAAGGTCGATGATGTGAATCCCGTTGCGCTCGGCAAAGATGAACGGCTTCATCTTGGGATTCCAGCGGCGAGTCTGGTGGCCGAAGTGGACTCCGGCCTCGAGCAGCTGCCGCATCGAGATGGCGGGCACGGTCGTGGGACCTCCTGTGTCGGTTGTATCCGCCGCGGACCCTCGTCGGGAGCCGGCGACCTGTTCGGTCACCGGCACCGCCCCGATCGGAACGGTCCGCGTGTGAGCTCCGGCGATTCGACCTGGTGTCGAGCACCGGGCGTTGACGCCGTGTGACGGTCCCACAGCCGGCGGAGTCTACCACGAGCTCCCGCCGCGCCCGATCGGGCTGCGGTCATCGCCTGGATCGCCCGGAGAGCGGTAGGTCCGCCCGGCACGCCGTCCTGGGGGTCTCGCGACGTCGTACCGCTCGCGGGGCCGTCCAAGGCCGCCTCAGGCGCCGTGGCGATGGTGCCGAAGTCGATCGCCCGGCTCGACCACGACCAGGTCGAAGCGGAGCGGGAGCTTCGGGAGGGGCTGGCCGTCGGGCAGGCAGCCGGCATCGCGCAGGATGAATGCGGCGTGACGCAGATGTGCCCGCTTGCGGTGATCGACGGTCTCCTCGGGCAAGCCGAAGTCCCGCCGGATTCGCCACCGCACCTCGGCGATGACCAGCGCAGCCGGTGGGCCCGGATCAACCGCCACGATGTCGAGCTCCGCCCGGCCCACGCGGATATGCGCCGCGAGCAGCTCCCAGCCGAGGCTCACCAGGTACGCCGCGACCCGCGACTCGGCCTCGTCCCCTGCTCGTTGGGCAGCGGTGCGCATTGGTGCGAGCCTGCCACGGCGCGATCACCCGCCGGTCGATCGAGGGCTGAGCCCGGGTTCGCCCGCGATCACGCTGCGGTTCGCCCGTGATCACGCGGCCGTTCACCGGCGATTATCCGGAGGTTCGCCGGCGGTTACCCGGCGGTTCGCCGGCTCATCGCGGCCGCGATGCCACCGAGCTCGCGCCGCAGGGCCAGCCCGTCCCGCCGCACCCGACGCCGCAACCGCTGGGCGATCACGCCGCTGCTCACGCCGGGGGCGCGCACCCAACGACCGGCAGGCGAGTCAGCGCCCCAGTCGATCAACGGGAGCACGGCGACGAAAATCGTTGGCGTGTTGAGCCAGACGGTCGGTAGCGAGAAGCAGACGGCCACCGGCAGGACCCAACGGCGGTTCGAGCGAGCGCCCCAGACGATCAGGATGGCCATCAGCGGCAGCCGGATCCAGACCGGGATCGGCAGGAAGACGCCATCGCCCGGCGTGGGGAACTCCATGCGGCCGAGCATCGCGAACCAGCCGAGCCAGGCGCCCGGATCGATCACGAATGACAGCCCGGTCACCACCAGCGTCGCCGCCAGCGCGATGCCGAGCGACCGCCACTCGCGCCGGGCCGCGTACCACAGCAGGCCGATCCCGGGCGTGAGCTTTGTGACGATCGGCAGCAGCCACGCCGCGGGCCAACGGAAGCCAAGGACGATCGCGGCCGCCATCAGCACATCGGTCTGGCCGATGGCCAGACTCATCGTCACAGGGGCCAGCACGCCGATGAAAAACGCCCGCCAGCCGGTCAGCCAGTACAGGGCCGCTGCGAGGATCGCCGTCCAGAGCGCCGAAAACACGGGCAACGAGAAGGCCGTAAGCGGCGCGATGAGATGCGCGAACGCCGGTGAGTAGATGAAGGCGCCCGACTGGCCGGGCCGAGCCGCGCTGTAGTCGAGCTCAGACCCGCTCGACCAGTACGCCCAGAGGTCGAAGATCCGCTCGTTCCAGGGGTACAGCCCGAGCAGCCGAACGGCCGCGAAGATGACGACAACGAGAACGAAGCACGAGATCGCGAGCCGTCGGAGGGCGAGGGCTCGTGCCGGCGACACGGCGATGCCCGAGCTCTGGCTGGGCATCGATGTCCCGAGCGGGGCTCAGCCGATCGGGTCCGGGCTCGGTGCCCGGTCCTGCGTGTCGACGAGGTCGCGGACGATCGCCTGGGCCTCGGCAATCGCGGCGGCGGCGGAGGGATCGGGCGCATCGACCGCGAGGTCCGCGTCGTCGAGGACGAAATCGTCCACGCGCATGTCGCGCAGCCCGTCGAGCCGGTCGAGCTCGTTGAGCTCGTCCGCCTGGCTGATCGAGGCAACCGCCTCGTCGAAAAGGTCGAGGCTGATCTGGTCGCCGGCCAGCGTTCGCTGGAGGGCAAGGAAGCTGCGCCGGTGGAACGGCGTGAGGCCGAGGCGGCGGATCGCCTGGCGATGCTCGAGGGTCGCGTAGCCTTGATTGCGCTCCCAGCCGTAGCCGGGATAGCGAGCCGAGAGCAGGGTCATCATCCGGTCGCGAACGACCTTGGCCACGATCGAGGCGCAGGCGATCGTGTAGCACTTGGCGTCGCCGTCGACGATGGCCGTGTAAGGGCCGACCGCCGCCTCGAAGCCCGCGATCCGATTGCCGTCCACAAGGACGTGATCATGCCCGCCGAGCCTTGCAACCGCGCGTCGCATCGCCAGGTGCGTGGCGTGATAGATGTTGATGGTGTCGATCTCGCGCACGGACGCGGCCCCGAGACCGACCGCGACGGCACGCCGGCGGATGAGCGGCGCGAGACGCTCGCGCTGGCCGGCCGAGAGGGTCTTGGAGTCGCGCACCCCCGGGATCCGGTGAGCGTGGGGTCGCATGATCACCGCTGCGGCGACGACCGCGCCACACGTCGGCGCCACGCCGACCTCGTCGATTCCGACGACGCGCACCGCCCCGACACGCCAGTGGTCGCGCTCGAAGCGGAGGGTCGGGACTCGCGACGTCATGCTCACGGTCAGGGTAGCGCGGGCAGCGCTTGGTTTGCGGCCGCGACTCGATGGGCACGGCCCGAATCGAAGCTCGATCTTCCGGGCCCGGGCGTCAGGCGCGGGTACGACGCTCCCGCAGGGTCGCGGCCTTCCCGACGCGCTTGCGCAGGAAGTACAGCTGGGCGCGACGCGCCCGGCCGTGACGGACCACCTCGATCTTCTCGATCCGGGGGCTGTTGACCATGAAGGTTCGCTCGACGCCGACGCCGCTCGCGATCTTCCGGACGGTGATCGAGCGGGCGACGCCGCCGCCCTTCAGCTTCATCACCGTGCCCTCGAAGACCTGGATCCGCTCCTTGCCGCCCTCGACCACGCGCGCCGACACCTTGACGGTGTCGCCCGAGGCGAGCTCCGGCAAATCGGTTCGGATCTGGTCGGCGACGATCTCGTCGAGCACGTTCACGGCGGTCAGTCCCTGCTGTTCGCGGCGCGCGGCTGCGCCCATGGTTTCGAGATGGGGATCGGCTGGTCGGCCGACGGCTGCGAAGAATAGCACGCCCCACCGCAGTTCGATCCGATGGTGCGAGGGTTCACGAGGCTCCAAGGGTGTTGCCCAATCGCTCGCTCAGGCGCTGGAGGAATCGCCCGCAAGCCCGAGCGCTCGGGTGCGGTCAGCTCTCCGGCGGGAGCAGGTCGGGGCGGCGGGTTTTCGTCCGCTCGATGGCGGCCTCGTGGCGCCAGCGCCGGACCTCCTCGTGATGACCGCTGACCAGGACGTCCGGGACGCCGCGGCCTCGGAATTCTGCGGGGCGCGTGTATTGCGGGTACTCCAGCAGCCCCGCGCTGAACGACTCCTCGACCGTCGACGCATCGTCGATCGCGCCCGGCAACAGGCGGGTGATGGCGTCGACGACCACGAGCGCCGCGAGCTCGCCGCCGCTGAGGACGTAGTCGCCGATCGACAGCTCGAGATCGACGAGGTCGCGGATCCGCTCGTCGATGCCCTCGTAGCGCGGGCAGACCAGGATCAGGTGCGAGCGCCCGGCGAGCTCGGCGGCACGCTCCTGTCGAAAGACCTCACCCCCCGGGTCCATCAGGATCGCGGTCGAGTCGGGCCGTCGAAGGTGGTCGAGAGCGGAGGCGACGGGCTCGGGCCGGAGGACCATGCCCGCTCCCCCGCCGTACGGCGCGTCGTCCACGCTTCGATGCCGCCCCAGGCCCCACCCGCGCAGGTCGTGGATGCGGATCTGGGCCAGCCCGCGGTCACGCGTTCGACCGGGGATGCTCTCCGACAGGGGGGCCTCGAGCATGCCCGGGAAGAGGCAGACGATGTCGATCTCGAGTGTCATCCCAAGGGTGACTCCGGAGCATTTGGCTTCTGGCCCTTGCCGTGGCGTGACCAGCGCGCGCGGCGGCGCGGCTTCGGCGACTTGCCCGCCCCTGCGACGGGCCCATCGACCGGAGCGCCGCCGAGGTCGAGCACCGTCTCGTCGATGACCAGCTCGCCGCGCTCGGGCGCGAACGTCTTGATGATGTCCCGGATGGCCGGTACGTCGAACTCCCCGGCCGGGCCGCCGCGGACGATGTAGACCTCCGATTCACCAGCGCGGTAGACGTCGGCAACCGAGCCGAGCACGGCCCCGGTCGAATCCTTCACGGCCGAGCCGACAACCTCGTGCCAGTAGGCCTCGCCGGCGCCGAGGTCGGCGTTTCGGTCGACCTCGATCTCGAGGTACGCCTCGCGCAGGCGCTCCGCGGCCGCGCGGTCCCCGACTTCTTCGAAGCGCAGGCGCCAGCCGGGGCCATCCTCGACCGGCTGCGCCGCCGACACGGTCAGCGGCCGCTCGTCGCCTTCGATGTGCAGCACGTTGCCCGTGGCGAATCTCGCCTCCGGTTTGTCCGTCAGGACCTCGACCCGCACGGCGCCGTTGAGCCCGTGCAGGCCCCGGACCTGCGCGACGACGAGGCGCGTCGGGGCCACCGCCGAGCGGGCCTCGCTCAGACAATCTCGAGCGTGACCGAGCTGCCCTCGCGAGCGGCCGTCACCTTGAGGAGGGTCCGCAGAGCCTTCGCCACACTGCCGTTGCGCCCGATGACCTTGCCCATGTCGTCTTCGGCGACGTGCAGCTCGATCACGGTGCCCTGGTCATCCTCGACCTCGGTGACCTTCACGGACTCCGGGTCGTCGACGAGCGACCTGGCGACGTACTCGACGAGCTCCTTGGCGCTCATTCCGCGGCCGCCTTCGAGGCCGCCTTCGGCGCTTTGGTGGTCGTCGCGACGGCGGCTTTCGGTAGCACGCCGGCGTTCCGGAACAGGCGCGCAACGGTGTCCGAGGGCGTCGCACCCTTCGCCAGCCAGACCTTGGCCTTCTCCTCGTCAACGTTGAACTCGACCGGCTCAGAGCGCGGGTTGTAGTGCCCCAGGGTCTCGATGGAGCGGCTGTCACGGGCGCTCCGGGAATCGGCGACGACGACGCGATAGCTGGGCTGCTTCTTCGCGCCGACGCGGGTCAATCGAATGCGAACGGCCATGAAACTCCTCCTATGGTTGGCTGACGGTGATGACGAGGCGCGAGCGATAGGCCGCGGCGTCGCCGGAGATAGAGAGCCCAATGGCGTCGATCGGGTCGACGTATGGCGCGATGTCCGACTGCCATTGCGCGACGGTCGCGGCCGGCAGCAGCGTCTTTGCGAGGTCGAACGAGGCGCCTGCCGCCAGGTAGACCGACGTCCGGCTGTTCGCGAGGCCGCGCTGCACGGCCAGCTTGAACGACGGCTGGTCCGCCAGGCTCGCGCCGGGCTGGACGTTCAGGATGGCGGTCATCGCGGCCTCGCCCGAGGCGAGGAGGATGACGCGACCTCGCGCCGCGATAGAGAACTCGATCGGGCCCGTGACCGGGAGCTGGTCGATGCCGGGCACGCTGCCGGGCGGGACGACCGAAGCGAGGTCCGTGATCCGGATCGTCGTCACGGCGACGCCGCTGATGGTGCTGGCGCTGACCTGCACCCCGTCCCCGAGGCCCGCCAGGCCGAGAAGCGTCCCGAGCGCAGCGACCCGGCTCGATGCGGCTGCATCGTCACGCGCGACGATCAGCATGGCGACGTCGGGCTTCGTGCCGTGGATCGAGGCGGCAACGCCGACGTCATCGATCCAGCCGAAGAGATCGCCACCGCCCCCGAGCCCATCGAGCATCTGCAGCGGCGCGGCCAGCTGCGGATTCGCTCGAAGAACCGTGAGCAGGTTCTGTAGTGAGATGCCGGCTCCCTGGTGCTCGAAGAGGACGAGGGTGTCGGCCGGGACAAGGCCGTTGATGAGGCTCGGGTGGGTGGACGGGAGCGGGAGGAGGGATGGCGCCGAGCTCGGCAACGCGATCGGCGCGGCGATCGTGTCGACGACGAGGGCATCGTCCTCGGCGCGCAGCCCGACCATGATCCACTCGGGGATCGCGCTCACGACTGCCGTAAGGTCGGGGATCGCAGCCGATGCCGCGGGGAGCGGCAGCATCTGCGCGACCGACGACCCGCTGACGAACAACGTCGCGAGCCGATCGCCGCCAAGCGCGGCTCGAGCTGCCCGATATTTCTCGACCTTGTCCATGCCGGTGCCCGTGGCCTTGGCGTCGAGCGCCTTCTTCACGGTCGCCGGATCGCCGAGGAGCGCCTGCCGGCCATCGACCACGCAGGCCATGCTGCCGTCGGCCGACAGGACGAGGTCGAGGCCGCGGTACGACTCATGGCTGACCGTCTGGTCCTTGAACGTCGCGGCGCAGCTGACCGACCCATTGGTCGTCGCCGAGATCACCGCCTGTGGCTTCTGGGCCGTCGCTCCCGAAGCGGGCGCGAGCACGCCGACGAACGCCGCGCCGTTGAGCCACGGCTTGAGGTCCGATCGGAAGTTCGCCTGCCCACCGCTTGCGGTGCCGATGAGCCGCGTGAGCGCCTCGTCGATCTTGTCGGGCAGGCTCGCCTGGTCCTTGAAGCCGGGGAAGTGCGCGAGCAGGTTGCCGAGATGCTGCATCTGGTCGCCGGGCAGGTCGAGCCGAACCTCGGCCACGAAGGCCGCGTCGGCGGGGACGTAGCGCAGGGCCTCGGGTGTGGCCGGGCCGTTGAGGACCAGCAGGGCCACGACCGTGATCGCGATGGCGAGTCCAGCGAGGCCGAGCGCGAGCAGCCAGCGGCCGCGGTTCGAGCCGGTTGCGACGGGCGCGACGGCCCCCGCGGGCGCGGCCTCATCGGTTGCCGCGTCCGGGGTCCCAGCGGCCACGGCGCCCGCCGAGCTGGTGTCCGTTGGGCTCGCTGGGGTGGCATCCTCGACCCGGGCCGGCCAGGCGCTCGCCGTGGTGGGCGCCTCCGTGGCAGGCGCTGCGTCCGCGGGAATCGGCTCCGTCGGCCGCATGGGCTCGATCGGGCGCGTCTGGTCGTCGGTCATGTCCCCCTCACCGTCGCCCGATCGACAGGCCGCCGAGCATGCCGCGTCCGCGGCCGCCGGCGAGCTGCTTCATCAGGCGCTGCATCTCCGTGAACTGCTTGACGAGCCGGTTGACGTCGGTCAGGGACGTGCCCGAGCCCGTCGCGATCCGGCGCCGCCGGGAGCCGGTCAGGATTCCTGGGTCGCGGCGCTCGCGGGTCGTCATCGATCGAATGATGGCTTCGGTCCGCCGAAGGTCGCCACGGTCAACGGCCGCCTGGGCGTCCTTGGCCATGTCGCCCATGCCCGGGATCATCGAGACGAGCGAGCCAATCGGGCCCATCTTCTGGACCTGCTGCAGCTGGTCAAGGAAGTCCTCGAGGGTGAACTCGGCCTTGCGGAGCTTCTCCTCGAGCTTCCGGGCCTGGTCGGCGTCGACGTTCTCCTGAGCCCGCTCGACGAGCGTCATCACGTCGCCCATACCCAGGATCCGGCCGGCGAGCCGATCGGGATGGAAGACCTCGAGCGCGTCGGTCTTCTCGCCGGTGCCGAGGAACTTCACGCCCACGCCGGTGACCGTCGCGATCGACAGCGCGGCGCCGCCACGGGCGTCGCCGTCGATCTTGGTCAGGATCAGGCCCGTGACCGGGACCGCCGCGGCGAACGCCTGGGCCACCCCGACGGCCTCCTGGCCCGTCATCGCGTCGACGACGAGCAGCGTCTCGACCGGCTGCACCGCCTTGTTGATCGCCGCGATCTCGGCCATCAGCGTCTCGTCGAGCGTCAGGCGGCCGGCCGTGTCGAGGATGATCGTGTCGCGGGTCAGGCGCTTCGCCTCTTGCAGCGCGCCTCGAGCGATATCGATGGTGCTCGTGCCGGTGGGCGCCCGATAGACCGGCAGGTCGATGGCCCGGCCGAGCGTCTGGAGCTGCTCGGCGGCGGCGGGCCGATACGGATCGGCGGCGACGAGGAGCGGGCGGCGTCCCAGCTTGACGATGTGGCGCGCGAGCTTGGCCGACGTCGTCGTCTTGCCGGAGCCCTGGAGTCCGATAAGCGAGACGACCGCCGGGTTGCCCTGGAGGTGGAACGTCCGATCGCCGGCGGACAGGAGGTCGACGAGCTCGTCATTGACGATCTTCACGATCTGCTGGCCTGCGCTGAGGCTCGAGAGGACCTCGGCGCCGATGGCCTTCTCGCGGATACGTCCCACGACCTCCTTGACAACCTTGAAGTTGACGTCGGCTTCGAGGAGGGCGAGCCGAATCTCGCGCGCGGCGACCTCGACGTCGGCCTCGCTGATCCGGCCGCGGCCGGTCAGGTTGGCGAGCGTCTTGCGCAGTCGATCGCTGAGGTTGTCGAACACGAAGGGTCGGAAGGCTCCGATCGAGACCCGGTGGGATCAGGCGCGGCGGAAGGCCGCGGGTCGGGCACGCGGGTTCTGGCGCGCCGGCGAGCCGGAGTGTAGCCGGATCAGTCCTTGATCGTGAACGGGATGGCCTTCTCGGTGCCGCCGTTGCGCACGATGAGCGCGAACTTGCCGGTTGCACCGCTCGGGACCTCGAAGCGCGACAGAAGGTCCTTCTTGGTCCGGCTCGATCCGATCAGCTCGATCGACTGGCTGTGGCCGTCCTTGCGCGAGCGCACGACCGTGCCGTTGGGCAGCCGCAGGGCGACGTTGTCGCCGGTAAAGGCCAGGCCCCCCGCGAAGCTGCCGGTATAGGTGACGTCGTAGATCAAGGTCAGCACGCGGAGGCTCTGGTCCAGCTCCTGTGACCAATCCGGGAGGTCCCAGCGAAGCTCCGAGCGGCGGAGCGTGATCCGGAGGTCCGTCGCCGCCCCAGTGCCCGAAAGGGTCGAGGCAATCGGCTGGAACACCGTCGGTGTCGCCGCAGTCGGCGTGAACGGCACGCGACCGACGTGAAGCGGCGCGGTGCCGACCTCGATCACGGCCGAGTCAGCGGAGACGACGTCCTGGAGCTCGTACGTCAGGACGACGTCCACGGTCCCGTTGGCCGGGACCGTCGGGATCTGGGAGTTCCGATTTGGCTCCGCCCGGATCGTGCCGATGATGAGGTGGATACCACCGTCGAGCTCGCCGGTGTCCGCGGTGGGGTTCTCGATCCGGAGCATCATCTCGATCGTTCCGCCCCGCTCGAGCGTTGCCTTGGCCTGATCGAAATGGATGAGGAGGCCCTCGTACCAGACGGTCGTCCCGAGCTGGTACGTCGTGACCGTGGAGGTCGGCTCGGGCGCGCGGGTCGGTGTCGGTGCGGGCGTCGAGACAGATGCGTCGAGGCAACCCGCGAGGATGGCCGCCATCGCCGTGTTGGCGCACATCGCCTTGAGCGCGCGGCTCATGCGGCCTCCTCGAACAAGGCGGCGACGAAGCCCGATGGGTCGAACTCCACCAGGTCCTCGGGTCGCTCCCCCACCCCGGCATAGCGGACGGGCACGCCGAGCCGCTGCTCGATCGCGAAGACGATCCCGCCACGCGACGTTGAATCGAGCTTTGTCAGGACGATGCCGGTGAGCCGGACCGCATCGTGGAAGGCGGCGGCCTGGGCGAGGCCGTTCTGGCCGGTCGTGGCGTCGAGGACGAGAAGGGTTTCTGGCTGCGCGCCGGGCAGCCGTCGGTCGATCACCCGTCGAATCTTCGCCAGCTCGTCCATCAGGTTCGATTTCGTGTGGAGGCGCCCGGCGGTGTCGATCAACACGACGTCGGCGCGGCGCGCGACGGCGGCGTCGATGGCATCGAACACGACCGCGGCGGGATCCGCTCCGGGAGCGTGCGCCACGATGTCCGCGCCGGCGCGGTCGGCCCAGATCCGGAGCTGCTCGCTGGCGGCGGCGCGGAAGGTGTCGGCGGCGGCGAGGATGACGCGACGGCCGGCCCGGGCCTCGCGCGCGGCAAGCTTGCCGATCGTGGTGGTCTTGCCGGTGCCATTGACGCCGACGATGAGGACGACCGCGGGTTCCGAGTCGGTGGTCCGGCGCGCCGGGGCGAGCTCCCACGTCGGGTCGCGCGGAAGCAGGAGCGCGGCGAGCTCCCGGCGAACGGCCGTCGCGGCGCCGTCGCCGGCACCGCGGTCGCGGGCGCGATCCACCACGGTCGTGGCGAGGGCCGCGCCAACGTCGCCCGCGATGAGGCTCTCCTCGACATCCGCCCAGGTTTCCGGCGAGATGGAGTCGCCGACGAGAAGCCCACGAAGCCGCGACATGAACCCGCCGCGACTTCGCCGAAGCCCATCCTCGAGCTCGCCAGGGCGCGTCTCGAAGTCCGTCACTCGTTCCCGGCGCCGAATCCGACCGCCAACGGCTGCGTTTGGCCCGGCGCGGTCTCGACCGGTCCGGTGCCTGTGGTGATTCCAGCCGTTCGGGCGCCCTTCGACCGACCGGCGAGTGCCGTCGCCTCGTCGAGCCGCAGGCTGATCACCCGGCTCACGGAGTCTTCCCCGACGGTCACGCCGTACAGGGCATCGGCGACCTCGATCGTGCCGCGGTTGTGCGTGATGACGATGCACTGCGTCGTCAGGGAGAGGTCGCGGAGCGCGTCGGTGAAGCGGCCGATGTTGGCCTCGTCGAGCGCCGCGTCGACCTCGTCGAGGACGCAGAACGGGACCGGCCGAACCTCGAGCATCGCGAACAGGAGGGCCACGGCGGTCAGGGCACGCTCGCCGCCCGAGAGCATGGCGAGCGCCTGGGGCTTCTTGCCGGGCGGCCGCGCGCTGATCTCGATGCCGGTCGCGGCGAGATCCTGGGGATCGGTCAGCGAGAGCCTCGCGAATCCCCCGCCGAAGAGCTGCTGGAAGCGCTGGTCAAACGCCCGCTCCAGGGCCTCGAACGTCCGCCGGAACTGCTCGCTGACGAGCATGTCCAGCTCGCGGATGAGCTCGCGGGTGTGCTCGATCGCAGCCTGGATGTCCGATCGCTGGCTCTCGAGGCCGTCCAGCCGCGCGCGAACCTCGGCGTGCTCCTCGGCCGCGAATGGGTTAACCGCACCGAGATCGTGGAACCGCCGACGGAGATTGGCGAGGCGGCCGGGAGTCGGCGGGTCGGCTGGCGGCTCCGCGGCCTGCCATCGCTCTGCGGCGGTGGCGAGTGCGCGCTCGAGGGCTTCGGGATCGAGGTCATCGTCTTGCGTGCCGTGGGCCGGTGTCTCCGGCGCGTCGGTGCCCTGGAGGTGGCGAAGAGCGGTGGCGCCGAGGCCAGCCAGCTCGACAAGCAGCTGCTCGCGCAGGCCCTCGATCGCGAGGCGCGCCTCGACGTCCTCGCGCTCCGCGACGCGCGTTCGATCCTGGGCGATACGGACACGTTCGCGCACGGTCGTCGCCGCGGCCTCCGCAGCGCGAAGGCGCTCGCGCTCCGCGGTCGCGACGCCGACGACGGCGGCGAGGCCCGTCTCCGCCTGGCCGAGGGCTCGCCCGGCATCGACGAGAAGCGCGACGAGGTCCTCGCGCTCGGTGGCGAGACGCGCTTCTCGCTCGGCGAGGTCCGCGGCGGTGCGGGCGGCGTAGGCGAGCTGGCGCTCGGCGAGGGTCGTCGCGGCCTCCGCCTGGGCTCGCCGCCGGTCCGATTCGGCTCGTGCGGCGCGCGCTGAATTCAGCTCGGCGGCGAGCGCGTCGCGACGGCGCCGGAGTGCCGCCGCTCGATCACGTGCAGGATCCCCTGGGGCTTTCATGGCCTCCGCGGAGCTCGGGGCAGGTGCGGCCATGCTCGCGGCAGCGGTCCCAGCAACCGCTTGGGAGTTTTCCAACTTCGGCGCCTCCATCTCGGCGGGCGCAGCCGCGCGGAGGCGCGTGGCTTCCGCCTGCTGTCGAGTGGCCTGTGCGTCCAACCAGGCCGCTTCGCGGGCCGCGGAATCGGCCTTGGTCGCCGCCGTTCGATCCATCTCGTCGGCACGGCGCAGCGCGGCGCCGGCAGCGTTCTCGCGCTCGCGGGCGGTCCCGAGTGCAGCACGCGCCGCGGCGGCCGCAGCGTCGGCACTCGCAGCGGTCTCCGCTGCGGTTGTCGTCTCGGCCGTAGCCTTGGTCGCCTCGGCCTCGAGGCGCTCGGCATCGGGACGCAGGTGCAGTCCCCGGCCGTCGGGCCGGATCCACGTCGCGACCTCGCCGACGACGAGGCTGCCGTCACGGGCGACCGCCTGCCAGCCGGCCGGGAGCTCAGCCTGGAGCTCGAGGCACGCCGCCGCCTCGGGCAGCCAGACCACCCGGGCGAGCAGGCGCGATACCGCGCCCGTGTCGTCGCGCCGTACGGCTTCGCCGAGCGGGCCGCCG
>JBBQFS010000047.1:0-15785 GCA_038322255.1 Candidatus Limnocylindrales bacterium | reverse complement strand
CCGAGCCGTCGATACGCCGAGACGCTCAATTCCGCCATCTTGAGCGCTGTCTCGGTGTCGGCGAGCCAGTTCGCGTTGCCACCCGCCCACGCCGTCGCTGCGGCGAACTCCGGGCTTTCCCGCTCGTCCGCCCGGTCGATGAGGCCGATGAGCGTTCGCTGTCCTTCCGCGCTGTGGTTGCGCTGCAGCCAGAACGGCCCGAGCGCGGCCGCGATCGCGAGCGCGACGTCGAGGTTTCCGCTCGCTGCCGAGCGCTCGATCGCGGCGCGGAGGTTGTCGAGATCGGCTTCGAGCCGGTCGAACCACGCACCGGCGTCCGGACTGCGATATTCGGCGAACGCCGTCTCGGCCAGTCCCCGAAAGAAGGTGGCATGGCGTCGCCTGAGCTCGTCCCCCTCTCCCGCTGCGTCGAGCTGCTCGAGGGCGAACTCGCGGATCGTCTCGAGCATCGTGAAGCGCGGCTCGCTCCCGCTGAGGAGCGACTGAATCAGGCTCTGATCGGCGAGCGCCTCGATCGCGCTCTCCACGTTCGAGAGGGGCGGACCGCCTGCCACGGCACCCGCCGCCTCGATCGTCCATCCCGATTCGAAGATCCCCGATCGCCGGAACAGCGCACTCTCCGGCTCGTCCAGCAGGTCGTGGCTCCAGGCGATGGCGCCCCGCAGGCTCTGCTGACGGGCCGGGACATTCGACGGGCCTCGGGCGAGGACGTCAAGACGATGCGCAAGCCGGTCGCGGATCGCGGTCAGGGGCAGAAGCGGGACGCGGGCCGCGGCGAGCTCGATAGCCAGGGGTAGCCCATCGAGGCGCGCGCAGATCTCGGCAATCAGCGCGAGATCCTCAGCCCCCACGGCGAGATCAGGACGGGCGAGCCGGGCGCGATCGAGGAACAGCTGCACCGCGTCCGAAGCTTCCAGCGCGTTCACGTCCGAGCCGGGTTCCGGCACCGAGAATGGCGGCACCTGGAATTCCTGCTCCCCGGAGAGACGGAGCGGCGACCGGCTTGTCGCGAGCATCCGCAAACCGGGCGCCGAAGCCATCAAATCGTCGACCACGCGTCCCGCGTCATCGATCTGCTCCAGGTTGTCGAGGACGAGCAACAGCTCGCGACTACCCAGCCACGCCGTTACGGCGGCAGCGCTCGAGGGCGTCGGATCCTCGGGCAGGTTGAGGGTCGAGGCGACGGCTCCGGCCAGAAGCGTGGCGTCTCTGATCGCGGCCAGTGACACGAAGAACGCGCCGTCGGGGAAGCGGTCCGCGACGCCGGCCGCGGCTCGCAAGGCAAGGCGGGTCTTGCCCGTTCCGCCGGGCCCGGTCAGGGTGACGAGCCGTCGTTGTGTCAGCAGACGACCGAGTGCATCGAGCTCGGCGGCGCGACCGATGAACGTCGTCACCTCAGGGGGTAGATGCGCACGGCGCACGTCGAGGGCGCGGAGCGGCGGAAACTCGGACGGAAGTTCCGCGATCTCGATCTGATGCAGCCGCTCCGGCGCGGATAGATCCTTGAGCCGATACGAACCGAGAGTGCGCAGTCGAAGCCCGCCGGACAGACCGGTCGCCGCGAGCGCCGCCGTGGCATCCGAGATCAGAATCTGGCCACCGTGACCCGCAGCCATGATCCGTGCCGCGCGAACCACCTCGAGACCCGTGTAGTTGTCGCCGCCAAGGACTGCTCTGCCGGTGTTCAACCCCATCCGGACGCGGATCGGTGCCTCCCCCGAAGGGCCGTTCGCCAATTCGCGTTGTGCCTTGACTGCCGCCGCAATGCCATCTGTGGCGTCCTTGAAGACAGCGAAGAAGGCGTCCCCCTCAGTCGAGATCACCCTCCCGCCGCGTCCTGCGATCGCATCGCGAAGGATCGAGTGGTGGCGGGCGAGGACGCTCGGGAAAGTGTCGCCAAGGGTCGTGGCCATCCGGGTGCTGCCTTCGATGTCCGTGAACAGGAACGTGACAGTTCCCGTTGGGAGCGCCTGTTGGGCTGGGCTGGACCGACCAGGAGCACTGGACACGTCCGCATCCTAGTCCTCGCAGCCGCAGCACAACGTCAGCCTAGTCGAGCGTGCCGTGCATGCGCGGACGATCCGTGGTGTCGATCGAGATCTTTGCCTGGGAGATGACACCAGCCGATGTCGCCAACATCGCAGCCTCGCCCCGACCGCAATACAAGGTCGCCAGGACGGGCAGTTCGTGGGCCGGGGGTCGACTCGTCGGGTAAAGCGGCCCTAGGCGAATCCTGGTCTCCCAGAGCTGTCATCGCTCTGCTGGCAGGTTGTCTCTCGTTCCGCGCTGCGCCAAGAACTCCTCCCAGGTCTGCCGCCCGTACCGAGGCTCGGGAAGGTTGTGTCCGCCGCGCCGGAAGGCGGCCGCCGCGCGGCCGGCGAGAGGCAGCCGAATGATGCGCGGCGCCTGCCCGATGGCTCGCCGGTAGGCGCGGGCCAGGTCGACCGCATCGCGCACCTCGGGGCCGCTGATGTCCGGCACGCGGCCGCTCGGCCCCTCGCCCACGATTTCCACGAGCCGCCGTGCGGCCTCCGACGCGGCCATCGGCTGGAACCGGAACCCGCCCGGCACCACGGCGAACGGCAGCCGGTCGTACGGGCGCAGGGCACGAACGAGGAGCTCATGGAACTGCGTGGCGCGCTGGATGCTCCAAGGGATGCGGTCGCCCGCGATGAGCCGCTCCGCAGCAGCCTTCGCCCGGTAGTAGAAGTAGGGATGGTCGTCGATGCCGCCGCATGCGCGCGGATGGCTACGCGGCGCGGACCCTGGGGGCCAGCGTCGGCGTCGGCGTCGGCGTCGTCGTCGGGCTCGCGCTGATCGCCGCCACGCTCGCCGTAAGCGCCCTCGGGCCAGATCTCGGTCGGCCCGTGGCAACTCCCGGGCTCGGCCGGCCCGCCGCGCCGTTCCTGCCGTGGGCGGCGATCACGCTGCTCGTCGCCGTTGCCGAGGAGGCTCTCCTGCGGGGCCTGCTGTTCGATCGGATCGTCGCCGCAGCTCGCGCCCGAGGGGCTCAAGCGGGCGGCCGAGGCGAAATCGTCGTTGCGGTCGTCCTGACCAGCGCGGTCTTCGCCGCGATGCACGTCCCCGTGTATGGCTGGCACGTCGTGCCGCTCGACCTCGGGGTGGGCTGCTGCCTTGGCGGCCTGCGGATCCTGACCGGAGGGGTCGCCGGTCCTGCAGCCGCGCATGCCGTCGCCGACCTCGCCACCTGGTGGTTCTAAGGTCACGAAGGCCACGCCGGTCCCATCCTCGCGCCTGTCACCGCCCATGCTCTTGTAATTGCACCGCACTCACCCAGCCCCGACGTTGCTGTGCATCACTGGTGCTCGCCGGAGGGTACTGCCCCGCACCGGACCGAAGTACGGCTTGGAAGCTGCATCGGGCGTTCCTATGGTCGCGTGGACGACGAGTGATGGCGCAACCATCGTCGCGGGGCATCCGATGCGCCGAACTCGACGCTACGTTTTCGAGAGGCAACAAACCGGATGGGCTCGATGGCATTGAACGAGCTGGGCAAGATGCTCACCGCCGCCGAAGTCGCGGAGATGCTCCATCTCCACGTCAACACGGTGAAGCGGCTTGGCGATCGCGGTGAGCTGAAGTACTACCGCGTCTGCAAGCGCGGCGATCGCCGGTTCCTCCTCGAGGACGTCCGGCGCTTCCTCGACAACAACCGCTGATCTCCGGGGTGCGCTCGGCGCGCCTCGCACGATCCGGGTGGCGCGCCTGACGCGCCGTCGCATTCGACCTCCCGATTGCGTTCGCCGCGGGTGATGCCGTCGTCCACAGATCGGCAACCTAGAATGCTCGCGTGATCGATCTCCGACCGACCGACGAGAACCGCCTCGTCCGGCAGTCGGTCCGCGAGTTCACGGAGGCCGAGATCCTGCCCCACATCCGCGAGTGGGACGAGAAGGGCGAGGTCCATCGCGAGATCTTTGGCCGCATGGCCGAGCTCGGGCTCCTTGGCGGTCCGGTCCACACGCAATGGGGCGGCTCGGGCATGGACTACATCTCCTTCGCGATGATCTGCGAAGAGCTCGAGCGGGCCGACACGGCGTTCCGCGTCGTGCAGAGCGTCCACGTCGGGCTGAACTCGCTGACGCTCATGCAATGGGCCACCGACGAGCAGAAGCAGCGCTGGCTCGTGCCCCAGGCGAAGGGCAAGAGGCTGGGCACCTTCGGGCTGACCGAGCCGGGTGTAGGGACGGACGCCGGGAACCTCGCCTCGACCGCGCGCCGCGACGGCGATTCCTACGTCCTCAACGGCCAGAAGATGTGGATCAGCCTCGCCGACATCGCCGACCAGTTCCTGGTCTTCGCGTCGGTCGACCGATCGAAGGGCCACAAGGGCGTGACCGCGTTCCTGCTCGAACGAGGGATGACAGGCCTCTCGACGGGCAGCCTCCACGGCAAGCTCGGCATCCGGGCCGGCAACACCGGGCTGATCAACATGGACAACGTGCGCGTCGGCGCGGAGCACCGGATCGGCGAGGAGGGCGAGGGCTTCCTGATCGCGATGAGCGCCATCGACCAGGGCCGGTTCACCGTCGCGGCCGGCAATGTCGGGCTGGCGCAGGCCTGCCTCGATGCCTCGGTCAAGTACGCCCACGAGCGCAAGACATTCGGCGATGAGATCGGGCGCCACCAGCTCGTGAAACAGATGATCGCGAAGATGGTCGCCGGCATCGAGGCCGGGCGGCTGCTCACGTGGCGTGCCGGATTCCTGAAGAACCACGGCGTCCGCAACACGCGCGACACGTCCCTCGCCAAGTGGCACGCCAGCGACCACGCCGTCGCGAGCGCCCTCGACGCCATCCAGATCCACGGCGCCAACGGCTACTCGAACGAGTTTCCCGTCGAGCGCTACCTGCGGAACGCCAAGGCCGCGGTCATCTACGAAGGCACGAGCCAGCTCCACACGCTGATCCAGGCCGACTACGCACTCGGCTACCGGGAGGACCGACCGCTCCGTTGCGAGCCGCTGCCGGCGGAGGGCTTCGAGCGCCTGCCGGCCTCGGTGGCCGCCGCGGCCGGCCGAGCCTAGCGACCGGTCGCAGCCGCGCCCGCGCGCCCCTCGTCAAGCGTTGCGGCGGTCGCCCGAGCCTCTTCCGGCGGCGCGTCGCCGAGCCCGACCCTCGCGCCGACGCCGGCCAGGCGCCCACGCGCCGTGACGATGATCGCCACCGCGACGAGAATCACCGCTGACGCCCCGATGGTCCGCAAGCTGATCGGCTCGTGCAGGAAGATCGTGCCGAGCGCCACGGCGACCACGGGGTTGACGTAGGCGTAGGTCCCGACGAGCGACAACGGTGCGTTCCGGAGCAGCCAGGCGTACGCGGTGAAGGCCAGCATGCTGCCGAAGAAGATCAGGTAGGTCACGGCCAGAACCGACGCCGTCGACACCGCGGCCGGATTGAAGGTCGCGGGCTCGCCCACGATCAGCGCCTCGAGCCCGGTGACGGCCGCGCCGGCCAGCATCTGCAGGCCCGAGGCCGTCCACGCGCTCGATGGCAACTTCGCCCGCCGGATCGAGTAGATCGAGCCGTGCGTCCAGCCGAGCGGAGCGAGGAACAGGATCAGGATCCCGAGCGCATCGAACTTGTTGGCCCCCTCGCCCGACGGCCAGATCAGCAGGGCGACACCGGCGAAGCCGAGACCAACCGCGAAGACGACGAGCCGCGGCAGCCGTTCGCGCAGGTACAGCCAGCCGAAGATCGCGAACCAGAGCGGCATCATCCCGATGAGGATTGCGGCGATGCCCGACGGCACGGTCTTCTCGCCGAACACCACGAAGCCGTTGCCGATGCCGAGCAGGAGCCCGCCGACGATGAACGAATCGATGACCTGGCGGCGGGTGGGCAGGCGGCGGGCCTCGGGGTTCCGGATGAGGTCGACCGCGATCAGGATCAGGCCGGCAATCGCAAACCGGATCGCGGCCATGAGGAACGGCGGGATCGTCTCGATGGCGATCGCGATACCGAAGTACGTCGAGCCCCAGACGACGTAGACGACGGCGAGGTTCGCCCAGAGCGCGAGGGCGCTCGGACCGGTCCGCTTCGCGGCCGGGGGAGGGCCGGCGGTCGCGGCCGGGGCGGAACTTGGCATAGTCGGCTGGTCCAAGACTCGATACTAGCGCAGATATTCTGCCGGCGCGAGATATCCTCCATGGAGCGCTGGGTCGAGGGCGGGCTCGAGCCGTGGCCCCCGGAGCGCGCACGCATCGAGCTGGTCCGCCGGTGGCTGGCGGCGTTCGGGCCGGGGACGCAACGAGACGTCCAGTGGTGGACCGGTTGGACCGTCGCGAATACCAGGGCGGCACTTGTCGGTGTAGGCGCCGTCGAGGTTGCCCTCGATGGCGGGGTGACGGGCTTCACCCTGCCGGGCGACAACACCGCCGAGACGCCAGAGCCCGAGCCATGGGTCGCGTTCCTGCCCGCGCTCGACACCACGACGATGGCCTGGGCCGAGCGTGAGTTCTACCTCGGCGAGTACGCGACGCTGTTGTTCGACACGAACGGCAACGCGGGGCCGACCGTCTGGCTCGACGGCCGAATCGTCGGGGCGTGGGCCCAGCGGCCCACCGGTGAAGTCGTGCATCGGCTGTTCGAGGACCCCGGCCGAGAGCGGATTGGGTCGGTCGACGCGGAGGCTGCCGCGCTGGGCGCGTGGCTCGGCCAGGACCGCGTATTCCCGCGCTTTCCGAACCAGACCTTCCGCGAGCTGGCCGCCTCCTAGGCAGCGCCGGCCAGGGACACCGGCCGACAGTGAAGGCACGGCCGGTAGCCGGCAGTGGCAGCGGCGGCCAGGCTCGCGAAGGTCACGCGGTGGCTAGGCATGACGCGTCGAGCGTCGCGGCACGTCGGGTTGCAGACGATGTGGGTCGTGTCCGAGCCGGTGAACCGGACACCGGTCGCAGCCTCCGCCTCGAGGGCCCCGGTGTCGAGCCCCTCGGCGGCAAGGATCCGGCGCTTGGCGTCGGGACCGCCCATCGAGTACTCGCCGATCATGCCGTCGCTTCGCACCACGCGGTGGCAGGGCACGACCAGCGGCACCGGGTTGTGGGCCAGCGCGGTCCCGACCGCGCGGACGGCCTTGGGCTTGCCGATCTCCGCGGCGATCCAGCCGTACGGCCGGACCTCACCGCGCGGGATCTCGAGGGCCTTCGTCCAGACCGCGACCTCGAATGGCGTGTGGCCGCGCAGGTCCAGCGGGACGCGGACCCGACGGCCGCCGTCGAGCCGGCGGGCGATCGACCGACCGAGCGCTTCCGGCAGCGCGGCAGCCGCGACGTCGCGGCCGACCGTCGAGCGAAACCGCGCCTCGAATGCCGTCGCGTCGCCCGCCGGGGTGACCCACGACACGCCCCGGCCGTTCCAGGCCACGAAAACGGGCCCGAGCGGCGTCTCGATCGGCGCGTAGCGGTCGGCCAGGCCGGCCTCGACGAGGGCGCCATACCCAACCAACGCGGGAGCGGCCGTTCGGAGGTCACGCAGTGAGGCCTCCAGCATCTCGTCCGTGTAGGAAGGAGCGGTGGTCATCGGATGGCCTCCATGGCGGGGAGCAGGCGCGGGGCCGGCAGGGGCGACGGCGCGGGATGGATCGGTTCGGACGAGGTTTCGAGCACGGCCCGAAGCTCGCGGAGCCCACGCTGGACCTGGGCCTTGATCGTGCCCTCGGGTCGGTTGAGCGCCTCGGCGACCTCGGCGACGCTCAGCCCATCGACGTGCCGGAGCACGACCGCCGCCCGAACGGCCGGAGTCAGTCGGAGCAGCGCGACGGCCAGCTCGCGTTTCGTCTCGCGCCGGGCAGCGGTCGATTCGGGCGCGGTCCGACCATCGACCGGCGGGTCGAAGCCGGCGTCGAGCATCGGCTCGAGCGAGCCGGGCGGGTGCCGATCGTCGAGCCGCCGCCGTCGGTTGCGGGCCAGGTTGACCGCGATCGAGGCGAGCCACGGCCGGAGCCGCAGCGCCGCAACCCGCTCGCGCGGGTACCCATGCATCGCCCGGAAGGCCCGGACCAGCGCGTCCTGTGCGACCTCCTCCGCGTCGCGCCGATCGCCCAGCAGTCGCAGGGCGATGGTGTAGAGGCGGTCCTGGTGCTCCGTGACGAGGGCGGGGAAGGCCGCCTCGATGTCCCTGGCGAGGCGATTCGCGAGCGCGGCGTCGGTATCCATCGTTCGTTTCAACACCGCGCTCCGCGATTCGGTTGCCTACCCCGCCTACGAGATCGTGATCGTGCCGGAGGTGTGGTCGCTCGCGTCACGATAGCGCGGCGGACCGTTCGTCTCGTATCGTTCGCGGGTGGGCGGCGTTCGAATCTTCGACCACGACCTTGCCCGCCGGCTGGTCCTCCACGAGGCTCGGGCCCAGCAGACGCCGGCCCGCGAGCTCCGGGACCTCGGCGACGCCTGGCTGTTCCACGATCCGGGCGACGCCGAACCGTTCTGGAATCGGCTGATCGCGCCGCGCTGGCCGGCCCTGCCCGCGTCGTTCGACCGCCGCCTCGACGAGGTCATCACCCTCTTCGCCACGCTGGGCCGATTGCCGCATATCCGGCCGCTGCCCTACGGCGGGGAGCCGGCCGACATGGCCGAGCGCCTCACCGCGGCGGGCTTTGCCTGGATGGGCGCGGATCGGCGGATGGTTCTGGTCGATCAAGACGGGGTCCGGGAGCTCGTCAAGGCGTGTGAGTCCCGGGTCGCGCGCTCATGCGGTCCGGAGGCTGTGAGTGTCAGCCGGCGCGAGACCGTGCTCGAGCCCGGCTCCGGCCGCGCGCGCTGGGCCGAGCGTCGGCGCTGGGCGGTCGACGCGTCGCTCGTCCTGGCGGACGCATTCGGCGTCGAACAGGAGCGACGCGTCGCCCTCGAGAACGACATCCTCGCCTGCGTGTCGCGGCCGGCTTGCGCGGTCCTGCTCCTGTCCGTCGACGGCGAGCCCGCGGCGATCGCGCGCCGGGCGACGACTGAGGAGGGCAGCTACCTCTCGTCGATCGGCACGCGGCGGGCGTTCCGTGGTCGTGGCCTGGGTGCCCTCGCGACGGTGCTGGCCGTGCGCGATGCGATGGAGGCCGGCAGCCAGCTGGTGCATCTCGCCGTCGAGGTCGACAACGAGCCCGCGCTGCGACTGTACGCACGCCTCGGATTCGCCTCGGTCGGCGAGCCGGCGCCGGACCTCCTGCTGCAATGAAGCAACGGCTGTCCCTCGACGGGCTGCTCGCGGCGGCGGAGGCCGGCCGCGCGGGCGCTGCGGCGCACGACCCGTGGCTTTCGAACCTTCGCGTCCTCGGCATCGGCTGGGCGACGGTCGAGCTCGAGCGCGCCGCCCAGGAGCTCCTGGAGGCCTTCATCACCGCGGGCATGCCGGATCCCCAGTGGGAGTTGGCACCGCGCGAAGGCCTGCTCGGGGCCACGGCCTGGGCCGAGCCAGGTGATTCCGCGCGGCCCTCAATCGTGCTTCTGGAGCCGGACACCGAGAGCCGGCTCGCGGCCACGCTGGCGAGATTCGGCGAAGGCGTGGCGGCCGTCTACCTCCAGCCCGCGCGCGGCGATGCGGTTGAATCGTCGCGCCTAGGCAGGCCGAGCCCGGGCCCTCTCGGTATGTCGAGGATCGTCCTGGCCGGGCCGACGTGGGGGCCGCACGTCATCGTGCTCGAACGCTTACGGCGAGACTCACCGGGGTGACCGAGCGGGCGGCGTTCCCGCGCCTGCGCCTGCGCCGCGCGGGCCGGCTCCTCGATTTGCCGTGGGAGCTGACCCTCGCGGAATGGCCGGCGAGCCTTGGCTTCCGCGTCCTGCCGGTCGGGCCGTCGCGTCACCTCGTGCGCTTCCTCGTGGTCAAGCGCGAGCTCATCGCGCTCAAGGAGGAGCCGACCGAGGTTGCGGAGCGGGAGTACCAGGTCCTGAGCCACCTCGAACGGGTACGGCTCCCCGCGGTCAGCCCGATCGGCATCGCCATCCATCTGTCCGCCGGGTCGGCGATCGTCGTCACCGAGTACCTCGCCAACTCCCTGCAGTTCCGGCGGCTCCTCGCGCGTTTCCCGCTGGGTCCTGGCCCGTACCGCGAGCGGCTGCTCGACGCCATGGCGTGGCTGCTCGTGGACCTTCACCGGGGCGGCGTCTTTTGGGGCGACTGCTCGCTTGCCAACACGCTCTTCCGGCGCGACGGCGCCCGCATCCAGGCATTCCTCGTCGATGCCGAGACCAGCGAGGTCCACCCATCCCTGTCCGACGGCCAGCGCGAGTACGACCTCGAGATCCTGGTCGAGAACGTCGGCTTCGGGCTCGCCGACGTCGCCGCGCTCCAGGGCCGGCCCGAAGACCTTCCGGCTGCGATCCAAGGTGCCGAGAGCGTCCGGGAGCGGTATCACGCGATCTGGCGAGAGTTGCACCTCGAGCCCCAGCTGCCCGCCGGCGACCGGCACGCCATCCGGAGCCAGATCCGACGACTGAACGACCTCGGGTTCGCGGTGGACGAGATCGAGGTCGTCCCAACCGTAGGTGGTTCGGCCGTCCGGCTGCGGGTTGCCGCGACCAATCGCGACTTCCATGCTCGTGAGCTGGAACGGCTTACCGGCATCCGCGCCCTCGAGGGCCAGGCCCGCGTGCTGTTGAACGACCTTCGTGAGTACGCCGTGTGGCTCGAGCTCAGCCGTGGCCGCAAGATCACGCTGGAAGCTGGCGCCCGTCGGTGGCGGCGCGAGGTCCTCGATCCCGCGCTGCGCCGGCTGCGCCCGGCGATCGGCGGCCGCGATCCGATCCAGGCCTACTGTGACGTCCTCGAGCACAAGTGGCTCCTCTCCGAGCAGGCCGGCAAGGATGTTGGCCTGGACGCGGCGATCGACGCCTACCTTGCCGAAGGCGCCCCGGCGCCGGAGCTCCCGCCGCCGGACCTGCCGCTGGCAGGAGGCTCGCCAGATGCGGAACCCGCCGAAAACGAGGCCGAATTCGACGGCGAGCCGGGTCCACAACCTGAATCGGAAGCGCTACCAGCGCTCGCGGTGGATCACCTCGTCGAGTGACCGCCGTCCGCCGGCCCGCGGTGGCCGGGTCAGGTCGTCCGGATCCGTGGGGTAGCCGAAGGACAGGATGTAGCCGCACCAGCGGTCGTCAGGATGGCCGACGGCCTCGCGCGCCGCTGACTGATCGTAGACCGTCACCGGGCAGCTCCCGACGCCGAGCTCCCAGGCCGCAAGCATCATGTTCTGAGCCGCCAGGCCCGAATCCCAGACGAGCGACAGGGACGCGCCCTGAGCCGTCGGGTCCGGCGTGACGAGGGCGATCGCCGCGGCGGCGCCGGCGAGGTGACTCGCAAAGGGCCCGACCTCCGCGAGCCGTCGCAGGCTCTCTCGATTTTCGACGACGATGAAGTCCCACCGCTGCTGGTTTTTCGAGCTGCCGGCGTGGCGGCCGGCGTCGACGATCCGGAGGAGGTGCTCTGGGGCGAGGGGCCGGTCCTCGAAGCGCCGGACCATGCGCTTCGTCCGGATCGCCGTCCAGACGTCCGTCATGCGAGATCGGTCATGCCGGGTCGGGGTGGCTGCCGCCGGCCATCCGGATCGCCCGGACAAGGGTCCGCAGGCCGCTCGCTTCGGGGTCGATCGCGGAGAAGGGGTGCTCACGCTGCGGCAGCCTCGCCGCCGGCGTGGCACGGGCGATGCGCTCCGCCTCACCGACGTCCAAGGGCCCGCCGAGCGTCGCGGTTAAGAAGCGGCCGATCGCGCCGCGATACGACGCGAACTCGTACAGCCAGCTGTGCTGGCCGCCGGGGATGGCCAGGACCTCGACCTCGCCGGCGTCGGGCTCGTCCTCGCGCGCCCGCCGGGCGCTCTTCTCGAGCCTCGACAGGTGCCCGAACGGGACCACCCGGTCCGCGTCGCCGTGGATCAGCAGGACGGGTCCGGTGTAGGTCTCGATCGCGCGTGCGGCGGACACAGAGCGGACGGTGTGGCCGCGCGGCGCGAGGAAGACGTGCGTCGTCAGCCAGGCGAGCGGGTAGGCGAGGGGCCCGGGCAGCGGCAGCTTCGCGAGCCGGAACGTCTGCCGCGTGAGGCGGTAGGGATCGGCCGGGGTCGAGGCCGCGACGACCGCTCCGACCCGCCGCTCGGCGGCGGCAGCGAGGAGTGCCCCGATCCCGCCCATCGAGTGGCCCAGGATCCCGACCGTCGTGACGTCCGGCCGGTCGAGCGCCGCTCGCACGCCGGCGAGGGCATCCAGGCCGAACTCGCCGGCCGTGAGCGGCAGCTCCTCGGTCGGGTTCTCGCCATGGCCCCGGATGTCCAGGGTCAGAACGTGGAAGCCGATCGCGTTCAAGATCTGGGCGTTTGGCAGGGTCCGGTCGCGGGCCGATTCCCAGCCGTGGACCAGGACGATGGCAGGCCCCAGCGCGCCGCCCCGCGCCGGGATCCACCAGGCCGGCAGGTCGACGCCCTCGGACGGGACCACGAGGTTCTCGAACGCGAGCCCGAGCGTGCTCGGATCGTGCTCCGGTGGATGCCGGTGCGGGTAGCCGGCCCGCGCCCGGTAGGCCTGCGCGAATCGCCAAGCGGCGATCGGCCCGACGGTCAGCGCGGCGGTCAGGCCGAGCCTGCGACTCCTCATCGAGGGCATGGTAGGTCCGTGGCTCGAGCCGGGCGCGAGCGGCTTCGGGATCGACACGCGCGCCGTTCGGGATCGGCGAACGCCCTCGGTACACTCATCGGATGCCCAGGCGAAACCCCCACGACGTGCTCGGTGTGCCCCGCGATGCGGGCCAGGCGACGATCAAGGCCGCCTGGCGCCGGCTCGCCCGGGAGCACCACCCCGACCTCACGCCCGACGACGCGGCCGCGACCGAGCGAGCAACCCGCCGGATGGCCGAGATCAACCGGGCCTACGCCGAGCTGCGCGCCGGCTGGCTCGGCGACGCAGCGGGGGAGGACAGCGGCAACGGCCGTGGGACATGGCCGCCGGAGCCGCGGCCGACGCGCCCGGTCACCGGCCGGGTCGACACGACCTCGACCTTCCGGCCACGCAACACGACCACCGGGCCGAGAGTGCGCCACGAGCAGCGCCCGCCGACCGCGACCGATCGCCTGGTTCGCGAGCCCCTGCGCGCGTCGCCGCCGAATGGTCCGGTGGGCCGTCGCCGGCAGCACAACTTCCGGCCACCCGAGCCGCCTTCCCTCGAGGCCGCCCGCGCCTGGCCAATCGAGTTCGGAAAGTTCCACGGCCACACCCTGGGCCAGGTCGCCGACTTCGAGCCGACCTACATCGACTGGCTGGCGCGCACGATCTCGCGCGACCCGGATCTCGTCGCGGCGGCTCGGGTCCTGCAGGACGATCTCGACGTTCGGGGGATCCACCGGTACGTGCGGCCATCCCCGGGGTGACTCGGCGAGCCGTGGGGGCCGGCCCGGGCCTGGCGGCGGTCCGCGCCGGACCCCGCGCTCGCTGGCCTTCGGCGCTCGCGGTCGCCATCCTGGTCCTGCCGCTCGCGGCGGCCTGCGGCGTTGGGCCGACCGGGAGCAGCCCGACCCGCAGCTCACCGACCGCCGGCTGCGCTGCCGACCATCGCGCCGCTGGCGCGTTGCCCGACCTCGAGGCGCTGCTCCCGCGCGGCATGATCGAACGTTCGCCCAATTCGGTCGACTCGGGCTGGAACTGCACGGCGGAGGCCCTGGGCACGTACGCCAGCCATGGCATCCACGAGCTGCGGTTCGCGGGCGCCACGTGGGACAACGGGAGCGGCGACGCGACCGTCGCAGCGATCCTGACGACGCGACCAGGCGACCCAACACTCCAGGCGGCCTGGGTCGAAGAGTTCTACGAGAGCGGCGCCCGCGCCGCGCGACACACCGAGAACATCGAGACAAGCCGACCGTCGATGGGTGGCGCAGGCCAGGTGTTCCGGCTCGACACCCTGAACGGGCTGTCGCTGCAGACCATCGTCGTCTGGCCGGCGGCAACGGCCGTCCGAGTCGTGATCGTCGCGACCACGGTGGGACCTGATGCCTCGCGCGGGGATCATGACCAGCGCGTCGGGACCGCCGTCGAGGTCGCCGCCGCGGTGCCCGTTGCCGCCCCATAGGCTACTGTCGCGGCCATGAGCGACCCGATCGACTGGCAGGCCCGACTGCGCAGGTGGAAGGTCGAGAAGCTCGACCCGGCCCTCGCCGGCGCGCCAGAGCGCCAGTCGAGCTTCCGGACGCTCGGCGAGATCGAGCTCGAGCCCGTCTACGGCCCCTGGATCGATCGCGACGACGAGCGGATCGGCCTGCCCGGCGAGGCGCCGTTCACCCGCGGCATCCACTCCGCGGGCTACCGCTCGCGCCTCTGGACGATGCGGATGTTCGCCGGCTTCGGCGCGGCGGAGGACACAAATCGCCGCTTCAAGGACCTGCTCGCGGCCGGGCAGACCGGCCTCTCGATCGCGTACGACATGCCGACGCTCTACGGCTACGACGCCGACGACGAGGAGGCCGAGGGCGAGTTCGGAACGTGCGGCGTCGGTGTCTCGTCGCTGGCCGACATGGAGGTCCTCCTCGACGACCTGCCGCTCGACAAGGTCTCGACGTCGATGACGATCAACTCGCCGGCGGCGCCGATCTGGGCGATGTACATCGTCGCGGCCGAGAAGGCCGGCTTTCTGCGGGCGATGCTCGAGGGCACGACCCAGAACGACATTCTCAAGGAGTTCATCGCCCAGAAGGAGTTCCTGTTCGCGCCGGAGCCGTCGATGCGGCTCGTCACCGACACGATCGAGTTCGGGACGCGCGAGATGCCCAAGTGGAACACCGTCTCGATCTCGGGCTACCACATTCGCGAGGCGGGCTCGACCGCGGTCCAGGAGCTGGCCTTCACCATCGCCGACGGTATGGCCTATGTCGAGGCCGCGATCGAGCGCGGCCTCCGGGTCGACGACTTCGCGCCGCGGCTGTCGTTCTTCTTCAACTCGCACAGTGACTTCTTCGAGGAGATCGCCAAGTTCCGGGCCTCGCGCCGGATCTGGCATCGCCTGATGACGGAGCGTTACCACGCCGAGAACGAGCGCTCGACATGGATGCGCTTCCATACGCAGACGGCTGGCGTCTCGCTGACGCCGCAGCAACCGCTGAACAACCTGACCCGGGTCGCGATCCAGGCCCTCGCAGCGGTGCTCGGAGGGACGCAGTCGCTGCATACCGATGCGTACGACGAAGCGCTCGCGGTCCCGACCGCCGAGGCTGCGTTGCTGGCGCTTCGCCAGCAGCAGGTCATCGCCGAGGAGACGGGCGTGACCGGGACGATCGATCCGCTCGGCGGTTCGTGGTTCGTGGAGGCCCTGACGGACGAGGTGGAGCGGCAGGTGTGGGTCTATCTCGACGAGATCGACCGGCGGGGCGGGATGGTCGCGTCCGTGGTGGATGGCTACCCGCAGCGGGAGATCGCGGAGGCGGCCTATCGCTTCCAACGCGAGTTCGACCAGCGGGAGCGCCGGATCGTGGGCGTGAACGCCTACGTCGACCAAAGCGAGGTCACGACCGTGCCGGTCCTGAAGGTACCCGCCGGCTCGTTCGAAGCGCACATGGCCCGCCTCGATCGGACGCGCCGGGAGCGCGACGCCGGAGAGGTCGAAGCGGCCCTGACCGGCTTACGCGAGGCGGCCGCTCGGCCCGGCTCGTCGGAGTCGAACCTGATGCCGCACTTCATCCGCGGTGCGGCCGCCTACGCCACGCTCGGCGAGATGTGCGGCGTGCTCCGCTCCGTCTTCGGTGAGTATCGCGAGCCGGTGGGGGTCTGAGGCCGATGTACCTGAACGCGCTTGAAT
>JBBQFS010000046.1:0-16789 GCA_038322255.1 Candidatus Limnocylindrales bacterium | reverse complement strand
AATCCGCAGTTCACCATGGGTGCGCTGATCGCCGACACCTTCGCCCGCTACGGTGCCGACCCGATCCGCTTCTTCGTGGTCTCGATCGGGCCAGCGGTCTTCGGCTCGGCGATCGCGTCGCTCGGCGCGACGCGCGCCACGCCGATCAATCCGTCCGCAATCGGCCTGAGCTTCCTGCTTTCGCTTCTGAGCCTCGCCGTGACGCTCGTCGGCACGGGCACGTTGTACGCGCTTGCGGATGGCGGCCGGGCGATGTCGCTCCTCGCGGCATTCGAGCGCGGCGTCGCTCGATCCGGCTGGCTCTTCGTGGCGTTCCTGGCCCTGGGTTTCGGGGGCTTTCTCTTCGTCCTCGCGATCGCAATTCCAGCCATCCTCCTCATCGCGACCCGGACGCTGGCCGTACTGGCCATCGTCGTCGTCATTACCGGCTTCCTCATCTTCGGGTGGGCCATCCTGCGGCTCACCCTGGTGATTCCCGCGGTGATCGTCGACAACCTGAGTGCCACTCAGGCGCTCCGCAGGTCATGGAAGATCACGCCCCGCCCGGGGGTCTGGCTGCGGCTCCTCGGCAGCCTGTTCGTCATTGGCCTGCTCGTCTCGCCGGCGAGCATCCTCGCCTTGCTGCTCACGTTCAGTGACCTGCCGCGGCCGGCGCTCCTGATCCTGACCAGCCTCGCGATCGCCTTCGTGACGCCGATATCCGCATTGCTCCTGTACTCGGCATATCGCCGGCTCGTACCGCCGCCGCCGCTACCGCCCGGGACGGCGGCAACTCCGTCGGTGGCAGCTCCGTCGGTGGCAGCTCCGCCGGCGGCACCTCCACAGCCAGTGGGGGCTTCCTTGCCCGTGACCGACCCAACGGAACCGGTGGTTCCATCCGTGGCCTGGGCAGCACCCGGGTCGGCGACTCCGCAAGTCACCCCGCCGGCCGGTCCATCCGGAGCCCCGGCGGCCGCGGGGCCACCGTTCGTGGCTCCTCGGCTCGGGACCGCGGGCAGGGTCATCCTCGTCCTCGCTATCGCCCTCGGGATTGCCGGCGTCGCCGGCGGTCCCTACGTGATGGGCCAGCTCGTGGCCGGTCGGCTCTCGGTGCCCGGGGGCGCCGGCTTCCCGGGCTTCCCGAATATCCCCGGCTTCCCGGGCTCGCCGGCCGCAGGCGCGGTCGCGCGCGGGACCGTCGCGTTCGGGACGTCGAGCAGCCTGTTGACGTGCACGGTGCAGGGCCAGACGACGTTCCTGCCAGCCGGCGGCCAGGGAGTCTGGATCGCGGCGTTCTCGCGTCGAACCACGCTCAACGACGAGGTCCGGTTGCGGATCGCCGTCAACGGCAAGGAGACCGCCAACGACGTCCAGCGTCGGGGCAGCTTCAATTGCCTCGGCACCGAGGAGCTCGAAACCGGCCTGTCGCCCGGGACCTACGTCTTCGAGGTCCTCGTCAATGGCCGGGTCGATGCGCTGGGAACCCTCGTCGTCGCCTGACCTGGGAGCGCGGCGCGGATCCGCCAAGCGCGCGCATCACGCCCGCGAGCCGCTTCGGAACGACGTGATTCGAACCATCTGACGCACATCGGTGCGAATCTCGCGTCGCAGGCCGTTCGCGACGTGGCACCATGCTCGGACGCCGGGCCTGAGATTCCGCCCGCCCGATCGGAGGGCCAATGTCCGCCCCAGAACCGCCGAAGTTGAAGCGGCAACGCCAGCTCGACCTGTATCAGCGCGCGCTCCAGGCCATGCCGGGCGGGACAGATTCCAACTTCCGGGCCTGGGGCGAGGACACG
The DNA here is from genome assembly GCA_038322255.1 of Candidatus Limnocylindrales bacterium. Taxonomy (GTDB): domain Bacteria; phylum Chloroflexota; class Limnocylindria; order Limnocylindrales; family CSP1-4; genus UBA5189. Next base: position 15,011 of record JBBQFS010000046.1, on the reverse strand, counting down.
GTCTACGTCGATCGCGGCCTGGGCGGCCGGGTCTGGGACGTCGACGGCAACGAATACATCGACCTGCGCATGGGCTACGGGCCGGTGATCCTCGGCCACGGTGACCCGCGCGTCGACGACTACGTCAACGAGCGGATGCGCCGGGGCGTCAGCTTCTCGCTGACCTCGGAGGACGAGGTCGAGGCCATCGAGTTGCTAAAGCAGCTCACGGGCTGGGTCGGTAAGGCGCGGATGACGGTCTCGGGCACCGAGGCCACGATGCACGCGATGCGGATCGCCCGGGCCTACACCGGCCGCAACAAGATCGTGAAATTCGAGGGCCAGTACCACGGCGTCCACGACTACGCCCTGATCTCGGTCACGCCGAACGACATGGCCGAGCTCGGTGACGAGGAGAACCCGGTCGGGCTGGCGTGGGGGCGGGGCATCCCCGAGGCGGTCGCCCGGACGGTCATCCCGGCCCGCTACAACGAGATGGAGGTCCTGCGCCGGATCTTCGAGCGCGACGGGCCTGACATCGCCGCGATCATCGTCGAGCCGGTCCTGGGCAACGCCCAGGGGATCATGCCGCGGCCCGGCTTCCACGAGGAGATGCGGGCGCTCACTCACGAGTTCGGAGCGCTCCTGATCTTCGACGAGGTGAAGACCGGCTTCCGATTCGCGCGCGGCGGCGCGGCCGAGTTCTTCGGCGTCACGCCCGACCTCGCGACGTTCGCCAAGGCGATGGGCAACGGCTACCCGGCGGCCGCATTCGGCGGCTCGGACGAGGTGATGTCGGTCCTGCCCGACAAGGTCAGCCACGGCGGGACCTACGCTGGTAACCGCGTCGCCGCGGCCGCGGCCGTCGCCACGCTCAAGATCCTCCGCGACACCGAGGCCCTGGCGACGGTCCACGCCGTCGGTCGCGCTGTTCAGGCGGGCCTGGCCGAGGTCATCTCGGAGCGCGGCCTGCCGTACGTCTTCACGGGCCATCCGGTGATGTTCGGGATCATGTTCACGGAGCAGGCGCCGACCGAGTACCGCGACTGGGCCAAGTCGGACCACGACCTCTACGACGCCGTCGCGATGGGCATGCACGCCCGCGGCGCGATGCCAGAGCCGGACTCGCGAGAACCGTGGTTCTTCTGCGAGGCCCACGCCCACGAGGACATCGTCGATCGGGTCGTCACGATCTTCGCCGACTCGCTCGACGCCGTGCTCGAGGAACGCGCCAGGCAAGGCGGTCCTTCCGTGCAGCCCCATCATGGGCTCGGTACCGGGGAGCACGTGGCGACCGCGCAGGCGACGGTCGACTAGCCGGTCGCGGGCGATGCAAGCGCCCGCGGTTTTCCGCGCCGCGCCCGCGGTTTTCCGCCCCCGGCCTGACCCGGTCGGCTACCCTCCCTCCATGCCCGATCTCGGGAAACCCCCCTGGTCGACGCTCGTCGAGGTCCTTCGGGACTACGCCCTCCCGATCCTGCTGGTCCTCGTCGTCGCGGTCGTCCTGCTCCGCGCCGCACGCCTGTTCGTGCACGGCGTGGTCAAGGCCCTCATGGACCGTGAGGCGACGGAAGGCACCGCCCAGGAGCTGTCCGCGGTCGAGCTCAAGAAGCGGATGGACACGCTCGACGGGCTCGGCGGCAATGTCATCCGGTTCTTCATCGTGATCATCGCGGGACTGATGATCCTGCGGGCCTTCGGTCTCGACATCGGGCCGGCGGTCGCCGGCCTGGGCGTCGTCGGGGTCGCCGTCGGGTTCGGCGCGCAGCACCTTGTCCGCGACTACCTCAACGGCAGCCTCATCCTCATCGAGAACCAGTTCAGCAAGGGCGACGTCATCCGTGCTGCGGGCGTGGCCGGCACGGTCGAGGACTTCAGCCTCCGGCGGACGACCCTTCGCGACCTCGATGGCGTGGTCCACACGGTTCCCAACGGCGAGATCTCCGTCGCCAGCAACCTGACCCGGGTCTGGTCCCGGATCAACCAGGACGTCGTCGTTGCGTACGGGACCGATATCGACGAGGCGACCAACGTCGTTGACGAGGTCGGCCGCTTGATGGCCGACGATCCGGAGTGGAAGCGCCGCGTGCTCGAGCCGCCAAAGGTCGACCGGGTGGCCGCCCTCGGCGAGTACGGCGTCACCCTGAAGATCCTCGGCACCGTCCGGGCCCCCGACCAGTGGGCCGCCGCAGGTGAGCTCCGGAAGCGGCTGCTGGCGGCGTTCAAGGAGCACGGAATCGAGATTCCCCGACCGCAGCGGGTTGTCCTGTCGCAGGAGGCCGGTGCCTTTCCGCCGCCGGACGAGGCCATGGCCGAGGCCGCCTCAAAGGACGTCTCGCTCGACAGCGAGTAGCTCGAGGCATTCGGCGCCGTAACGTTGCGCCTGCGAGGCGGATGTAACGCTCCACGCGCTCACTGGATACACGGCCGAAATCCGTGCTGCGGACCGTTGCCTCAGTCGCCCGGCTGGTCGTGGCCGGCTGGTCGCAGGCGGCTGGAGGGAGGTCCTTGATGGCCACGACCACCGTGCCCGAGGCGGCCGAAGCGCCGACGTACAAGCTTCCGTTCGTCATCAGCGCATCGGCCGCGGGGACGATCATCGAGTGGTACGACTTCTACCTCTACGGCGTCCTCGCCGTGTTCTTCTCGACCCAGTTCTTCCCCAAGGACAACCCGACAGCGGCGCTCCTGGCGTCACTCGCGACGTTCGGCGCCGGCTTCGCCGTCCGACCGTTCGGCGCGGCGGTGTTCGGCCGGATCGGCGACATCGTGGGCCGGAAGTTCACATTCCTCGTCACGATCACCGTCATGGGCGTTTCGACCGCGCTCGTCGGCATCCTGCCGACCTATACGCAGATCGGAATCCTCGCGCCCATCCTCCTCGTCGCGCTGCGACTCGCCCAGGGCCTGGCCCGCGGTGGCGAATATGGCGGCGCGGCGATCTACGTCGCCGAGCACAGCCGCGACGAGGACCGTGGCAAGAACACGAGCTGGATCCAGACCACGGCGACACTCGGGCTGTTCCTCGCGCTCGTGGTGATCTTCGTCACGCGAACCTCGATGTCGGCTGACAGCTTCGCGTCCTTCGGCTGGCGGCTGCCATTCCTGCTGTCGGCCATCCTCGTGGCCCTCGCGTTGTACATCCGTCTCCGACTCCGGGAGACGCCGCTCTTTACCCGACTCAAGGACCAGGGCAAGTCATCGACCTCACCGTGGCGCGACAGCTTCGGCAACGCGAAGAACCGGAATCTCATCCTGCTCGCCCTGTTCGGCGCGACCGCCGGCCAGGCCGTCGTCTGGTACCAGGGCCAGTTTCAGGCGCTCTTCTTCCTCGGGACCAACCTGGGCGTCAAGTTCCAGGACGCCTACCTGATCGTGGGCGCGGCGCTTATGCTCGGTACGCCGTTCTTCTACGTCTTCGGTCGCCTGTCGGACCGGATCGGGCGCAAGCCCGTGATCCTGGGCGGCGCGCTCGTCGCCGCCATCACCTACTTCCCGATCTACAACCTGATGACGATGTTCGCCCATCCCCAGGGGGCACTCGCGACGACGGGCGCCAACAGTGGCAAGTTCGTCGATGCGGCCGGCGTCGCGACGATGGCCCAGCCCGAGATCCTGCCGCTGATCGCGCTCGTCTGGATCCAGGTCATCTACGTCACGATGGTCTACGGCCCGATTGCAGCCTTCCTCGTCGAGTACTTCCCGGCACGCATCCGCTATACGAGCCTGTCCATCCCGTACCACATCGGAAATGGCTGGTTCGGCGGCTTCCTGCCGCTGATCGCAGCGGGCCTCCTTGCGGCGACAGGGAACCTCTACGCCGGGCTAATCTACCCGATCACCGTGGCGCTGATCACCGTCGTGATCGGCGGCCTGTTCATCAGGGAATCACGGAAGGTCAGAATCTGGGACGAGGTCGGCGGCCACGCCGACGATGTCTCAGCCGCCGACGCCGCGGCGGCGTCTCGAGCGCCGGGGACCAGCTGACCTCCGCGGCTCGGCCGCCCGCGGTCGCCGCCGCTGGTAGATTCCCGGCCTAACCGCCAGGAGGCTGCCGTGGCCGTGGACGAGCCGCGGGCGACCCAAGCGCCCGCGAATGGAGACCCGCCCCTCGCGCCCGATGATTCACCGCGCCCCGAGATCGAGAACCTGCTGCGCGAGCACCGGACCTTCCCGCCGGACCCCGCGTTCAGCGCCCAGGCCAACGCCAAGGCTGGCCTCTACCTGGAGGCCGAATCGGACTTCGAGGCGTTCTGGGCGAAGCTCGCCCGGGAGCGGATCAGCTGGTCGAAGCCATTCGAAACTACGCTTGACTGGGACCTGCCGTTCGCCCGATGGTTCGACGGCGGCGAACTGAACGTCAGCTACAACTGCGTCGATCGGCACGTCGAGAACGGCCTCGGCAGCAAGGTCGCCTACCACTGGATCGGCGAGCCGGGCGACACCCGCACGATCACCTATGCCGACCTCCACCGGGAGGTTCAGAAAGCCGCCAACGCGCTGCTCGAGCTCGGCATCACCAAGGGCGACCGCGTGGCGATCTACATGCCGATGATCCCCGAGCTGCCGATCGCGATGCTGGCCTGCGCCCGAATCGGCGCGCCCCACACCGTCGTGTTCGGCGGCTTCTCCGCGGAGGCCCTCGCGGGCCGGATCAACGACGCCGAGGCGAAGGTCGTGATCACCGCCGACGGTGGCTGGCGGCGGGGCAAGCCGGCCGAGCTGAAGCCCGCGGTCGACGCCGCCATCGAATCGACGCCGTCCGTCCATGGCGTCCTCGTGGTCCGGCGGCTAGGGGACGAGGCGCCGAACGTGAACATGGTCGAGGGTCGCGACCATTGGTGGCACGACCTGGTCGAGACCCAGGTCCCGGACTGCCCGCCGGTGGCGGTCGATAGCGAGCACATGCTCTACCTGCTCTACACCTCCGGCTCGACCGCCAAGCCGAAGGGCATCTTCCACAGCAGCGCGGGCTACCTGCTGGGCACCAGCTACACGCACGAGATGATCTTCGACATCAAGCCCGACGACGTGTACTGGTGCGCGGCCGACGTCGGCTGGGTGACCGGCCACAGCTACATCGTCTATGGCCCCCTCGCCAACGCCACGACCGGCGTGATGTACGAGGGCACGCCCGACACCCCGGCCTGGGATCGCTGGTGGCAGATCATCGAGGACTACAAGGTCTCGATCCTGTACTGCGCCCCGACCGCGATCCGGGCCTTCATGAAGCAGGGCGCGGAGTACCCAGAGAAGCACGACCTGTCATCGCTGCGCGTGCTGGGCAGCGTCGGCGAGCCGATCAACCCCGAGGCCTGGCTCTGGTATCACGAGCACATCGGCGGCAGCAGGGCGCCGATCGTCGACACGTGGTGGCAGACCGAGACCGGCCAGATCCTGATCACGCCGCTGCCGGGGGTCACGACGACCAAGCCCGGCAGTGCGACCTTCCCGTTCCCGGGGATCAAGGCCGACGTGGTCGACGGGGAGGGCAAGTCCGTCCCGCTCGGGGGTGGGGGATACCTCGTCCTCCAGCGACCGTGGCCGGCCATGCTCCGCGGTATCTACGGCGACCCCGAGCGATATAAGACGACGTACTGGAGCCGGTTCCCCGGGATGTACTTCGCGGGCGACGGCGCGAAGCGCGACGAGGACGGTTACTTCTGGTTGCTGGGCCGCGTCGACGACGTCATGAACGTGTCCGGCCACCGGCTGTCGACGACCGAGATCGAGAGCGCGCTGGTCTCGCACCCGGCGGTCGCCGAGGCGGCCGTCGTCGGCGGGCCCGATCCGGTCACTGGCGAGGCGATCATCGCCTTCGTGATCCTGCGCCGCGGCAATGAGCCAACGCCAGAGCTCGGGAAGGAGCTGCGCGAGCACGTCGCGACCAAGATCAGCCCGATCGCGAAGCCAAAGTCAGTGATGTTCACGCCGGACCTGCCGAAGACTCGCTCCGGCAAGATCATGCGGCGACTCCTGCGCGACATCGCCCAGGGCCGGGCCCTCGGCGATACGACGACGCTCGCCGACGCCGGCGTGGTGGAGCTGATCCGCGAAAATTCGGGCAGGTCCGAGGAGCAGGCGTAGGGCGCCGCCCCGAGCTTCCCGGAGCTCAAGCGGCGGCGATCCGTCTCAAAATAGGCCCTTTCGCCCGCTCGAGTGGGCTACGCCTCGGAGATCGCCTTTCGGCCGAAGAGGTTCTTGAGGAGCGAGCTGCTCTCCCGCTGCCGTTCCGGGACATGCTGGCCGGCGTGGACCGCCAGGAGCCGATCGGCGAGGTGCTCGAAGTCCTGGGCCACCGCGTGGCGCGGGAACTTGTCGATGAGCGTCTTGCCGGCGTTCGAGGACCAGACGAAGTGGAGGCCCGCCGAGCGGATATGGGCGACGGCGGACAGCCCGACCGTCTCCTCCATGTCGGCCACGGTGACACCACTGTTGGCGCGGTTGATGATCATCGCCAGGCGATCCCGGACGCCGATCTCGGACGCGACTTCCTTCAGCTGGATCGCTGCCCGCATCGCCGGCAGGTCCGGCGTCACGGGGACGAGGATCTTGTCCGCGATCGCGAAGACCGCGAGGTTGACCTCGCTGTATGACGGGTGGAGGTCGACCACGATCGCGTCGACGCTGCGGCGCACCTCCATGATCGCGTCGGCGACGCGCGTCGGGACGAGGTTCGGGTGGCTCAGGGGGTTGGTGGCGAGCGCCACGACGCGGATGCCCGAGCCATGGACCGCGGCGAGGTCGAGCAGGCTCTCGTGGCCGTAGCCCGCATCCTCGTCCGACCAGCTGTCGGCCGCGGAGCGACCGATCGCCAGGCCGAGGGAGAGGCCGACGTGCCCGGTGACGGTGTCCCCGTCGAGCAGCAGGACGTTCATCTGCTTCCGGATCTGGAGCACGGCGGCGAGATTCGTCGCGATCGTGGTCTTGCCGACGCCGCCCTTCGGATTGAAGATGGCGAAGACCGGGGCGGCAGGCGCCCAGTCCGCGTCGACGCTGCCGCCGGCGAAGACGGAGTCGCCGCCGGTGGCCGTGGGGACCTGGGCCCGAATCGACATCGCCTCGAGCCGCCACCGGAGCGCCTCGACGCTGAATGGTCGAAGCATGATCTCGTCGAACTGGTCGACACCCGCCGCCTCGAGGGCATCGAGCTCGCTGTCATCGGTGGTGAACAGGACCGACAGCGCGCCGGGACGGCCACGGCGGGCCTCCTCGACAATGGCGAGCGCGCCGCTTGGATCGCCGACGAGGTCAAGGACCGCCACGATCGTCGGCGAGGCCGGTGAGAAGGCCTCCGCGAGCGACGCTCCGGGGCCCAGGGCGATCGTCTCGAAGCCGGCCTCGGCCATCGCCTCGATGACCTCCGTGCGCTCGGGCTCGGGCATGGCTACGGCGATCGTCGGGCGGGTCGGCTCGGTGTGGCCGTTCAGGGGCGCGTGCGAGCCGGCCATCAGTCGGCCGGCTCATGGGCGACGACCGCCAGGCCATCGTCTGTGGTCCGGCTGATGCGAGCCCCGAAGCCTTCGAGGCCCAACACGGCGGAGCCGAGGTCGACCTCGGGCTCATGATGGACGGCGAAGATAAAGACGCCCCTTTCCCCTGACGAGACGCTCACCGAGCGAATGCCCGGGACCTGTCCAAGCGCTCCCTTGAACGCTGAGATGCCGGCCACGCTCTTGAGGCCGCTCACGATGAGCCGGCTGCTGTCGGTTGAGTCGGTCTCGGGGTCGCCGCCTGCGGCATCCGCCCGGCGCGCGGCCATGACCGCCGCCGGCAAACTCTCGCTCGACGAGAGATCGAGCCCCTCGGTCGCCTCGGCCTCGGCCTCGGCGGCGTCGGCCGCTTCGAGCCCGGCCGGCGCCGGCTCGGCGTCGGCATCGAAGGATTGCGCCTCGGCGTCGGCATCGACGGACTGCGTCTCGACATCGGGATCTTCGTCGGAAGCCTGGCCCTCGTCAGTCAGGTCGGGCGGATCGGGCGCCTGCTCGGCGAGGGTCGCCAGACGCGCAGGGTCGCTCTCCGCGAGCAGCTCGCCGAAGAAGCGGTCCATGTCCGCCTCGAACGCCGAGACCGTCATCTGGACCTGGTCGACCAGTCGCTCGACGCCGTCGAGGTGTCGCTTGTTCTCGGCGATCGCCTCTTCGCGCCTCGCCTCGATCTGCTGCTCGGTCTCCTGGCGGATCCTGGCCATCTCGCTCTTCGACCAGTCGCGGATGGTTGCGATGTCGTCGTCGACCTGCTTGCGGAGGATTGCGGCGCCTTCGGTCGACTCGGCCCGGATCGCCTCGACCCGTGCCGTCGCCTCGGACTGCACCCGGCTCGTGGTCTCTGCGCGGCTTGCGAGGGCGGCCTCGCGCATGGCCTTGACGAGGCCCGCGACAAGGGGGTTGTCCCGGCGCCGAGTGGGTGGCGTGCCTGCGATCCGGAGCTGCGGGCGTGTCACCGGACGCTGGACGACCCTGGAGTGCTCGGGAGCTTCGGCCCGATCCTTGGTCGGCCAAACGCCGCCGCCTGCGGCGCGCTCGATGCGGTCGGTGGATGGAAGCTCGCTCTCGTCGATCATGGTCGCCTCGGGCTCCTCGTCAGGCACGTCGGACGCGGCTTCTGCTGCGTCCATGGTCAGGGTCGGCGCTGCTGGTTCGGCACGGCTGACAGGTCGGCTCGTGAGGTCGGGCCGCAGCGCCATCCCGTCGGCGTCGTCGGTCAAAGCCTTGAGCCTGACCTGGGGCAGCGCCTCGTCTGAGTCGCGCTCGGCGGCCCACGGGAGGCGGAAGCCTCGTTTCTGTTGGCTTGACATTGCTCCGCGAGTAACCTGGGACATGGCCCGACTCGTTCCGGTGTCGGACGCAATGGATGGTCGTGGTGCAGACCCGTTTGGGGTAGTGCACCGGAGGTACCGCGACGAAACCGTCAGAGGTACTGGTCCGCGCGGACCAGCACCGGGCCGGAACTCGCGCCACGGCCGTCGCGAGGCCGGCCGTGGAGTCGTTGGCAGGCCCGGCGTTACGCTGTGTCCATGTTCGATCACGCGACAGAGAGGCGGGAGACGAGCCCCGGGGTGGGCCGAGTTGGGGACGTCAGCAGCCGCGCCGACCCGCGCGACCGACTCGGGCGGGCCCTCCGCGACCTGCGCATCTCGGTCACCGACCGCTGCAACTTCCGATGCCCGTACTGCATGCCCCAGGAGGTCTTCGGTCGCGACTACCGCTTCCTGCCGCGCGAGGAGATCCTGAGTTACGAGGAGATTGAGCGGCTGGCCTCTGTGTTCGTCGGCCTGGGAGTCCACAAGCTCCGGATCACCGGCGGCGAGCCGACCGTCCGCCGCGGGCTCCCCGACCTCGTCGCGATGCTGGCCGCCCTCCGCACGCCCGACGGCGAGCCACTCGACCTGGCGATGACGACGAACGGCTCGGCCCTTCGGCAGCTGGCCCGACCGCTCGCGGACGCGGGACTCGGCCGGGTGACGGTGTCGCTCGACTCGCTCGACGACGAGGTGTTCCAGCGCATGAACGGGGTCGACTTCCCGATCGCAAAGGTGCTCGACGGGATCGACGCGGCGGTCGAGGCCGGGCTCGGCCCGATCAAGATCAACGTCGTCCTCAAGCGCGGCGAGAACGACGGCGGGCTCGTGCCGCTCGCGCGGTGGGCCCGCGAGGCGGGCCACGTCCTGCGATTCATCGAGTACATGGACGTCGGGACGACGAACGGCTGGCGGCTCGACGAGGTCGTGCCAGCGGTGGAGGTGGTCGAGACGATCGGGCGGGAGTGGCCGCTCGAGTCGGAGCCGCCGAGCTATCCCGGCGAGGTCGCCGAACGGTGGCGGTACGTCGACGGTCAAGGCGAGATCGGCGTCATCGCCTCCGTCACGCGACCCTTCTGCGGTGACTGCACGCGGGCCCGACTCTCGGCCGAGGGCAAGCTGTACACGTGCCTCTTCAGCGCGGTCGGCCACGACCTGCGCGATCCGATGCGAAGCGGGCTCGGGGACGCCGACCTCGCGGGCCTGGTCGCCGGGATCTGGGCCGGCCGTGACGATCGTTATTCCGAGCGGCGTGCCGCGGCCACCGAGCGACTGCCGAAGATCGAGATGTTCGCCCTCGGCGGCTGATCCGGGCGCGGACGTTGTCCACCGGCTATCCACAGGCTTGTCCAACTCGTGGATATGAAAATGCAATGCCGCAGCACCTCGTGGATAACCGGGTAGACGGGGCACGCCCCTCGGCGCCACTATTGGCCTTGCCCGAAGGGGCCGCCAAGGTCGAGGAAACCGAGATCACATCAAGGGGACCTCGCGCCAGGGCCGGTCGCTTCGGGCGCTTCTGTTTCCCGGTCGCGACGGCGTTCCTGCGCCGTCCCCGGGTGGCTTGGCGGGACGCGACCGGCATCCCGGTGTCGGTACTCCCGTCGGGCCCGCAGAAGCTGCGGGCCACCGGCCGTCACCCCTGGACGAAGCTCGGGCGGCCCGCTGGGCGCCGGAAGCCACGATCGTCCCAGGCGGGCGCTAGCCTGTGATCGTGGACCCCGCAACCGCGATCCCGCCCGCCGACCAGCCGGCTCGGCTTGACGCCCTCGAAGCCGCGGTACGCGCCCGATCCGATCTTGTTCCGGAGGTCGGGATCGTCCTGGGGTCTGGGCTGGGCGGACTCGCGGACGAGCTCGAGGATGCGACCTCGATCCCGTTCTCGGAGCTCCCCGGCTGGCCCGCCGCGACCGCGCCCGGGCACGTTGGCCGGCTGCTACTGGGCCGGCTCGGTGGCCGCCCCGTGGCAATGCTCCAGGGCCGCTTCCACCTGTACGAGGGCAACGCCGTCGGGCTCGTCGTCCAGCCGGTCCTGCTGTTCCGCCGGCTGGGCGCCCGCGTGGTGATCCTCACCAACGCCGCGGGGGGCCTCGACCCGTCGTTCGGGCCGGGTACGCTGATGGTCATCAGTGACCACCTCAACATAACGGGCCAGAACCCGCTCATTGGGCCGAACGCCGACGCGATCGGCGATCGCTTCCCGGACATGACCGACGCCTGGAGCCGCCGCCTGCGGGCGCGGCTGCACGTTGCGGGCAAGGCCGAGGGCGTCGAGCTGGCCGAGGGCGTCTACGTCGGGCTCGTTGGCCCGAACTACGAGACGCCCGCGGAGGTCCGGCTGTACGCGTCGATGGGCGGCCATGCCGTCGGCATGTCGACGGTCGTGGAGTGCATCGCGGCGCACTGGGCGGGCCTCGAGGTGTGCGGCGTCTCGCTGGTCACCAATGCCGGCGCCGGCTACACCGGCGAGCCGCTGGCTCACGAGGAGGTGCTCGCGGCGGGCGCCGAGGCCGGCCCGCGCCTCGCTCGCCTGATCCGCCGCTTCGTCGCGGAGCTCGACCCGGGTTAACGCGACCCCGGCTAACCCGCGACGGGCAGCTCGCGACCGGCCGCGCGGGCGGCCTTGGACTTCTCGGCCCAGGCCTCGAGGACGCGGTCCTTGTGCGGCCGGATCGGGCAATGGCCGTCGCGGTTGTTCATCTCGTCGCAGTAGCCGAGCGGCACGCACTTCGGGGCCAGAAATGACCCCAGGAACGGCGAGACCTGGAAGATCTCGTGGCGGATCAGCTGGAACAGCCGCCGGATCTCCCATTGGGCCATCGTGCACAGGCGCAGCCCCGACATGTGGATCAGGGCCCGCAGGTTCGTCGTCATCACGAGGTTCGTACGGGTCGCATTGGGGAAGACGAAGCGAGCGTCCTCGCCCGGGATCCCGGCGCCGACGAGATCGCCGTACAGCGACATCGCCCCCTCGATCTGCTGCTCGTAACGCTGGCGGACGTCGGGCTCCGCCTCGGCGATCGTCTGGGGCAGCATCGTGGCTGCCTTCTTGAAGGTGACGTAGCGCTGGCTCTGCTGGTCGAACGCGACGCCGGCGCGGTGGCGGACGAGCTGGTGCGAGAGCGTCCGCGAGACCCCCGAGATGCCGAACGTGAAGACCACGTGCTCGATCGTCGACCCGTGGCCCGATTCGATGACGTTCGAGATCAGGCGCTGCATCTTCGCAACGTCGATCTCGCCATCGGTCGCCTTGTTGAAGATGTCGTCCGGCGTGAGCTCCGAGTAGCACGTCCGGCAGGCCGTGTAGATCAGCGGGACGTAATACTTCTCGACGATCTCGCGGTTCGGAAAGAGGAGCGTGGCCTTCAGCCCAAGCTCGGCGCGACCCGGGTTCTTGGGGATGCCCTTCCGCGCCTCGGTCGCCGCCTGGATGGCCATGTCGCGAGTCTAGTCGGCGCTGCTCCGCGGCGCGCCGACCGGCGTCTCGAGGGCGTAGGCCACGGCGTCCTCCAGGGCCATGGCAGCGCCTTCCCGCGCGAACCGGTCCAGGAACTCCGGCTCGAGCGATTTGCGGACGTTCGGGCGCACGCCCGACTCGATCGTCTCGTCCACCACCGAGGCGAGCGACGCGCCCGTCGTCGCGACGAGGCTCCGGGCCGCGCCCCACAGCCGCGCGGCACGCTCGAAGTCCTCGTCGGCAAGGGCAAGCGCGGACAGGTCGTCGAGAACCAGCGTGATCCCGGCCGTGTCACTCGCCTCGTAGAACGCCCGAAGGGCCTGACGGAGATCATCGCGGGCCTCGTCCCGCCGGCCAACCCGCAGCTGCGCGCCGCCGAGCATGTGCAGCGTCCAGGCCTCCATCGTCCGGTCGCCGACTTTCCGAAACTTCTCGAGCGCCAGCCGGAGGTCCTCGGACCCGGGATCGACCCGGTCGAGGAAGTAGAGCATGTTGCCCATGCCCCAGAGCACGTTTGCCTCGCCACGCTCGTCGCCGATCTCCCGGTAGATCGCGAGGGCCTCCTGGAGGGCCGCCTGGCCGGTCGCCGTGGCATCGCCATCGCCGAGATACTCGGGCGGCACCTGGTCGAGCACGGTGAACACGAAGGAGTAGTTGTATATCGCGTTCGCCAGCTCGGCCCGGTCGTCGAGCGTGCGCCAGATGTCGACGGCCTCGCGATAGGCCGGGGCCATCGCCGGGATATCGCCCTGCCACCATCCAACGCCGCCGAGCGCCTCCATCAGCCGAGCCCGAAGCATCGGGTTACGCCGTGACCACTCGGTCGCCGCCATGGCCCCGAGGCGGCGCTTGGCCTCGTACAGGTGGCCGCGCTTCTGCCAGAACCGCCAGGTGTGGAAGGCCAGCGGGATCGCCGTGTCGGCGTCCTCGCGCGCGATCGCCCGGTCCATCGCAATCCGGATGTTCTCGTGGGCATGCTCGAAGCGCTCCAGCCACTCCCGCTGCTGGTCACCGTTGAGCTGGGCCGCTGCGCGCTCGGCGAAGTCCCCGAACCAGGCGCCATGCCGCCGCTCCAGGTCCGCCCGCTCGCCGCGGGCCTCGAGCATCTCGCTGGCGAACTCGCGGATGGTCTCGAGCATCGCGAAGCCCGGCTCCGCGGGATCCTCGATCGTCCGGATCAGGCTCTGGTCGGCCAGCGAGAAGAGGCCGTCGAGGACCTCCTGGCCGAGCTCCGACGCGGGCCCGGTAACGGCCTCCGCGGCGTCGAGCTCGATGTGCCCGGCAAAGACGGAGAGACGGTCCAGCAGCAGCCGGCCGGGGTCGTTGAGAAGGTCGTAGCTCCACGCGATCGCACCCCGGAGCGTTTGCTGGCGCTCCGGAAGGTCCCGCGAGCCGGCGGAGAGGAGCGCGAGCTGGTGCTCCAGGCGAGTGAGGATCGCGTCGGGGGCGAGGACCTTGACGCGGGCGGCGGCGAGCTCGATCGCCAGCGGCATCCCGTGCAGGCGCGCACAGATGGCCGCCACGGACGGGGCGTTGTCGTTCGTGATCTCGAAGCCGGGCTTCACTGCGCTCGCGCGGGCGATGAAGAGGCGCACCGCTTCATAGGTGGACAGGGTCGCCGGGTCGAGGCTCCGGGCCGCGGCCGGCAGGCTGGCGCGCTCGAGTGCGGTCAGCTGGGCCAAGTCCGGCGGGGCCGGCAGGCCCGGTACCGGATACTCCTGCTCGCCCGAAACGTGCAACGGCGCCCGCGAGGTGACGATGACTTTGAGGCCGGGCGCGCCCCGGAGCAGGTCCGCGACGATCGGTCCCGCCTCGAGCACCTGCTCGAAGTTGTCCAGGACCAGCAGGACCTGCTTGCCCGCGAGCCACTCGATCAAGACCTCGCTCGCGCTCCGCCGAGCCGGCTCCGCGATTCCGATCGCCGCGGCCAGCCGCGATGGGACCACGGCCGGCTCACGCACGGTCTCGAGGGCCACGAAGAACAGACCGTCGGGGAAGGCCTCGGCCGCATCCGCCGCTACCTGCAACGACAGGCGGGTCTTGCCGGTGCCGCCGGGCCCCGTGAGCGTGATCAGGCGATTCGCCGAGAGCAGGTCTCGGGCCTCCGCAAGCTCACGCTCGCGGCCGACGAATGACGTCAACTGGGTCGGGAGGTTGTTCGGCCGCACGTCGAGCGAGCGCAGCGGCGGGAACTCGAGGCGGAGTCCCTCGGCAACGACCTGGCCCAGCGGCTGCGGCTCGCGCAGGTCCTTCAGCCGGTGGTTGCCGAGGCCGCGCAGCGAGATCTCGGGCTCGAGCTCTACGGTGACCAGCGAGCGCACCGCGTCCGACACCACGATCTGGCCACCGTGGGCCGCCGCGGCGATGCGCGCGGTCCGGTTGATGTCGAGTCCGACCAGTCCCGCCGCGGACGCCGTCGCCTCCCCGGCGTTCAGGCCCATCCGGACTCGCACCTCGACGCCATCCGGCCAGGGTTCCGTGGCCAGCTCGCGCTGTCCTTCGACCGCGGCCTTCACGGCTTCCAGCGGGCTGTCGAAGACGACGAAGAACGAGTCGCCCTCGGTGTTCTCCTCGCGACCGCCGTGGCGTTTGAACGCCGCCCGGAGGATCACGGCCTCCCGCTCGAGGATCTCCGTGTAGGCCGCGCTGCCGAGCGAATCGAGCAGGCGGGTCGAGCCCTCGATGTCCGAGAACAGGAACGTCAGCGTGCCGGCTGCCACGCGGCGGGCTTCAGTGCCGCGAGGACTCGGTCACTTCACGCAGGCGCGCCGCGAC
>JBBQFS010000045.1:0-17016 GCA_038322255.1 Candidatus Limnocylindrales bacterium | reverse complement strand
TATCCCGGCGCTCGGCCTCGATTGACTCGAGCTGGTCGAGGCCGGTCTGGTGGACGTCGCGCGGATCGAGCTCGAGGGTCGTCCAGCGGAGCATCTGGGTCCCGTACAGCGTCTCGCCGTCGGGCGCGGACCAGATGCCGTTCTCGGGGCGGCTCGCCGCCAGGTAGTCGCCCTGGAGCGCCTCGAGGAAGGCGGCGTCGGCGGGATAGACCTCGTCCCGGATGACGGCGCGAATCGCCTCCCGATCCTCGTCCCTCGCCACCGTGACGAGCGACGGCACGACCGCCTCCTCGATCGGCGTGGCGAGCATCCGCTTGAGCTGGGCGATCGTTCGCTCCGCGACGATGCGCGGCGCGGTCAGGCCGCTTTCGCGCGTCTCGCGCAGCAGCTCCCGGTTGTCGGCCATGTACTTCGGGTAGGCATGCAGGCGCGCCAGGAACAGCTCAAGGCGCTCCGGCGTGTCGGCCGACTGGAACTGGCACAGCTGGGGCAGGAGTGTCTGCGGTCCGCCCATCTGGTCGACGACCCGCAGCGTGTCCATCCGCTGGTCGTCCTCGATGAGGAAGATCTCGCCGATCACGCGCAGGACGTCCCGGGTGATCCGGTCCTCGACCCCGAGGCCGTCGTCGGCGATGGCCGTCGCCGCGTCCCGCATGTCCACGGCCATCTCCCGCCATCTGGCGCGACCTGCCGGGCTCGGATCGGGCAGGCGGTCGTCATAGCGCGTGTCGCCGTTGACCGTTGCGCTGATCGGGCTGAGCTCGAGGAACCGCTCCCAGAAGCCGTCGGCGAGCTGATCGACGGCAGTTGGCTCTGGCAACGTCGTTCCTCCACCTTCATGGTTCGGGCCGGCGGGCGCCGGCGGACCGCAGGGTCGCGGTCGTGGCAACGGGGACCCGGGCGACCTAGGGTAGCGGGTTCGGCGCCTCGAACAGCCCCAGCTGCTGGGCCCGCCGCTCGATCGCTGGGTCGAGGCCGAGGTAGGGCTCGAGGTCGCTGAGGCTCATCGGGTCGCGCTCGAGCCAGGCGCTCAGGTGCGGCCACAGGATCAGGTGCCAGTTGGAGGCCTCCATGGCCTCGCGGAGCACGGGCGACGCCTCGAGCTTGTGGCGGGCGAGGTCGCGGCGCTCCGACGGGATCGCCAGGATGCGGACGATGTGCTCGTCCGGCGGGATCCGGGCGTGCCGTCGGAGCAGGACCTCGCCGAGCATCGCCGTCCACTCGACCTCGAAGAGAAAGACGCTGCCGCCGCGCTGGTACCAGATGCAGTCGACCGCCTCGCCATCCTCCTTCGGCACGTGCATCGTGATCGGGAACCACGGCTCGCGCTCCCGATGATCGAGGTAGTCTCCGAGGGTCCGGTCGCCGATCCGTCGCGCCTGCTCGCGCTTGCCGAGCCAGATCCGCATGCCGAGGCGATGGCCGGCGTTAGCGAGATGTGCGAGGAGCTCGGTGTGCTCGGCGGTCCGCCGGCGAATGTCCTCGGCGGTGACGAGGCGGCTGGGCGTCGAGGCCGGGCTGCGATAGCTCGCGAGGCAGGCTCGCACGAGCGCCTCGTCGGGCAGGTCATGGCCCGAGAAAAGCGACGCGACTCGCTCGAAGAAGGCCGTCTCGGCGATCGGGCCGGCGGTCGACAAGAGGCTGTAGACGGCCCATTCGACGCGATCCGCGAGAGGCACGGCCGCCTCGTCCCGGTCCTTGCGATCGCCGAGCCACCAGCGGCCCGGCTCGACCTCGACGACCCGGCGCTGGTCCGGACGGCCCAGCTCGTGCGCGACGAGGGCCAGGACGCGCTCGACGGGGTCGCGCGGCTGGGCGGGCTCGATGAACGTCCGGGTCCGGGGTCCTGGCCTCATGCGGGCGCCCGCCCCGGTCCCTGCCGTGGCCGCGGGCCGAGCCCCGGCGCCTGGCGTCGCTTCGCCGAGCATGCCCGGAGCCGCATCGAAGCCAGGCTCCGATTGCGGCCGGTCGGTGCGGTCGGGTGGGTCGTCCGAAACCAGCGGCTCGGCCACGATCAGCCGCCGCAGCTGCCCGGACCGATCGAGGCCGACGAGAATCTCGCCGAGCAGCCGCTCGTAGCGGGCGGGCTCACCCCGGGCCCGCAGGACCTCCATCGCCGTCTGGAGCACCGTCTCGGCCGCCTCGCGGGCGGAGAACGGGCGGGCTTCGATCCGCTCCGGCGGGTCGAAGAGGCCGGGACCCGGCACGAGGTCCGTATCGCCGCGGCTGCCCGGGTCGAGCTCGAGCGGCCTGTTGCTCCGAGTCCGCGGCCCGGGCGGCAGCACCCCGCCGGGGGGCACGAGCTCCACGACGCCGCCGATCTCGTCATCTGGGTCGGTCAACCGGGCATCCACGAGGCGGTATCCCGCGCCGACGCCGCCGAGGACCGCTGCGACGAGCGCATCGGGCCCGCCGTGCTCCAGCAGCAGGATGACGCGCGCCTCGCGGGCGAGATGCGGGGTCACCGCCTCGAGCGCCCGGCGGAGGGTCGCCGCTTGCCAGGACCACGGTGCCCGCGTGGCAGATCCGAGCAGGGATTCGAGCGGGAGGAGCGAGGCTGCCTCACGACCCAGCGCCCAGCACGTCCCGTGGTACGCCGCGCCGAGCCGTTCCTGGCTGAAGCGCACCGGCGGCTGGCCGAGGACGAGCTGGATGCGCGGGCCGACGTGCGCGCGCGGCGACGCGCGCGACGGATCCCAGGAGCTCTCGCGGGCCTCGTTGGCGAGCGTCTCCAGGGCGCCCGGCGTCATGACCCGGATCACCGCCGTCGGCGAGCCTTCGACGAGGCTCCGAAGGTCCGTGCCGAATCTCGCCTCAAGCGGGCCTAGCGTCGTCCGGCTCTCCAGCCGCTGCACGAATCCGCGAACCTGGCGGAACCCATCCTCGAAGGCCAGCCACGGGTTGCGCTCCCGCCAGGTCTCCGGGACTGGGTTGCCCACCATCCCGCGCGCAATGCGCAGCGCCGGCACGCGCGCGCCGCCGAGGCCCAGCCGGCTCGCCGGCAGCACGGCGTGCAGGAATGCCAGCCGCAGCGCCGACTCGACCTGGGCGGCCCGGAGGTCGCCCTCGATCCGGGTGAGGATCGCGGCAAGGCCGACGAGCTGCCGGTCCGTATGGAGGTCCAGGATCGCATCGACCAGGTGCTCGACGCCGTCGGGCACCGGGAATCGCTCGCGCAGGCGGCGGCGGACCTCTTTGGCCCCGACGTCGCGGGCGGCGCGCTGCCGATCCGCGGGTGTCGCTTCGACGGCCTGGTGCTCGGACCGGCCCTGCTGGTCGCGGCAAAGGGTGCATCGATAGTGGATCCGCTGGATCTCGTCGCCCAGCCATTCGAGCTCGTCGATCGGAAGGTTCCGGCCGCACGTCGTGCATCGCATCGCGAACAGGTCGGCGATGAACAGTCGCAGGCTCGAGCCGCCGTGCGGCGACGTCGACAACGCGGAGAAGGCGGCGTCGAGATGGCGCAGGTCCGGGGGTCGGACCACGATCTCCGCGAGCAGCCGCGTCAGCGGGCTCGATTCGAGGCTGAACGCCCGGCGCTGCCGGTCGATGGCCGCCCGGGCGATCCAGCCGCCGCGCCCGAACAGGTCGGCCACGATGTCGCCGGGCGCCGAGTTGGCCTCGATCCGGGCATCGATCAGCTCCGGCGCAGGCGGCGGCGCCATGCGCTCGAATGCGGGCAGCGTGAAGCCCGGCTCCGCGCGCGAGAGGAGCAGCCGCCCCATCATCCGCGCGATTGTGGCAGGTCGATTCCGCGCAGTGGCTCCGCTACCCTCGACCGATGACGACTACTGATGCACCGATCCAGCCGGGGTCGGATGAGTCCGGCTCGAGCCTGTCGGAGCCGAGCCTGTCGGAGCCGAGCGAGCTCACGCTCCCCCACTCGGTCAGGACCGCTCGTGAGGCCCTCGCGACGGCTGCGGGTGAGTACCTCGCGATCCCGGACGAGGCCCTCGAGCGTCCGTGGACGTGGCGCGAGCGTGAGCTCGATGTCCGCTACGGGATCTACCGCGCCGCCGAGACGGTCGAGGCCGCCACGGCTGAGTTGGACGCGGCGCTGGCCGCCTCCAGCGACGGATCGATGGGTGGTGGCGCGTCGGCCACTCGTCCGTTGGCCGCCCGCCCGTTGGCCGCGCGCCTCATCGCGCCCGCGACGATCGCTCGGTGGGCGCTGCAGGGCCGGCTGGCCGCCCTGGACGACGGGATCCTGGATCGCGTCGCCAGGGACGGCGAATGGACCGTCAGACAGGTCCTCGGTCACACGATCGACGGCCAGCGGAGCTACGGCTGGTTCACTCGCTGGTGGCTCGCGCTGCCGATGGGCCCAGACCGACCGACGAAGGTTCCCGATGAGGTCGAGAAGGCCTCCGAGGCCGACCTCGCGGGCGAGGACGCCGACGGCCTCGGGACACTGGCCGAGCTGCGCGGCCGGCTGGACGATGTCCTCGATGAGTGGGCCCAGCGGCTCGGCTCGACCGCGGACAAGGCGCTTGGCACGCCGGCCAGGTGGTCGAACGCACCGGTCGACATCCGCTTCAGGCTCGGCCGATGGGGCTCGCACATCGCCGAGCACACCATCCAGCTCGACAAGACCCTCGACTGGCTCGGCTACCGGCCCACCGAGGTCGAGCGCATCGTGTGCGAGCTGCACGCGGCCTGGGGACGCCTCGAGAGTCGCCTGTTCCCCGGCGCCTCAACGACCGCAGACGCCGACGCGATTCTCGCGCGCGCGGCCGAGACCCTCCTGACCGAAGCCCGAAGCACCCGAGCCGCCGCCGGGGCGTAGCCGCGCCGCGCTGGCCGAGCGTCCGAGCCGCGCGTCGGCGCGCGGCTAGTTCTCGTCCAGGTCGTCGGTCTCCTCGACGAAGGCCTCGTCGGTGGTGTCCTCGGGCGGGATGACGCGGTCGAGGTCGGTGATCTCCTCGTCCTCGACATCGTCCTCGAGGTCCTCTTCGAGCTCCTCGTCCTCACGCAGGAGCGTGCCCTTGGTGTACGGCCGCAGGTCCGTGGACTTGGCGGCGGTCGGGAAGCTGACCTTGCCGTAGTTGCGCGGGTCCTGGTAGATCTCGCGGATGATGATCCGGACGTCCTGGGCACCGAGCGAGGTCACGCCCGCGAGGTACTTGTTGCCATCGGCGATGAGCTTGAGCAGTCGGGCGGCGACGCGGGGATCGACGACGCCGATGCGCATCCCGTTGCTGAAGGCGATCAGTCGATTGCCCTCGGCGGTCATCTCGACCGAATCGCCCGGGTTGACCTGGGCCAGCTTCTTCGCATCGGGCAGATCAATCAGGTGCGCGAATCCGGTCTTGCCCGTCTCCTCGACGAAGATTCGGACGGGGGCCTTGCTACCGTCCTGCGCGGGCACGGTCTTCTCGCCGGCGGCGACGAGCAGTGTTCGCAGCCGGTCGATGTTGCGCTCGGCGATGCGGTTGGTCGGATCCAGGGCCAGTGCGGCCTGGTAGTGCTCGCGCGCCGCGCCGAGCTCGCCGAGCTCCCAGAGCGCCTTCGCCAGCCGGTTTTCGGTGTCGGCCTCCGGCCCCATCTCGAGCAGGCGGCGATTCGTGTCGGCGGCCTCGGACCACTTGCCGGCGGCGGCGCTCGCGGTCGCCTGCTCCGCCAGCGTTCGCTTGATGCGCGTCGTCGCGGCGGGGCTGGTGTTCGCTTCGGTCTCGGGGAAGGTCACAGATCGGATTCCTTTCGGCGGAAGGCAAGCGCAAACGCGGAAGGCAAGCGCAACCGGCGCAGGCCGGGCCGGTAAGTATGGGGCCTCGCGGGCAGATGGTCGCGCCGAACGTCAGGGGCGAACGCCGACGCTCCAGCCGATGACCACCACCGCGAGGAGGGCCAGCGCGGCGGTTTCCCAGGTCCGGCGCCGATCCCGACGCCGCGCGCGACCGCCGCTGTGAATGGCGTCCCACAGGAAGAACACCAGGATCAGCAGGGCGGGCCCCAGGATTCGGGGGATCTCGATGGAGCGAAGGGCGACCGCTGCGATCGCCACCACGACGGCGCCGGTGACGCCGAACCAGGCGACGTTCCGGAGGTTCGACGAGCGGAGCGCGGCTACGCGATAGGCGAGGAGGAACGCGATCAGGCCGTCACCAAGGGCCTGGGCGGCCACGGCGAGAGCGTTGGAGCTCGGCGTGAGCGCGCCCACGGCACCGCCCACACCAGCGCCGCCACCACCGCCCTCGCCCGGGACCGGCAGGCCGCCGGGCACGAGCGCGGCGACGCCGGCGAAACCCAGGAACCCGACGATCAGGACCTGGATCAGCACGGCCGTCCGATCGGCGCTCGACGCGGGCCCGGTCGCCCGGGCCAGGCGCAGCTCGGTGAGGAGCGCGGCCGCGACGAGCGCGCCCGCGAGCACGAATGCCGGTGCGAGCACGACACCGATGGGGATGAGGCGGATCGCGCCGAGCGCGGCGAGCGCCGCGGCGCCGGGCAGGATCAGCGATTCGACCGGCACGCCGGCGCCCTGGGCTGCCGGGTCGGCCTCGGCGACGACCTGCAGCGTCCCCAGGACGACCCCTGTCAGGAGGACCGCCGCGATCGGCCAGACGAAGCCGTCGGGCGCGAATCGCGAGAGCGCGACCACGACGCCGACCGCGATCGCCAGGTCGCGTGCACCGGTCTCGCCCTTCACGGCCGGGATGGTACGCGGCGCCCCGATGCCGGGCGCCCGGCCTTCCGGGGCCGGGCGGGCCCGGGCGCAAGGGCTCGCGGCTTCGGGCTCGCGAGCCAGGCGAGGAGGTCGGCACGGGAGCGCGTGTTCAGCACGTTCTCCGGCGTCACCCACGCCCGACGCGCCTGCGATACGCCCCAGGCCAGATGGCTGAACTCGCGGGTGTGGTGAGCGTCAGAGTCGATCGAGATGACGCAGCCCAGCTCGATGGCCTTCCGGCCCCGCTCGACCGACAGGTCGAGACGGTGGGGCGAGCCGTTCATCTCCAGGACCGTGCCGGTGCTCGCGGCCTCGGCATAGACCGCCTCCCAGTCGAGGTCGAGATCGTCCCGGGTCCCGATCATCCGGCCCGACGGGTGGGCGATGACGTCGACGTGGGGGTTCCGGATCGCGTTCAGGACCCGCTGGGTGAGCTCGGTGCGTGGCTGGCGACGTGAGACGTGCAGCGAGGCGACAACCAGATCGA
Source organism: Candidatus Limnocylindrales bacterium (assembly GCA_038322255.1). Taxonomy (GTDB): domain Bacteria; phylum Chloroflexota; class Limnocylindria; order Limnocylindrales; family CSP1-4; genus UBA5189. Next base: position 9,862 of record JBBQFS010000045.1, on the reverse strand, counting down.
AGGTCGCGAGGAGCTCGTCCGAGTAGTCGAGCTGGCCGTCGGCGCGGATCTCCAGCTCGCAGCCGTGAAGCAAGCGAAACCCCTCGGGCGAGGTCTCGGGCGGTACCGTTCCTGCCGCCTCTTCCGCCGCGAATCGCGCGTTGAGGGAGCGGATGAGCGCTCGCTCCAGCGCGACTCGCTCGGGAGTGAGGCCGCGGGCGATCGACAGCGACTGGGAGTGATCGGTCATCACCTGGTAGGCGTGGCCGCGGCGGCGCGCGAACTCGGCCATGACCTCGACCGACTGGGACCCGTCGGACCAGTCCGAGTGCGAGTGCAGGTCGCCGCGAAGGTCGGCCTCGGTCACGAGGTTCGGCAGCCGGCCGGCAAGCGCCGCTTCGATCTCGCCGGTGTCCTCGCGGAGCTCGGGCTCGATGAAGGGCAGCCCCAGGAAGGCGTATGCCTCGGCCTCCGTCGCGAACGTCCTCAGCTCGGCGTCGGCGCCGGTCAGCGGCTCGCCATCGTCCCCGATGCGCAGGAACCCGTACTCGGACAGGCTCCAGCCCATCTCCCGCGCCCGGGCGCGAAGGCGGACGTTGTGCTCCTTCGAGCCGGTGAAGTGGATGAGGTACGTGCCCGCCTCGGCCGGCGGCATGAGCATGAGATCGACCTGGGGACCACGCCCACCGAGCCGGACCGCAGCCTTGTGGGACCCGCGGTTCACGACCGCCTCGACCGACGGCAGGTTGACGAACGTCTCAACGACCCGCTTGTGCGAGTCAGTCTCCGCGAGCAGATCGATGTCGCCGATGGTCTCGCGCCGCCGCCGGAACGAGCCGGCCGGGATGATTCGATCGACATCGAGCACGTCGAGCAGGCCGCTCGAAAGCTCGTCGATGATGGCCTTGGCTCGATGCAGGAGGAGCCGGCCCTCCCGCCGCTCGAGCCGCGCGATGCCTTCGAGGATCATCTGCTCGGTCCGCTCCGAGAGGCCCCGAACGGTCCTGACCCGCTTGGATTCAGCCGCGATCCTCAGCTCGTCGAGCGTCTTAGCGCCAAGCTCCGTGTAGACCAGCCGCACGGTCTTGGGCCCGAGCCCCGGCAACCGAAGCATCTCGAGGAGGCTGGTCGGGAACTCCGCCAGCAGCTTCTCGCGGTAGGCCGATCGACCCGTCGTCGCCAGCTCGGCGAGCTTGTCCGAGATCGCCTTTCCGACCCCGGGGATCTCGGGCGGGCGGCCCTCCCGGTACGCCCGCGCGACTTCGACCGGCGACCGCCCGATCGCATCGGCCGCACGGTGGTAGGCGACGGTCTTGAACACCAGCTCGCCCTTGACCTCGAGCAGGTCGCCGATGTCATGGAAGACCTGGGCGAGCTGGCCGTTGGTCAGCAGCGGGGCCTGGTCGCTGTCACCCGTGCCGCTCGTGGCCGCGGCTGCGGCATCCGCCTCAGCTTCCTCGTCGGCATGCCCGTCATCCTCCCGGAGCGGGTCCTGCTCATCGATCACGAAGGGATGGTATCGAGCCCGTGCCCCCGACTCGGCGAACGGCGGCCTCGTTGGCGCCGCACGTCGTCGCTGTCAGCCCGCAATCACCCGATCGCGACCGGCGCGCTTCGCGCGGAGCAGGGCGTTGTCGGCACGGTCGACGAGCGAGGAGATGGGCTCCTCGGCATTCGACGCATTCGCCACGCCAACTGAGACAGTGACGCCCGGGACACCGATCGTCGCCAGATCGAGGTTGCGCACCGCCTGCCGCACCCGCTCCCCCACTTCCTCGGCGACCGCCGGACCGGGGTTTCGCAGGAGGACCGCGAACTCTTCGCCACCGACCCTTGCCGGGACGTCCTGGTCTCTGACCGCCGAGGTGATGGCGTCGGCGACCGAGCGGAGCACCTTGTCGCCGGTCGGGTGGCCGTACGCGTCGTTCAGGCCCTTGAACTTGTCGATGTCGATCATCAGCACGGCCACCGCGTCACCGGCACGCCGGCGTCCGGACAGGAGCGCCGAGAACTCGTCGAAGTAGCGGCGGTTCGGCAGACCCGTCAGCGGATCGGTCGAGGCGCTCGTGGCAACCTCACGCAGGGAATCGGCGCGCTCGAGCGCAGCTGCCGTCTCTGTCGCAGCCCCGCGGACGAGCCGGCGTGCGCTCTGCGACCAGGCCTCGCGACCGCGCCGCGAGAGGACGATCGCACCCGCGATTCCCTGATGGGATCGGAGCGGCACCGTCAAGGTGTGTGCGAGGCCAAACACGGATCGGACACGATCGGCCAGTCGATCGAGGACAAGCGCTTCCTCGCCGCGAGCGAGCACCTCGGCCGGCTTCGCCGCCGCGCCCGAGCCGGCCAGCTCCGGGGTGGGCAGGCCGATGTCCCGGAGCAGCGCGAAGGCTTCGGCTGCGGCTCGCCGCACGAACGTGTGCCCTCCGCCGATGTCCGACGCGCGGCGTGCGACGCGTGGCATACCGGCCAGACCGACCAGCCGGCCGGGGCCGTCGGCGGAGATGCCAGGCTCGGTGTCGGGGCTGACTGAGCCGGGATCTGCGTCGACCGCGGAACCGACGCCGGCCGCGTCATCCGGGGCGACGACATCGTGATCGGTTGCTGTTACGTCGCGCACAGTCGAGCCGGCGCTGCGCATTTCCTGGGAGGTCGGGGGCGCTGTCGCTGCCGCAGTAGCGACGCTTGCCGGCTCCGATCCCGCCTCCGCCGAGTCAGCCAGGGGTTCCGCGCCCATCGGGACGGGAACCGGCGGTCGTTCCGCGATGTCGGCCGGCGCATCGATCAGGGAGAGCGGCAGGATCGTCGTCGTCGTTGGGACGCCGGCTCGACGCGAGACCAGGGTCGCCTCTAGCGCCGCGCGGTCACGCCGCCGTCGGACCAGCACGACGTGATCCGCCGCGGTGGCATCGATGAGATCGTCGAGGATCGCGGACACGATCGCCTCGGCGGAAACGGAGTGCGACAGGCCGCGCAGGATCCGGGCGAAGCTCTCGGCCTCCGCTCGACCCCGCGACTCGAGGCCGGCGACGGCGTTGCGATGGGCGATCGCCGCCACCGCCGCGACGATCACGAGCCCGACGGTGATCCAGTCCAGCGGCGCCCGCTCGACGACCAGCCTCAGGCCATTGATCAGGGCCAGCGCGAAGAATGTCCCCGCGAGGAGCCACCACGTTCGACGAATCGATGGGTCCCCGGGTCCCTGACGGCTCGGTGGAGGTGGCGGGACGAAGCTCACGTTATGCCCCAAGGATGGGCGCTGCGACCGCAGATCGTCCACCGATCCCGCTCGTTCGGCGGGGCGCGGACGCGCCGGAGATTCCGTGACGAAACGCGTCGCTACATCATCACCAGGCCGCCGTCGACGGCGAGCACCTGGCCGGTGATGAACGCCGCCTCGTCGCTCACGAGGAACGCGACGGCATCGGCGATCTCGTCGGGGGTGCCGAAGCGCCCGAGCGGGGTTCTCTCGGTCAGCTGGGCCTGGAGGTTCTGGGGCAGGTCCTTGGTCAGCTCGGTCAGCACGAACCCGGGCGCCACCGCGTTGCAGGTGATGCCGCGCGATGCCAGCTCACGCGCCGTCGCCTTCGTGAGCCCGATCAGCCCGGCCTTCGCCGCGGAGTAGTTCGCCTGGCCCATCTGGCCGGCCTGGCCCGAGACGGACGTGATGTTGATGATCCGGCCGCCCTTGGCCTTCAGCATCGGGCGGGTCACAGCCTTGATCGCGTAGAACGCCCCGAAGAGGTTCGTCTCGAGCACCGATCGCCAGGCTTCCACCGACATCCGCATGATCAGGTCGTCGCGGGTGATCCCGGCGTTGTTCACCAGGATGTCGACCTTGCCGAACGCGTCGAGCACGGCCTTGATCAGGGCATCGGCCGATTCGGGGTCACTGACGTCGGCCTGGATCGCGAGCGACTTCCGGCCGAGCGCTTCGATCGCCGACGCGGTTTCCTTCGCGGCGGCCTCGTTGCCGCGGTAGCTGAACGCGACATCGGCGCCCTGGGCGGCGAGCCGGAGCGCGATCGCGCGGCCGATCCCGCGGGAGCCACCGGTGACGACGGCCGACTTCCCCGAGAGATCGATCACGCCGGTCTCCGGTTCGGTGTCACCGCGAGCCAGGTCATCTCGCCACCGGCTGCCTGGCGGGCCCGGGCTCGCCGGGCACGACGTCGTCGAGCGGCGGGTTGACCGTGCCCGGCCGGGCCATGAGCTCGGCGAGGGCCGGCGGGATCGGGTCGACCGAGTCCCAATCCACGGGCAGTCGAACGTGGACGTTCTCGGCTCGGATCTTGGTGTCGGCGTCTCGTCCCCGTGCCGGATCGGCGGTCCACTCGATCGTGACGGCGCCCGACGTGAACCCCGCGCCAAAGGCGACGATCGTAATGTTGTCCCCAACCTTGACGCGGCCCTCGTTGACCGCCTCGGCCATCGCGATCGGCACCGAGGCCGCCGAGGTGTTGCCGTACCGATCGAGGTTCGTGTACATCCGCTCCAAGGGCAGGTCCAGGCCCTTGGCCACCGCCTCGATGATCCGGATGTTGGCCTGGTGTGGGATGAAGAGGCTGATGTCGTCGGGCTCGAGCCCTGACTTGCGGATCGACTCGAGCGCTGTCGTGGCGAGCGTCCGAGTCGCGAACCGGTACGTCTCCTTACCCTCCATCCGGATGTAGTGCTCGCCCCGGGCAATCGTCTCCGCGGACGGCGGGCTCTTCGCGCCGCCGGCGGGCAGCCAGATCATGTAGGCGCCCTGTGGCTCGGTGGTCAGCTCGATGCCGAGCGAGCCGCCCGGCTCCTCACTGGCGGACAGGACGGCCGCGCCGGCACCATCGCCGAAGAGGATGCAGGTCCCGCGGTCGGTGTAGTCGAGGAACCGCGTCAGCAGCTCCGCGCCGATCACGAGGACATGCTTCGCGAGCCCCGACGCGATCCAGGCCTGGGCCGTCGCGAAGGCATAGACGAAGCCGGAGCAGGCCGCCGAGACGTCCATCGCCGCGGCGCGCGTGTTGCCGATCGCCTCCTTGACGAGCGCCGCGGTCGAGGGCATCCAGTAGTCGGGCGTGAGCGTCGCGAGCAGGATCAGGTCGATCTCGTCGGGGTCGATGCCGGCGGTGTGGATGGCCCGCAGGCTGGCCACGGCGGCCATCGAGGCCGTCGTCTCGTCGGCGGCCGCGACGCGACGTTCGCGGATCCCCGTGCGGGCTCGGATCCATTCGTCGTTCGTGTCGACCATGCGCTCCAGGTCCGCGTTCGTCAGGACGTGGCTCGGGACGTAGCGGCCCCAGCCGGTCACGTGAGCGCGAATCGGCGATGCGCTCATCGAGGCGCCCGTCGGTGCGCTCTGCCGAGGCGAGGCGGTCACAGCGGGTCGACCTCGATCAAGGGCTGCTTCGCGCGCACGAGCTTGCCGTCCTCCGCATTGATCTTGACGACACGACCGGCGCGGTCGCTCTTGATCTCATTGAACAGCTTCATGGCCTCGATCAGCCCGATGACCTGGCCCACTGCGACCTCGCCGCCGAGACTGACGTACGGCGCCGAGCCCGGCGATGGCGCGCCATACCAGATGCCGCTGAGGGGTGCCATCACGCCAGGCCGCGCTACGGGACCCGCGTCGGCCGTCGCCGTCGACGTCGCGGAGCCGCCCTCCGCGGCCGCGGCCCCGCCCGAGCCCGCCTGGATCGGGATCGAAATGGCGGGGCCAATCGCCGTTGGCTTGCGCAGGATCAGTCCGGTCGAGCCAACCTGAACCTCGAGCTCGGTCAGCTCCGTCCGGTCGAGCAGGGCGGACAGCCGGTCGATCAGGTTGAGGAGCGAGGAATCGGCCGGATCCGCCGGCTCGGACGGTGCGCCTGCGGGGCTCGTCGCTTCGCGCGGCGAGCTGGCGGTGCTCTTGCCGTCGCGTGGCGCGTTCGCCTCGAGCGTTGTCCCGTCGGCCGGCTCGACCGGCTGCTCGGTCATCCGTCCCACCGCCGGAAGATCAGCACCGCGTTCTGGCCGCCAAACCCGAACGAGTTGTTGAGGGCCGCGCGGATCGGACGCCGCGTGGCCTTGCCGGGCGTCAGGTCGAGGCCGTCGGCGTTCTCGTCGGGATCGACGAGGTTGATCGTCGGCGGGACCGCGCCCTCGCGCATCGCCTGGATCGTGGCGATCGATTCGATCGCGCCGGCTGCGCCCAGCGTGTGCCCGAGCATCGACTTGTTGGCGGTGATCGAGACACCGGGTGCGTGCTCGCCGAGGATCGTGCTCAGGGCCTGGAGCTCCGCGCCGTCACCCTCGGGCGTCGATGTGGCGTGGGCGTTGACGTGGTCGAGCTCCTCGGGCGTCATGGCGGCCTTCTCCAGGGCGCGACGGGCCGCGCGAACGGCGCCGATCCCGCCCGGCGCCGGGAGCGTGATGTGCGAGGCATCGGCGGTCGCACCGTAGCCCACGAGCTCCGCCAGGGGCTCGGCGCCGCGGCGCTCCGCATGGCCCAGCTCCTCGAGCACGAGCATCCCAGCGCCCTCGCCCATCACGAAGCCATCGCGGCCCTTGTCGAACGGCCGCGAGGCACGTTCGGGGTCATCGTTACGCGTAGACAGGGCTTTCATGGAGGAGAAGCCGCCGACGACGGCCTCGTGGATGGCGGCTTCAGTGCCGCCGGCGAGCATCACGTCGGCATCATCACGCCGGATGGTCTCCCACGCCTCCCCGATCGCGTGGGCGCCGGTCGCGCAGGCAGACACGATCGCGAAATTGGGCCCGAGCATCCCGAACGCGATCGCGACCTGCCCGGAGCCGACGTTCGCGATGCCCATCGGGATGAAGAACGGGCTGATTCGATCTGGGCCGCGCTCGGCCATGAGCAGGACGTTGTCAAAGAGCGTCGAGACGCCACCGAGCCCCGAACCGAGCAGGACGCCGGTGCGCTCGGCGAGCGGGCCGTCGATCCGGCCGGGCAGGCCCGCCTGGTCGAGCGCCTGTCGCGCCACGACGAGCCCGAACTGGATGTAGCGGTCCATCCGCCGCATCTCCTTGCGGTCGATGACCGCGCTCGGATCGAAATCGCGGACCTCCGCAGCAACCTTCGAGTCCACCCGCGACGGGTCGAACGACTCGATCGTCCTGACACCAGACCTGCCTTCGAGCAGGCCGGCCCACGTCGATGCCACATCCTGCCCGAGCGCCGACACGGCGCCCATGCCGGTGACGACGACCCGCCGTACGCCGTTCGACGTCGTCATCGGACGAGCTTGCCGGTGCGGACAGTCGCGGCGCGGTAGACGTCACCCGGGAGGCCGCGGGCGGAAATCGTGGTCGAGGCCGCGAGATTGTCGTACTCGGTTCGGCGGATCTCGGCCGTGACGTCCTCGCCGTCGAAGGTCACGAGCGCCCACGACGCGGTCGGGTCGCCGTCGAACGTGTAACCGGCGCTGCCGTCGTTGACGATGACCTTCCAGCCGAACTCGCGGATCTCCGGGACGTGCGTGTGGCCGCAGCAGATCACCCGCGCGTCGGTGCGGGACATTCGCTCGACGACGATCGAGGGGTCGAGGTCCTTGTCGAAGCCCTGTGTCTGCGAGCCCGGCGACGCATGGGTCAGGAGGACGAGATCGTCGCCGACCTTCACCCGCCGTTCTGCCGGCAAGCGACGCAGCCAGGCGAGCTGGTCGTCATCGAGCGCGTCTTGGGCCCATTCGGCGACAGCCCGTGTGGCCTCGGGGATCCCGCCGTCGAGCAGCCACGGAAACGCTGCGGCGTAGTCCGCATCCGCGACTGCGACGTCGGTGTTTCCCTGTACGACGATCGCCCCGTCGCGCTCCATCTCGCGGATCGCGTCGACGGTCGGGCCGGGCTCCGGGCCGTTCATGACCAGGTCGCCGGCAATCAGCGTGACGTCTGGCTTCTCGCGCTTGAGTGCCTTGCGCACCGCTTCGAGGGCGAGGAGGTTGCCGTGCACATCGGACAGCACGGCGAGCCGGGTGCTCAGCGGAGCACCCCTTCGCCGGGGATGATGAATGACAGCGTGGCTGCGCATGCCACTTCGCCGTCGACCGTCGCGACGCCCTTGCCACGCCCGAAGCGCTTGCCGAGCTTGTCCATCGTGACCTCGAGCCGCAGGACGTCGCCGGGGACGACGATCCGCTTGAAGCGGCACTCGTCGATGCCAGCGAAGAGCCCGATGCGTTCACCGAACCCTTCCTGCTTCGCCACGAAGACGGCCATCGTCTGGGCGAGCGCTTCGACCTGCAGGACGCCGGGCATGATCGGCAGGCCCGGGAAGTGGCCCTGGGCCCACCACTCGGTCGCCGTGACGCCCTTGATCCCGACGATGCGCATCGCCTCGGCGTCGTACTCGACGATCCGGTCGACCATGAGGACCGGCCAGCGGTGCGGGATGAGGGCCTCGATCTCACGCGTCGTGTGGATTGCCCCGGCCGGGGCCAGGGCGTCGGTCGAGGTCGACGCGTCTGTCGTCGCTTCGGTCGTCATCTTCGTCGAGGCGTCATCTGGCGGCAGCCGCCGCGAGGAACGCCGCTCCGCCCACGCGATCGAGCAGGTTGGTGGTCATGCGGCCCTCGAGGAACGTCTCGTTGTCAAGGAGTGCCCGATGGATCTCGATGTTCGTCGTGACCCCCTCGACCAGCAGCTCCTCGAGCGCCGCGCGGCCGCGGGCGATCGCGGTCGCCCGGTCGGGACCCCAGACGATGAGCTTGCCAAGCAGCGAGTCGTAGTAGGGCGGGACCTCGTAGCCGGGATAGAGGTGCGAGTCCATCCGGATCCCGGGCCCGCCTGGCGCGTGATAGCGCTCGATAACTCCGGCGCCGGGCCGGAAGTCGTTGGCCGGGTCCTCGGCATTGATCCGGAACTCGATGGCGTGCCCGCGGACGACCACGTCGGACTGGCGCAGCCCGAGCGGCTCGCCGGCCGCGATGCGGATCTGGAGGGCAACGAGGTCGATGCCGGTGAGCATCTCGGTGACCGGGTGCTCGACCTGGATCCGGCAGTTGATCTCGATGAAGTAGGCGTTGCCCGCGCCATCCACGAGGAACTCGAGGGTCCCGACGTTCTCGTAGCCCGCGGCCACGACGGCGCGGACCGCCGTCTCGGCGAGGGTCGCGCGGGCCGCCTCTGACAGCGCCGGTGTCGGCGCTTCCTCGAGGATCTTCTGATGCCGCCGCTGGACGGAGCAGTCACGCTCGCCGAGGTGGACGCCGGCGCCATACCGATCGACCGCGACCTGGATCTCGACGTGGCGGTTGTCGTCGAGCCACTTCTCGAGGTACAGCGAGTCGTCGCCGAACGCGGCCTTGGCCTCGGAGCGGCAGACCTTGATCGCCGACTCCAGCTCCCGCGAGGTCCGGACCATGCGCATGCCCTTGCCGCCGCCGCCGGCGGACGGCTTGATCAGCACCGGGTAGCCGATCCGGTCGGCCTCTTCGAGGGCGTGCTGGTCGTCGGTGATCATCGGCGAGCCGGGGATGATCGGCAGGCCGTACCCGCCGAGCAGCCGCCGGGTGCCCTCCTTCGACGCGAACCGATCGAGGACGTCGGGCGGCGGCCCGATGAAGGTCAGGTCGTGGGCGCGCACGACCTCGGCGAAGGTCTCGTCCTCGGAGAGAAAGCCGTAGCCGGGATGGATCGCATCGCAACCCGTGACGAGCGCCGCGGAGATCACGGCGGGGGCCGAGAGGTACGACCGTCGCGCGTCCGGCGGGCCGATGCAGATCGCCTCGTCCGCGAGCTGCGCCGGGAGGCTGTCCCGATCAGCCTCGCTGTAGGCAACGACCGTCTCGACGCCCATCGTCCGGCAGGCGCGGAGGATTCGGAGCGCGATCTCGCCGCGGTTGGCAATCAGGATGCGGTGGAACATCAGCGGGCCTCCGCGTGCGAGGTCAGCTCGATC
>JBBQFS010000044.1:0-17028 GCA_038322255.1 Candidatus Limnocylindrales bacterium | reverse complement strand
GCTTCCCAAGGATGCCGCGATCGAGGCGCTCGTCCGCGCGCGCTCCCTGCCCCAGAGCCCGATTCCCGACGCGTTGATCGCCGCGACTGCGAAGTGGGCCGGAGCCCTTCCGCTGTACACGTTCGACACAGAGCTCCATCGTCATGGCGTGACCGTCGGGACGCCTTGACCGGTCTGTCGCCCGGACGGGCTGGCTCCGGCCTCGGCTCGATCGCCGCGTCGCCGGACGCCGCAATCCGGCCCAGACAATCCGGGATGCGCGTCACGCTAGCTCCCCGTCCTTAGCCGGCCCAGTGGCGGTCGACCAGGCAGTCGGGGCAGCGCGCGTCATCCGTGCCGTCGCGAAAGCGCGGGCAGTCGCACTCGGGGCACTCGCATCGATCGCCGTCCCAGCCCATGAGCGCCTCGACCAGGAGCACGTCCTCGGGGCTGTCCATCTCGAGCTCGTCCTCGTCAGGCAACCTGGACCGCCCGACGCTCCCAGCGCGGCACGACCCGGGCGCGAAAGACCGCCGGCACCAGGTGCCCGACGTGCCAGTACACGCATGCCTCGCACCGGTACAGGTGGAACGCCTCGCGGTGGCGCGCGCCCATGAGGCGCACGACCGACTTCGCGTGGGCCTTGGTGAGGTAGACCTGCTTCGACCGACAGCTGCGCTCGATATTCACGGTGCCCTCCGCATCGTCCGAGCCCGGTACGGAGGCGAGACCCGCCACTCAGGATCCGCCTCGGCTCTCCAGATGCGCTCCGATCGTCAACCCCGCCCGTGACACCTTCATTGTCACATCGACACTTGGCCCGACGCTCATCCCGCGACTGCGTTCGATCTTGACGTTGGCTTGGTCAACTGGCTATCTTGCCGCATGACCAATAGGACAACAGCAGGACAGGCGCCTCGCTTCTACACGCCGCAGGAGGTCGCGACACTCCTCGGGGTTAGCCCGACGACGGTCATGACACGGATCCATGAGGGCGCCCTGCCGGCGGTGCGGGTGTCCGAACGGATCTACAGGGTTCCGGTGGCGGCCTTCGAGCGGTTTGTTTCGACAACCACTAATCCGGAATTCGAGATCCGCTATCGGCGTGTCAAGCGCGTCCGGCGCCTGGGTGAGCCGATCGTCGCCGCCGACGAGCTCATTCGCGCTTGATCCTGTCGCGGGCCGCGCTGAACCGGTACGTCATCGGCCTCGCGAAGTCGCTCTACACGCGCGGCTTCGACGTCCCGTCCGGCCCGACGGCTGAGTTCGACGACTCCGGCCACATCGTGTTCGGCCTGACCGCCTGGATCTCGGCCGGCGACGGCTTGAACGACGTGGAGATCAGCCTCGACGAGCTGTGGCGCCCCCGGTCCGAGCGGCGCTGGGAGCGCGACGAGTACGCCTACGACCTCATCGACCACGGTCGCGATCGACGCCGTGCCTTGCATCTCCACGATCGATCGCTTGCGGAGGCACACCTTCGATCGGTCGTTCACGAGCACTGCGAGGAGGTTCTCGGCGCACCGGCTTGCCGCCACTACCTTGGCCGCGAGATCCCCGACGGCCACATCGCCCTCGACCTGCTCCTGGCAGCCTGGCTGGAGCCGGGACCGCTCGGTTGCTCCGGCCTCGTCTGCCTCGACTGATCTCGGCGCTCAACTGAACAGCCCCGCGTTGACGCCCTGAGTTCGCGGCGACCTCAAACCCTCGGCGATCCTCCATGGTCCCCGTGCTGGGCGGCTGCTGACCCTCGTCTTGATCCTCGGACCCCGACGAGGTCGCCGCCGAGGAGGGAAGCCTGACGCCCGGTGCCCGTCGAACTGGGAGCGCTCCGCGAGGCCATGCGCCGCGAATCAGGAGCCTGACGGCGGCGACGCGGTCATTCCGCCGAGACGGCCTCGTTACCGGTACGTCGGGCAACGATCCTGGCCAGCCACGAGAGGAGCATGTTTACCCCAAGGTAGACCAACAAGACGACCGCGAACAGGGTGAACAGGTAGCGCCCGCCAAAGAAGTTCTGCATGTTCTGCGCGTAGCGCAGCAGCTCGCCGTACCCGACCACAAAGGCAAGCGAGGTGTCCTTCAGGAGCACCACCAGCTGCGCAATGATGACCGGCAGCATGTAACGGAACGCCTGCGGAAACTCGATTAGCAGCAGCGCCATGAGCGGCGTGAGACCGATCGCCAGGCCGGCTTCGCGCTGTCCGCGCGGCAGTGCCAGGATGCCGGCGCGCAGGGCCTCACCGATGAGCGCGCCGTTGTAGACCGCCAGCGCTCCAACCCCGGCCCAGAACGACCCGGTGGAGAAGACCAGGAGAATGAACAGCATCATCAGCAGCACGGGCATGCCGCGGAAGAATTCGAGGACGATAGCCGCCGGCGTGCGCACCCAGCGGCTGGATGCGGTACGTGCAAACAGGAACCCCATCCCGACCACCATGGCGAAGATGGCGCCCACGGCCGCCAGCTGCAGGGTGCTCAACAGGGCGTTCCACAGCCCAAGCCACAGGTCGGCCCGTCCCAGGATGTCGAGACGGCTGGCGTCGAACAGCCCGGGCAGGACGGTCCCGTTGGCGATGGTGCGCGGCGCGGCCAGCGTCAGCACCAGCCACGTCAGGCCGGCGCCAATGAGAACGATGCTGATGAGCGACGCGATGCGAGACCGACGCCGGGCGATCGGGCCGGGCACGTCGTACAGCACGCTCGTACTCATCGCAGGACCACAGCGCGGCGCTCGATCCGTGCGGCGCTCACGCCCAGCGCAACCGTCAGCACGAGGTAGAGCACCGCGACCGCCAGTAACAGGGAAACCACCGCATTCCCGTGGTCTCGCACGGCGGTATTAGCTGACTTGAACAGCTCGAACACGAAGAAGGCACCGGCGACCGACGTGTTCTTGACCAGCGCAATGAATACGTTGATCAGTGGCGGGATGACCATTCGCACGGCCTGCGGCAGGACCACCAGCACGAGCGTCTGACCAAAATCCAGACCGATGCTGCGCGCTGCTTCGGCCTGGCCGACGGGGACCGCGTTCACGCCCGATCGCACCGCCTCAGCAACGAAGGGCGAGGTATAGGCGATGAGGCCAATGACCGCCAGCGTAAAAAAGTCGAACGGAACCTGGAGATACGGCAGCACGACGGCGCAGAAGAAGAGCACCAATAGCAGGGGGGTATTGCGCAGAACCTCGGTGTAGACCGTGGCGAAGACACGCAGCGAGCCGACGGGCGAGATGCGCATGGCGGCCACCACGATGCCCACCAGCAGCGCACCGATGCTCGATAGCAGCGTGAGTGCGAGCGTGCCGAGAAAGCCCTGCCACAGCAGCGGCAGGCTGTCGGCGATGGCCGTCAGCTGCTCCACGGCCTACCTGTCCTCTGCTGGTAGCGGTCCGTAGCAGCAAAGCATCCCACCCGGCACACGGTCCGGGCGGGATGCACGCCTGCCGCTTCTGCTAGTAGCGGTTGACCGCTGGCGGCACAGGGGTCTTGAGCACCTTGCCGGCGGTCTCCTCCCAAAGCCTCTTCCACGTGCCATCGGCATACGCCGCCTCGAGCACATCATTGATGAAGCTACGGAACGCCGTGTCATCGTGCCCCAGCCCGATGCCGTACGGCTCCTTGGTGAACGGATTGCCGAGCACCTCGAACTCACCCGCGTTCTGATCGGCGAGGCCGGCCAGGATCACGTTGTCGGTGGTCACCGCGATGACGCTGCCGGTTCGCAGCGGCTCGAGACAGTTCGAGTACGTATCGGTCGTGATCAGCTTCACGTCATACGCCTTGATGTTCTTCTCCGAGGTCGAACCGGCGACGCTGCAGACGTTCTTGCCCTTCAGATCCTCGGGCCCCTTGATGTTTTCCGAGTTGCCTTTGAGCACCATGATGTCCTGCCCGGCCTGGTAGTACGGGCCGGCAAAGGAGATGACCTCCTTGCGCTTGTCATTGATCGTGTAGGTGGCCACCACGATATGGACCTGCCCGCTCTGGATGAACGGCTCGCGGTTGGCCGAGACGGTCTCGACCCACTTGATCTTGTCGACCGATATCCCCAGCTTCGAGGCAACCAGCTTGCCGATCTCGACGTCGAAGCCCACCGGCTTGCCATCGGGGCCGGCCAGCCCGAACAACGGCTGATCGAACTTGGTGCCGATGGTCATGGCGCCGGCATCGTGAAGCTTGGCCATGGTGGTGCCGGCTTCGAAACTCGCTCCGGCACCCGCCTTGGGCGACGCGGCCGCGCCGGTACATGCGCCAACTACGATGCTTGCCACGGCGATCGCCGAGATCAGCAGACTATTCCTGGATCTCATCCCCACCTCCTTGTTCGCTTGGGTTCCGCAATCAGCGGGCAAGGATCTTCGAAAGGAAATCTTTCGCTCTCGCAGTCTGAGGGTTCGCGAAGAATTCTTTGGGCGTGCCTTCCTCGACGATCTCGCCGTCGGCCATGAACAGGAGGCGGTCACCGGCGTTGCGGGCGAAGCCCATCTCGTGGGTCACCACGAGCATCGTCATTCCGCCATCCTGGGCAAGGCCGGTCATGACGTCAAGCACCTCGCTGATCATCTCTGGATCAAGGGACGAGGTCGGCTCGTCGAGCAGGATCAACTTGGGGTCCATGGCGAGAGCCCGGGCGATGGCCACACGCTGCTGTTGCCCACCGGAGAGCTGGGCCGGCATCTTCTTGGCCTGGTCCGCGACACCGACCCGCGCGAGCAGCTCCATCGCTCTCTTTTCCGCAGTCTCCTTTGACTGCCCGCGCACCCGGCGTGGGCCGAGGGTCACGTTCTCCAGGACGGTCTTGTGCGCAAACAGGTTGAACGATTGAAATACCATGCCGACGTCGGCCCGGAGCTTTGCCAATCCGCGGCCTTCGGCCGGGAGTGCCTGACCGTCTATCGAAATCGTCCCCGAATCGATCGTTTCCAGGCGGTTGATGGCACGACACAGCGTCGACTTTCCGGAGCCACTCGGCCCAATGACAACAACGACTTCACCCCGGCCGATGGTCGTGGAGATGTCCTTCAGCACATGAAGCTGGCCGAAATGCTTATTGACCTGATCGATGACGACCAATGGTTCGTCATCGGCTGATGGATGCACGTGCGTGACCGTACCGCGCGCTCGCCGTCAACGCAACGGACGCAGGTCGAAGACTGACATCGAATGGCGTCGACTCCGCCGCTCAGCATCAAGATGACCTGATGGACGCACCGTAATGCTAGACTCGTGTCATGAGAACAACCGTGGTCCTCGACGATGACACGACAGCAGCGATTGAGCGTCTGCGCCGGGAACGATCGATGGGCCTCAGCCAGGCCGTCAACGAGTTGATTCGCGCCGGCTTGGGAGCCAAACGCGGATCGCATTGCTTCAGCCAACGCTCTTCGCGGCTGGGTCTTCGGATCGATGTCACCAACGTCGCCGAGGCGCTGGAGGAGCTCGAAGGCCAGGACGGCCATTGATGCTCGTCGACGCGAATATCCTGCTCTTCGCCGTTGACGAGACCAGCAGGTTTCATGCCGCCGCGAAGGAGTGGCTGACGGCCCAGCTGAACGGATCCCGCCGGGTCGGGCTCCCCTGGCAGGTGCTCGGCGCCTTCCTGCGGATCAGCACCCACTCGCGGGCGAGCAGATCGCCGCTGACGCCCGAAGAGGCGTGGTCGCATGTTTCCGAGTGGCTATCGGCCGACGCGGCCTGGATCCCTGTCCAAACCGACCGCCATTCAGAGGTGCTCGGCGCGCTCATCACGACCTACGAGTTGCGCGGCAATCTCATTTCCGACGCTCAGCTCGCGGCCCTGGCAATCGAGCACGGGCTGACGCTGTGCTCCGCCGACACCGACTTCGCGCGTTTCGGCGAGATCCGCTGGGAGAATCCGATCTCGTTACGCTGATCGACCACCTGATGAGCCGGGGGTGATCCGGTGACGGCAGGCTGGCACCGATTCACCTAGCACGGAGATGTCGTCAGGATGCAGAGGGGCGGGCCCACGATCGCCGACGCCGCGCTACGGCTGGAGTGTGAAGAGTCTGTCGATATACCCGACGAAGAGCGGTCCGCGCACCTTCGGGCGGTCGAATACGACCTGCGAGCAGCTCACGACATCTTCATGCGCCACTACGCCGCGGGAGAGGCTCCAGATTGCCGCCACTTCCTGCCGTTTCAGGTTGATCGGACCTAGCCGAGGGGCCCGCGTAGGGACTGATCGCCGGCTGCTCGCCGAGGTACGGATACTGCACCGTTCGACGACTGGTCGGTCTCGCCCCGCGAGCTGGCTGGTCGGGCGGCGAGGTTGCACCATCCTACTGATACTCCTACCATTGGTAGTATGCCTCGCCGGCACGCTCTCTCCGAAACGGCCGCGGCGTACGGACCCGACGGCGCGTCGGCACCGCACGTCAAGCTCTCGATCAGCCTGCCGGCCGACCTCGTGCAGCAACTCCGTGCGGCCGCCAGGGAGTCTGGCCTTGGCGTGAGTGGCGTGGTCGCGGCGGCGGTCCGTCAGTCGATCGTGGCGGTTGAGCAGCAGCGGCTCGACCGCGCCCTTGATCTCGACGCCGAGGACAACGCGACGTGGGCAAACGACGCGCTCGCGCTGACCGCCCCGGCGTGGGCCAACCTGGAGTGGTAGGCATCGGGCGCGAGGCGGTCGGGGCCGGTCCACGGCGCGGCGACGTGCATTTCATCGCCTTCCCCGACGTGGGCGGAAACGTTCTGCGCGACCCGCACCCGGCCGTGGTCGTGCAGACGGATCGGATGCGCCGGTCGAGCACGGTCGTCGTCGCGCCGATGACGAGCACGGCGCGGTCAGCCGCCGAGGCACCGCCGTACCTGGTCGCCGTCGGCCGGCGCGACTCCGGCCTGGATCGCGACGGCTACGTGAAGTGCGACCAGCCGACGACGCTGCCGATCAGCGTCCTGGGGCCTCGAGCAGGGCGCCTCGCTCCCTCCGCGATCGAGCGCCTGGATGCCGCCCTTCGCTTCGTGCTCGAGCTCTAGATCAGCTGAACAGGCCTGCGTAGGCGTTGATCGCCGGCTGCCCGCCGAGGTGCGCATACAGCACGTTCGATGACCGCTCGATCTCGCCGCGACTCACGAGGTCGATGAGGCCGGCCATCGACTTTCCCTCGTAGACCGGGTCGGTGATCATCGCCTCGAGTCGGGCGGCGAGGCGCATCGCCTCGAGCGTCTGCGCGTCGGGGATGCCATAGATCCCGGCGTGGTAGCGGTCGTCGAGGATGATCTCGTCATCGCGCAGCTCGCGCCCAAGCCCGATCGCGTCCGCGGTGAACCGCGCGATCCGGGCGACCTGCGCCCACGTCTCGGCCGGCTTGGCCGAGGCGTCGATGCCGATGACTCGCCGCTCGCGACCTTGACCGGGTCCGGGCTCCCCTGCCCGATCGGCGAAGCCCGCGATCATGCCCGCCTGGGTGGAGCCCGTGACCGAGCAGACGATGACCGTGTCGAAGAACACGCCGAGCTCGCGCTCCTGGACCTCGACCTCACGCGCCCACGAGGCGAAGCCGAGGCCGCCGAGGGGGTGGTCGGACGCTCCCGCGGGAATCGCGTAGGGCTTGCCGCCGGCCGACTCGATCTCCTCGAGCGCCTGCTCCCAGCTCTCCTTGAACCCGATCCCGAAGCCGGCCTTCACGAGGCGCACATCGGCGCCCATCAGGCGGCTCAGGAGGATGTCGCCGACGCGGTCGTACGTGACGTCGGGCCAGTCGACCCAGCTCTCCTGGATGAGCACGCACTTGAGGCCGGTCGCCGCTGCGGCGGCCGCGACCTGCCGCGTGTGGTTCGATTGGACGCCACCGATTGACACGAGCGTGTCGCAGCCCTGCGCCAGCGCGTCGGCCACGAGGTACTCCAGCTTCCGTGCCTTGTTCCCGCCGAACGCATACGGCGAGTTGCAGTCCTCGCGCTTTGCCCAGATCGTCGAGCCGTCGAGGTGCTTCGTGAGCCGCGGCAGCGGCTGGACCGGCGACGGCCCGAACAACAGCGGAAACCGTTCGAACGACTCGAGCGACATCAGGGCTCCTCAAACATCAGTGAAACAAGTCTGAGGCCACGCCTCCACGGCATCACGGCGCGGGCGCGCCTTGCGCGGGGCCGCAAGCGGTGGCTACTGTGGAGCGATGGAGGAGGCAGGTAGCCTGGTGGAGCTTGATGCCCACCTGTCTCGCCCCGTGCGAACCGATCTCGAGGAGCGCCTCTGGCGGCCGATCGAGGCGCAGGCCACCCTCGAAGTCCTATCCGATGACCCGAGCTTCCTGGCCGATCCGGGCCGCCATCCGGCGATCTTCGCCGACCATGGCGTCGTGCACGTCAGGGACGTCGCGATCGGCTTGATTCGATTGCTCGACACGATCAACGGCGTGCTCATTCCCGGCCGCGCCGCGCCGCGCCAACGGTTCGTCGAGGCAGTCGGCGTGGCGACCGCGTACCTCCACGACATCGGGATGGTCGACATGACGCCATCCGGGCGCCGGGTCCATGGCCTGTTCGCGGCGCACGCGGCATTCGGGCCCTCGGTGGTCCCGCTGGTGGAGCACCTGCTCAAGGCGGGACCGGTGCGGTCCCGCCTTGATGACGTGGCTGCTCGAATGCCATTCGAGACGTCGCTCGAGATCGTTGTCCGAGAGATCCTCAGCCTCAGCGTCGCCCACAGCAAGTCGGCGGTGCCGGCGGAGGTGCTCGACGATCGGGTCGCCCTCCGCGGGCTGCTCCAGCGGATCGTGTTCACGAGCCTCGACGACCACCGCGCAGCGAGTCGCCTGCCGCAGGCGTGGGATGCGTCGCCGATCCAGCCCAACGCGAATACCCACGTGTACGAGGATCCCTTGCGGTCGTTTGCGTGGCTCACCGCACACACCGGACCGCAGGCCGAGCTCGCCGACGACGTTGTCGACGCGCTGCGCGCGTTGCGCGCGGCGGACGTGCTGCGCCAGCGCGGCACGGTCCTGCGCACGTCCGGCGGATTCGAGATCTGCATGGACGCCGAAACGGCGCGCGCCGTGTGCACGCTGCGCCCGGCGACCGGTGACGCAGCGTACGTGATCGTCTACGACGACGACCGCGGCGCCGGCGAGGCGAACATCCGCGTCGCCTTCGTCACGCCGAAAGGACACCTCCGCATCGCCTTCCATCGGGGTGCGTTCGGCAGCGCAGAGGCAGCCGAGCGCGCCGCGCGGAGCGTCGCCGGCGTCGTCGTGGACATCCAGGCCGACGTAATTCCGTCGTTCAGCGGCATGTCGCTCGGCGGCGGGCTGCGCCCTGCGGTCCGCGCTGGCGACGAGGTCTTGATCCAGCTCGAACGCCCAGATGACCGACCCGTCTTCGCGGACGATGTTGCCGCGCTCGTTGTCCAGCTCGAGCCCGCCCTTGCACCGCGGCTGGTCACTGTGGCCGACACGCAGGGGGCGGCCACGGCGGAGCAAGCTCGCTTCTTCGCCGCCGAGCCGGTCGACGCCTTCGGACCTGATGCGGACGAACTCCTCAGGCACGTGGCCGAGCACGGCGTCGAGACGACGGGGCTCAATCGCTCGGAGGCCTTTGCCGAAGCCTGCCGAGCGACGATCCAACCGGGCGAGGTCGTCGTCGCCCCGGGTTCGGCGCCGGCGTTCGTCTACATCCCGACCGACCTCGGGCTGATGGTCCGGCCACACGGTGGTTACGCGCCGTCACCGCTACCCCCGTGGGTGCCCGTGGGGACCACGGGCGTGATCCGTCGGGCCGAGCGCAACAGCGAGATTGTCGCCGAGCGTACGGTCGACGTCTTCATGATCCCGGGGGAGCTCTATGCGCGAGCCTGGCTCCGGCCGATGACCGCGGGCGAGCTCGGCGCGCGCGTCCGTCGGCCAGTGGTAGTGACCTGATGCTGACGACGATCGAGCGGGTGGTGGCGCTGCAAGGCGTCGGGCTGTTCGCCGACGTTCCCGGGCGGACACTGGTGGCGGTGGCGCAACGGGCGGCGGAGGTCGAAATCGCTACGGGCGCACTCGTCATCGCCGAGGGCGCCGTGGAGGAGCACATGTACGCCGTGGTGCGAGGCCGTCTCCGGGTGCACCGCGGCGAGCGCACGATCATCGAGCTCGGGGCAGGGCAAACCGTTGGCGAGCTCGCGGCCCTCGTTCCTGCCTCGCGGACGGCGTCGGTGACGGCGGTGGAGCCGACGACCCTTCTGCGGATCGATCGGTCGATCCTGGAAGAGCTGCTCGCGGATCGACCTGCACTCGCGAGCGGCATCATCGCGGCGCTCGTGGCGATGGTCCGCGAGCGGTCCCCAGCCGAGGTGGACAACACCCCGTCGTGACTGGCCGGCATGGCACTGGCCGCGGAGCGGTTACCTGGCTGACGGCCCAGTCCCTGGTGTTCGGCGCGATGGCTGCCCTGCTCGGCATCGTCGCCAACGCGATGTTCCTCGACGCGTACGGCTCGGCGTGGCTCCCGGCGACGTACGTGGCCATCGGCGCGGCCGGAGTCATCGTCTCGGGCGCGATTGCCCGCGTGGCGCAGCGCTTCGACCTCCTGGGCATTGCCGTCTCCGTCCTCGGTGCGGCTGCGGTCGGGCTCGGCGGTGCCTGGCTCTTCGTCGGCGGGGCCCCGTGGGTCTCGGCGGCCCTCCTGGTGCTGTTCCCCATCTTGGTCCAGCTCGGCTTCGTGTTCATCGGCGGGCAGGCCGGCCGGGTTCTCGACATCGCGGGGATCAAGTCCAGCTTTCCCCGGATCATGGCCGGCTTCCCGGTCGGCGCCGTGATCGGCTCGCTGCTCGGCGGGCAGCTCGTCAGCTGGCTGGGGCGGGCCGATGACCTGCTGCTGGCGGCCGCCATTGCGCAGGGCGCGTTCACGGCGCTCGTGTGGGCCACGGGGCGCCGATATGCAGCCTATCTCCGGCGACACGAACCCGGGCTTCCAACGGAGCGGCGCGGTCCCGCGGACGACGAGCGGACCGGCCGCCCGAAGCAGCGAACCGTCCTGGCGACCCGGTTCGTGGCGCTGATCCTCGGCTATCAGGTCTTCTCAGCGTTGGGCAGCCAGTTCGCGGACTTTCTCGTCTTCGACCGCGCGGCGGCGCAGTACCCCGAAGCCGCCGAGCTCGCCCGGTTCCTTGCCACCTACATCGCGGTCATGAACGCGGTCGCGATTGCATTCCTGGTGATGGTTGCGGGCCCCCTGCTGCGGCGATTCGGCCTTCGGTTGGGGATTGCCGCCAACCCCCTCGTCGTGACCGTGTTCGCGATGGGCATGGTCGCTGTCAACGCCATCGCCGGGGGCCCGTCGGTTGCGCTCCTGGCGATCGTTTCGGCCGCCCGCATTGCCGACATTGCTCTTAGCGATGGCACGACTCGCACGTCCCTCAACGCGATCTACCAGGTCCTCCCGGAACGTGATCGGCTCTCGGTGCAGACCGCGGTCGAGGGGATCGGGGTGCCGGTCGCGATCGGGATCTCGGGCGTGTTGATCCTGATTCTCAATGCCCTTCCCTTCGCCCTCACCGCGACGATCGCCGTCACGGTGCTTGTTTGCGCGATCTGGACGTGGGCAGCCGTCCTCCTCTATCGGGCCTACGGACCGGCGCTCGTCCACGCCCTCCAACGCCGCCCACTTCTTGGTCCCATCGCAAAACTGGACCTGACCGCCGAGGACGAGGCCATCGCGCTCCAGCTGCTCGCCAGCCCAGACGCGCGGGCGTCGCGGCTCGGCATCGACCTGCTCACCGCGACCGTATCGCCGGGGCTGGCTGGCGAGCTGACTGGCCTCACGCACGACCCGCGACCCGAGATCCGGCTGGCCGCGCTCGCGGCACTGGCGGGAGCCGGTGACGAATCGGCCGGGTTCCGGCTCCCGGCCGAGGTCAGCGCCGCGGCCGGGTCACCCTCGCCAGCGATCCGGCTACAGGCCGCGCGAGCCCTCCAGGCGATGGGTTCAGGCGACCGCGCCGATCTCGCGGCGCTCCTCGAGGACCCGGATAAGGCGGTTCAGATCGCTGCCGTCGATTCTGTCGGCGCCGGCGACGCGTTCGCGGTTGAGCCAGCGATCGCGGCACTCGGAGACCCGCGCTCGGCCGGCGCCGCTGCGGGGGCCGTCGGCCGGCTGGGTGACGCGATTGTTCCGGCGATGGCGGAGCTGCTCGAGACGGCCGGATCGCCCACCTCGACGCTCGTGATCCGCCTGGTGCGTGCCGCCGCCACTGCGTCCCAGGCGCGCGACGAGGTCCTCCAGCGGCACGTCGGCCATCGGGATCGCGAGCTGGCCCTGGTCGTCATCGAGCGGCTGGTCGCGTACGAACCCGCAGCCGACGCGACCGCAGCCGTCCTGGACGAAGTGCTGATCGAGGACGTCCGCCACGCCACCTCAATCCTGGCCGCGCTGGCCGCGCTCGACTCCGCCAAGGGAGCGGAGCAGCAGGTGACCGACGCGCCGTTTCGGCGCGCCCTTGGTGACGAGCTCGATCTCGTACGCGCGAAGGTCAGGGCCAACCGTCTTGCTCGTCAGGGCTCGGCGCGACTCGGACCCGTCATGGTCGAGCTGACCGCGGACGGCCGACTCGGCGTCGGTGGATCGGGCGGCGCTGGTGCATCTGGCAACGCTGGTGGATTGCGCATCGCGCTCGCCCTCGAGGCACTGGACGTCCTCCTTGGCCCGGAGGAATCCAGGCTGGTCGCCCCGCTCCTGCACCCCGAGCTGTCGATCCCGGAGCGACTCGCCCGGTTACCCATGGAGCTGGCTGGTGATGGCCCGAGCGATCTCATTGGGTTCGTGCGAGACATCGTGGAGGATCCTCGCGGGCGTTGGCGTTCCACATGGCTTCGCGCTTGCGCGATCCATGCTGCCAAGGCCCGCGGCCTACTCGAACTGATCGACGTGGGCGCGGCTCGGACGATCGGCGATTCGATCATCGACGAAGCCCTGGGCGGCGGCATGGCGAGCTCAGGTTGACGGCCGATCAACCGATTCGCACGTCGGCGCCGATCAGCCGCGACAGCAGGATGTTGCCGGCGCGGTCGCTCAACCCTCCGGAGGTTCTGCCCGACTTGCGGAGTCGTCTTCACGCACTCCGAGGCGGGCGCCCAGGTCGGATGTTTCCGGAAGGTCAGGACCGATGCGCGCTGCCTTTCGGGCGCTTGCTGCCTTGCGGTCGCTGGCGGCCTTGCGGTCGCCTGGCCGGTCGGCGTAGCGGCGAAGCGTGAGCTGGTGGAGTGCCCCGCTGTCGTCGCGGATGAGCGTGGAATCTCCCTGGTGGACATCAACGATGTGCGTTCCGGATGTGACCACGAAGCGATTCTCGCCTCGATAGCGCGCGTGGACTCTCGCGCCCTCGGCCGGCATCGGGGCCGCGAACCAGCCCCCATCGTCCTGGGTCAGGCGAATGCCGAGCTCGGGTCCCCAACCGAGCGGCCGGTTCTCACCGCCGTCGACCTGGGCCGTGATCCAGACGCGATTCCGGAGCTTCTGGCGCCGCAAGAAGACCGCCACGGCGCCGAGCAGCGCCACGAGGACGATCCCTGCCAGCGCCCACTTGATCCAGGGATTGCAGTCGAGCACCCCGCCGCACGGGGAGAAGCTCGCGGACGCCAGCGACGGCGCGCTCCGGCCGATCGCGTTCTCGGCATAGCCGACGCACTGGAAGGTCTGGCCGTTGGTCAGCCCGCCCACGACCACGGTGGGTGTCGGACCGGCGGCTTGAACGGTCTGGCCGGCGGTGCTGGTGCATTCATAGATGTACTGGTCGACGGGGCTCCCGCCGCCCGGCAGCTCGGAGGAGAGGCGCGCGGCGCCATCGAGGAGCTCCACCCGCGGCTGTGATGGCGTGCCCGGGATCCCGAGGACGACCACCTTCTCCGAAGGCGGAGACCATGGTCCGACCGTCGTCCCGTTCACGGCCGCAACCTCGCACTGGTACCCGGTGCCGGGCGTCAGGCCCGTGATCTTCGTCTCGAGGGCGGTCGATACCCCCTCCGTGGACTCGATCGGCTCGCTCCCGGCCGCGTCACGGCAGCGCACGAGGTAGTCGGTCACCGTCTCCGCGCCCGTCGAGGGCGGCACCCATTGGATCGTCAACGAGCCATCGCCGGGCAGGACGCGGAGGCCGATCGGCGGCGCCGGCGACGGGGGCGGCGGTGTGATCAATGAGGTCGGCGTGGGCGTCGGCGCGACCGTGAAGCTGCAGGTCACCTCCTGGAGGGCCAGCGCGACGGCCGTGCCGGCGGCGTCGGGCGATGGGAACACGACCTGCGGCCAGGAGAAGCTCGCCCGACCCTCGCACGGTTGCATGTCGCGGAAGAACGCCTTGTAGATCGACGTGAGCTCCGACTCGAACACGCCGGCGCGGGAACCGAGGCCCACGGGCAGCACGGCGAGCGGCGTCCGGCCGTTGAAGGCGGGGGTGACCTTGGCCACGACATTTTCCTTGTCGCGGGCGGTACCGGGCGGATCGTGCTCGCCGTCCGTGAAGAAGATCACCGCAGCGCGGCTCGAGCGGTTCGGCAGCAGGGAAGCCGCCTCGACCAGCGCCGCGACGTGATCGGTGTCCTGGGTGTTGACCCGCTGCCGAACCGGCGCCTTGGCTCCCGCCCGGTACTCCGCGGCGATGCTCCGCAGGCACTGCTCGAAGCGGGTGATCGCGATCGGGTTGTTGTGGAGATCGAGCCGAGCGCAGTTCGCGGGGTACGGGATGGCGGTTCGGCCGAATACGACGAAGGAGATCTGGGCGTTCCCGGCGGCGAGGTCCGTCGCGACGACCTGGACTCGGTCCGCGATGCCGTCGAGGGCATCGGCAAACTCCACGTTGGTCCCGTCCGTGCTCAGGAGGATCGAGTTGGAGACGTCAAAGACTAGGACCACGTCGGACGGTTCGAGTCCGGTGACCCCGGCAACGAGGGCAGTGCCGGCCACCGACGCCAGCGCGACGCTGACGACCAACGCGATCGTGGTCGCCCTGATCCGCGCGCGCATCGATCGGATCATGCGCGAACGCTCATCTGTTTTCGACTCGCTGGGCGGTCCATAGACAGAGACGATACGTCCTCGAGGCTGTAACGCGATGGGTCCGCGATGCAGCGAGGGTCATCTGATCGGAGGGTCGGGGCAGGCGGATGAAGGCCGCGAGCAGCACTGGCGCCGCAAAACGAACCATGTTTACTACGCCTGACCCGACAAGATCCCACCGCTCCAAGGCAAACTGCGCTAGAGTTCGCCGGGTGCCCCTAGAACACCCGGCTGATGACCCGTGCGAACTGGAGCGCCTCGGTCCCGACTGAGGGTCGTCGCGCCGCTCGTCATCGCCATCTCCTTTACCCTCGCGGCCAACGCGGCTTCCGGCTTCGAACCGGGAAGGCCAGCGTCGATTCCTGATTCGGCGTTCCAGCCAGTCACGGTCGCCGCGCCGTCGGCCCTCGCGGTCCCAACGCCCGGCCGTTCGCCGGACCTCACCGCAATCCTCGAGCCGGTGACCCCGGCCACCGCGCGGGAACGCGCCCAGCCGCCGGTCCCGGCTCCGCGCCCGATCGTCGTCGCAGCCCCGACGCCCCGCCCGACCAAGGCGTATGCCCCAACGCCACTGATCTCAGCCGCGAAGGGTGCCCACTCGATCTCGGGCTATGCCTCCTATTACTGCCGAGCGGGTTCGTCGCCGTGCACCTACACCCATCCGGACGGGCCGGGCTTCGATGCCTACGCTGCGGCGGGTCCGAAGCTTCGTGCCGCCCTCGGCTCGTGGCGAGGACGGATTGTCACCGTCGACGGGATCCGGGTGCAGCTGATCGACTGGTGCCAGTGCTACCAGGGCCAGTCGAACGAGAAGCTGCTCGACCTGTACTACGACGTCTACTCGCGCACCGGCACGAAGGTCACGATCAGCTGGTGACTCGGCGGGCACCGTCGGCGGCCCGAAGTGTCAGCCGACCGGTAGCCCCGCCAGCGCATCAAGGGCTTCCTTGACCTTCTCGGCCGGGTACTCGAAGTCCTCGAGGTTGCCCGAGAGGTAGCGCTCGTACGCGGACAGGTCGAAATGGCCGTGGCCGCAGAGGTTGAAGAGGATCACCTTCGCCTGGCCGGCCTTTCGCGCGTCCATCGCCTCATCGACCGCGACCTTGATGGCGTGGGTCGGCTCGGGCGCCGGGAGGATGCCCTCGGCTCTCGCGAACTGGACACCGACCTCGAACGACGCTCGCTGGTGGATCGCGCGGGCCTCGATCAGGCCCTCCTCCTTCAGGAGCGACACGAGCGGCGACATGCCGTGGTAGCGGAGGCCGCCGGCATGGATCGGCTCGGGGATGAAGTCGTGCCCGAGCGTGTGCATCTTCACCAGCGGCGTCATCCGCGCGGTGTCGCCGAAGTCGTAGCGGTAGACGCCCTTCGTCAGTGACGGCGCTGCCTCCGGCTCGGCGGCGATGATCCGGGGCTTCGGGCCGCCGCGCAGGCCGCGCCCCAGGAACGGGAAGGCCAGCCCCGCGAAGTTCGAGCCGCCGCCGGCGCAGCCGATCACGACGTCGGGCTCCTCGCCCGCGAGGGCCATCTGCTCGAGCGCCTCCTGTCCAATGACCGTCTGGTGGAGCAGGACGAAGTCGAAGACCGACCCGAGCGAGTACTTGGTGCCCGGGTGGGTGACGGTGTCCTCGATCGCCTCGCTGATGGCGATCCCGAGGCTTCCCGTGTGGTCCGGGACGTCGGCGAGAACGCTGCGGCCGTAGCTCGTGTCCTCGCTTGGGCTGGGCACGACCGAGGCCCCGTAAGTCTCCATGAGCACGCGCCGGTAGGGCTTCTGGTCGTAGCTGCTGCGGACCATGTAGACCTTGACCTCGAGTTCGAACATCGCCGCAGCGAAGGCGAGCGCGCTGCCCCACTGCCCGGCGCCGGTCTCGGTGGCGAGACGCGTCACTCCCTCTTCCTTGTTGTAGAAGGCCTGCGCGATGGCCGTGTTGGGCTTGTGGCTGCCGGACGGGCTGCCACCCTCGTACTTGTAATAGATGTGGGCCGGCGTATCGAGGGCCTTCTCGAGCCGATGGGCCCGGAACATCGGGCTCGGGCGGTAGAGGCGGTA
>JBBQFS010000043.1:0-17047 GCA_038322255.1 Candidatus Limnocylindrales bacterium | reverse complement strand
GGTGAATGTGCGTAGGGTGAGACACGGCTTTCGCTGACTGCGAAGGTGTCGTCGACGAGGGCGGATGGCTCCCGCGTGAATGTGCCGCGGCACCTCCGTTGGCCATCGTGACAAGTGCCTCCGTCCTCGCTGACGAGCGGGCCAGGGTTGGCTTCATAGGAGCGTGACTTCTACCTCAACGCACATTTGCCGCACCTGGCCCGCGCCCATCGTACCGAAGCCGTGAAAGGGGTTGACGATGCGCGTGGTCGGGATCGATACCCACAAGGCGACGCTCGCAGCGTGCGCCATCGACGACGTCGGGCAGGTGCTCGGCGAGGCGACGTTCGCCAACGATCCAGCTGGCTTCAGCGCGTTGCTTGCCTGGCTGCACGAGGTCGGCGAGATCGAGCGGATCGGCCTCGAGGGCTCGGCTGGGTACGGTGCCGGCGCGGCCCGCTACCTGCTCGCCGCCGGGCAGGCCGCGGTCGAGGTGCCGCCACAGCTCAGCCACCGGGAGCGGCTGCGGACGAGACGAGCCGGCAAGAGTGATCCGGGCGATGCCCTCGCGATCGCCCGGGTGACCAGCCGGGAAGCCAGCCTGCCACCGGTCCGGCTCGCCGATGCCAGTCGCGAGCTCCAGCTCCTGGTCGAGGCCCGCGAGGATCTCGTGGCCGAGGCGACCCGGACCCGCAACCGGCTGCACGCTGACCTCGTGGTCCTCGTCCCCGGCTACAGCGCGGCCGTCGCCAACCTCGCGGCCGAGGTCCATCGGCGGAGCGCTGCGAAGCTCCTGCGACGGCTGCCGGGCGTCCAGGCCGAGCTCGCCCGCGACCGGCTCGCGCGCCTCGACCGGCTGACGGCGGAGGTGCGGGTGCTCAAGCGGCGGATCGAGGGCCTCGTGGCGGACCACCCGCTGCGCTCGCTGCCCGGGGCCGGCGCACTCATCACGGCGAAACTTGTCGGCGAGGTCGGTGACATCGCCCGATTCCGGTCGGCCGATGCCTTCGCCATGCTCGCCGGCGTGGCGCCGATCCCGGCGAACTCCGGCCAGACGAGCCGGATGCGTCTCAACCGCGGCGGCAACCGCCAGCTCAACCGTGCGCTCCATGGGATCGCCCTGTCGCAGTTCCGGACGTACCCACCCGCGCAGGCGTTCGTGGCCCGCAAGCGAGCCGAAGGCAAGGGCTTCCGCGAGGCCCTCCGAGCGCTCAAGCGCCACCTCGCCCGGATCGTGTTCCGGCTGCTCTCGCAGCCCTTCAGTCAGGCGCCGTCTTTGGGGGCTTGACGAGATAGGAGCTTGTCACGCGTTGAGGCGGCCAGTACGGGCTTGGGCTGCAGCTTGAACAGGACGTTGCACGGACAACGCGCCCAGCCGCGCCTCGCGGAGCGAGCGGGCTTCGTGCTGCAGGAGATCCGGCAGGACGTGCACGACCGGCCGGACGGCGTTCGCCGGCCCGGATGCGTCTACGCGTTGCTCAGCGGACGGAACTCCGGCGCCTGACCGGTGCTGCCCTTCCTCACGCCCGCCATCCTCCGGGCTGCCGAACCCGGCTGCCCCGAGAAGTCACTTCCTGCTCACCTTCGGCTGACTACGTCCGACCTGATTGACGGGGGCAGGTCAGTCGGATGCGGCTCAACCGAGGCGGCAACCCCCCAGCTCAATCGGGCGCTGTTCAGCTTCGCCTTCGCGCAGGCCCGAACGCACCCGCCGCCCCGGGCATTCATCGCCCGCTAGCGGGCCGAGGGCAAGAGTTGGCGGGAGGCCATCCGGGCCCGCAAGCGCCACCGCGCCCGGATCGTCTTTTCGGCTACTCAGCCAGCCTCTTCGTCAGGCCTTGTCGATTGGGGCTTGACGAGATAGGAGCTTGTCAGTTGGCCGCCTATGCGGATGTCCCAAGGCGGCCTCCTCGCGACGGCGCACCATCTCGTCGACGAGATTCGCCATCCGCCCTCCATCGTCGGGGAACTTCCGGGCGAAGCACATCTCGCCCACGCCATAGTCGCCCGTGCCCATCAGGGGCCCGGGCTGCGCGAACCGGGTGACGTGCGACTCAGTGATCTCGGCTGGATGACGCCCCTGCGCCACCCAGTCCGCGTACATCAAACTACGACGAATCCTCGGAGCGAACGGCGAGCCGGCCAGGATCGTCTGGAAGAGCACCTCGTCCGCGGAGCGCGTGTTCTCGAAGAAGCGAATGACCTGTGGTTCAGCCTGGACGAACGCGTCGATGTGGCGACAGGCATCGCCAGTCAAGGTCCACCACGACGACCCGCCATGTGGCGCCATCGATCCGAGGGCCCGGCGCCAGTCCCGGGACAGGAGCCATTGCCTCGATGGGAGGTGGCCGACCCGATGCCCCGTCGGGAGCTCCGCCAGGATCCGTCGGACGAGTTCGAGTCGCGATTGGTCGCTCCGGGGGTAGAACCTCTCGAGACGAGCCAGTGTCTTGCCGACCGCGGCATTCGGCATCGCGACCGAGTTGATGAACTCGGCGCCGGCATGGTCCGCGAGGACGCCGCGGATGTACCTCCGGCTCCGGATCGGGTAGCAGCGTCCGCTGAGGAGCGACATATAGTCGTAGTCGCCGCCGAACGCGAGGGCACTTCGAATCAGCCGAATGGTCGCCTCGACCATCTGCCACTGGCCCCAGTACACCGGCACGCGACGATCCAGGAAGTAGACGTTCGGCGCTGCGTGCACCAGGAAGGGCTCGATGGCGACCTTCTGATCCACGTGCACGTAGAAGTCCGTACGGCGGTCAGAGAGGGCCTCGATCATCCGGCCGAGGTGATCCGGCATGCCGTGAGTGAGAATCAGGTAGGCGATCCTCAGGCGATCCGCCGACAGGGCGATTCCATCCTGGTGGTTTGGCTGCATCTCGCCGGGTGCCTCGTGCTCCGTCACCCTCGGTCAGCGTGATCTCACGCGATGCTCGTTGGCGTCGTCGGGCGGTGAAAGGTCGATCCCGTGCTCGCGCGATATGCGCTCGACGTAGCGCCCGTACTCGCGGACGCCGTACCTGGTGAGCGCGATGGCCGTCGCCACGAACATCGCGATGCCGATCGTCACGGCGAGGCCCATCGCCGCGCCAACCTGGATGGCCAGCAGGCCGCCGATGACCCCGGCGATGGCGCTCGAGATCAC
This sequence comes from Candidatus Limnocylindrales bacterium, assembly GCA_038322255.1. Lineage (GTDB taxonomy): Bacteria > Chloroflexota > Limnocylindria > Limnocylindrales > CSP1-4 > UBA5189. The sequence goes on along the minus strand of JBBQFS010000043.1, from coordinate 13,920 downwards.
GGCGACTACCGCCGGCGTGGTCACCAGAGCGTGGAAGGGCGACGGCGTGGTGACGTCGATCGCTCCGAATGTGCGGGCGAGGCCCTTCTCGTCGACGGTCCAGCCGGCTGTGAAGTCGCGCTCGATGCCCGGCGCGATCCGGACGTAGGCGCCGCGCAGGCGGTTCATGCCGTAGACCCAGTAGAGGTCCTCGTGGTTCACCTGAATGAGCCGGACGAAGGTCGCGAGACCAAGGAACAGCGTCACCGACAGGACGATGAGCGCGAACAGCGCAAACGCGGACCCGAATGCCATTGCCGGTCCGGCGAGCGCAAGGGCCACGGTCGCGGCAGACAGCGTGGACAGGAACATCGCCGTTCGGCTGAAGGACTCGTTCCAGCTCATCGAGCGGGTCGCAAGGAGGCTCCAGTGCTCCGTCGCGAGGAACTGCGCCCGCCGGGCCATCTCGGCCTGCGATTCTGCGGCGGGCTCCGGGGGTGCCGGTGCGCTGCCTTCCATCATGGCGATGTCTCCCCTGGCCCACGAAGCCTGGCGAGCACGACGTCGTGGAGGTGCCCGTTCGTTGCGACGATTGTGCCCGGGTCGAGCGCCCGGCGACCGTCAAAGTCCGTGACCCGGCCACCGGCCTCCTCGACGAGCAGCGTCGGCGCGGCGGCGTCCCAGATCTTGAGATCGCTCTCGATCATCGCCTCGGCGGCTCCCTCGGCGACGAGGGTGTAGCCCCAGAAGTCGCCAAAGGCCCGCTCGCGCCAGGCCCGCTCCAGCAGGGCCCGAAACCCCGGTGCCCTGCCCGATCGCTCCATGTCCGTCGCACTGGCGAACACGACCTGTGCGTCCGGGATCCCCATGATGCGCGAGGTGGAGATACGCCGTGAGCCGCCCGGCCGGAGCGCGCCGCTGACCCAGGCGCCGCCGCCGCGCCAGCCGAACCAGCGCTCGCCCAGAGCAGGCGCGGAGATGATCCCGGCCTGCAGCTCGCCGTCACGCTCCACGCCGATCAGGGTCCCGAACAGCGGGATCCCGCGGATGTAGTTGTGCGTGCCATCGATGGGGTCGAGGATCCAGCGGACCGACGCGCTTGGCTCGTCCGTTCCGTACTCCTCGCCGACGACACCGTGGCCCGGAAAGGCGGTCGAGATTCGATCGCGCAACAGCCGCTCGATGCCCCGGTCGGCCTCGGTCACGAAGGTTGTGTCCGGCTTGCGTTCCGCGGCGACGTCGCGCCGGAAGGAGGCCATCGCGATCGGGTCGGCCTCGTCGCACCAGCCCAAGGCGCTCTCGACCCACCTGCGCAGCTCGGCGTCCGTGCCGCGACGAAGCGAGGCGCTCCAGCCGGGCCCGAACGGCACGTCGGCGTCGACGCTCACGATCGAATCCGCGCCCCGTCAGGGTCCCACAGCGGCTCTCGCGCGATCTCGAACCCGATCCATTCGCCAAAGACCTCGACCTCGCCGCGCGTTCCGACGGCCGCCCGGTCCGGCGGCAGGTAGGCGTACGCGATCGAGCGCTCGACGGCGAAGCCGTAACCGCCCGACGTCACCCGCCCGACGATCGCGCCATCGACCCGGACGGGCTCGTTGCCCAGCGCCACAGAGCGCGGATCGTCGAGGACGAGGCAGCGCAGTCGCTTGCGGGGGCCGGCGGCCTTGGCGGCAACGAGCGCCTCGCGGCCGATGAAGTCGGCGCCGTTGTCGAGCTTCACCGCGAACCCGAGGCCCGCCTCGTACGGCGTCTCCTCGGGCGTGATATCGCTCGACCAGACCCGGTAGCCCTTCTCGAGCCGCAGGGCATCGATCGCCCGATAGCCCCCGGCGACCAGGCCATATTCGCGACCCGCGTCCCAGATCGTTCGCCACAGGGCCCGGCCGTATTCCGACGGCGCGTACAGCTCCCAGCCGAGCTCGCCGACGTAGGTGACGCGCAGGGCGAGGACGGGCACGTCGCCGAGGGTGATCTCGCGCGCGGTGAGGTACGGAAACGCCGCGTCGGACAGGTCGTCGCGGGTGAGCGGCGCAAGGATGTCGCGCGCCAGGGGGCCCCACAGCCCGAGGCACGCCCGCGCCGAGGTGACGTCGCGGACGCGCACGTCGGCATCGGAGCCCGCGGCCGCGCCCGATGCCGCCACGTGCTTCTGGATCCAACCAAGGTCATGGTTGCCGAACGCGGTGCCGGTCACGATGAGGAATCGGTCGGCGGCGAGACGCGTGACCGTGAAGTCGCATTCGATGCCGCCGCGCCGGTTCAGCGTCTGCGTGTACGTGATCGACCCGACCGGTCGATCGACGTCGTTCGAGCAGAGGTGCTGCAGAAAACTGAGCGCGCCCCGCCCCTCGACCTCGATCTTGGCGAAGCTGGACTCGTCGAAAAGAGCCGCGGCCCGGCGCGTGGCGAGCGCCTCAGCGCCGATCGCCGGCGACCAGTGCTGGCCGGCCCAGCCCCGCGGCCGGAGCGCCTCCAGCTCGACACGTGAGGAGACGCCGGCGCCGTCCTCGTTCGGGGTGAACCAGTTCGGGCGCTCCCACATCGACTTCTCACCGAACACCGCGCCGAGTGCGGCGAGCTCCTCGTACGCCGGTGAGAGCCGCAGCGGCCTTCCGGCCTGCCGTTCCTCGTTGGGGTAGTGGATGTCGTAGTAAGTCGCGTAGTTCTCGTGGGTTCGGGCGAGCGTCAGCCGCTGGCTGCGGTACTGGCCGCCGAACCGGCGGATGTCCATTTTCCAGAGGTCGAGCTCGGGCTCGCCGTCGACGATCCAGCGAGCCATCTGCTGGCCGATGCCACCGGTACCGGCGATCCCGTGGGCGCAGAAGCCCGCCGCGACGAAAAAGCCGCGGACCTCGCTCTCGCCGAGGATGAACTCGTTGTCGGGGGTGAAGGCCTCGGGCCCGTTGATCACCCGGGTCACGCCCGCGTCGGCGATCGCGGGGACCCGCGAGATCGCGCCATTCATGATCGATTCGAAGCGCGGCCAGTCGGGATCGAGCAGTCGGTGGTTGAAGTCGGGCGGGATGCCGTCGAGCGACCAGGGCATGGGATCGCGCTCGTAGCCGCCCATGCACAGCCCGCCGACCTCCTCGCGGAAGTAGCACAGCCGGTCCGGGTCTCGCATCGTCGGCAGTCCCGGGCTCACGCCGTCGATCGCATTCGTGAAGAGGTACTGGTGGGCCATCGGGATGATGGGCACGTTGACGCCCGCCAGGCGCCCGATCTCGGGGGCGAACATGCCGCCGGCGTTGACCACGACATCGGCTTCGATGGTCGAGCGCTCCCCTGCCCGATCCTCGACCTCGACGCCCGTCACCCGCCCACCTGCCACGCCGATCCCGACCACGCGGGTGTGCTGGCGGATGGCGGCGCCACGCGAGCGAGCCCCGGCCGCGAGCGCCTGTGCCAACCCGGACGGGTCGAGCCAGCCGTCGGTCGGGAGCCAGACCGCGCCGAGGACGCCGTCGAGGGTCATCAGCGGAAATCGATCCTGGGCTTCTTTCGCCGAGATCAGCTCGAGCGGCAGCCCGAACGTCTTGGCCCAGCCCGCCTGGCGCTGGAGCTCCTCGTACCGTTCCCTCGAGGACGCGAGGCGGAGCGAGCCCACCTCGTGCCATGACACGTCGACACCGGTCTCAGCGGCGAGGCGTCGGTACAGCGCGGTGCCGTACATCATCATCCGGGTCAGGGTCGTGCTCGATCGCAGCTGCCCGACGAGGCCTGCGGAATGGAAGGTCGAGCCGGACGTGAGCTCCGCCCGATCGAGGAGGACGACGTCGCTCCAGCCGAGCTCCATCAGGTGGTACACGATCGACGTCCCACCGACGCCGCCGCCGATGACCACCGCCCGCGCGTGCTCGACCAAGTGTGGCTCGACCTCCTGCCCCGCGATCGTGGGAGCGTAGCCGCTCGCAACGCCGTCCTGCCGGACGCTAGGCTCCCGCCGTGGACATCGAGGAGGTCGTCGCGCTGGTGCCGGGCTGGGCAGGTCGTGAAATTCGTATCGAGCCGATCACCGCGGGTCTGACCAACCAGAACTACCGCGTCGAGGTCGAGGGCCAACCGCACTTCGTCCGCCTGCCTGGCCGGTCCACGGACGTCCTCGCGATCGATCGTGCGAACGAGCTGGAGAACACGCGCGCCGCAGCCGCGGCCGGAGTTGGACCCAGGGTGATCCACCACGATCCGGCAAGCGGCGCACTCGTCCTGAAATGGATCGATGGTCGGACGATGTCCATCGCGGCATTCGCCGAGGCTGGCACGCCGGCGAGAATCGCCGAGGCGCTGCGGCGGCTCCATGCCGGCCCTCGCTTCCGAGACGACTTCGACATGTTCCGGCTGTCCGAGCGCTATCTGCGCGTCGTCGACGAGCGCTCGATCCCGGTGCCCGCCGGCTACCGCGGGCACCTCGTCGCCATCCCCCGCATCGAGGCGGCGCTCGCCGCGCACCCCCTCCCGACCGTCCCCTGCCACAACGACCTGCTCGCGGAGAACTACCTCGACGACGGCGAGTGCCTGTGGATCGTCGACTACGAGTACAGCGGCAACAACGACCCGACCTTCGAGCTCGGGAACACCGCCCAGGAGCTCGGCTTCGATGAGGGACGACAGGAGGAGCTGTGCGTCGCGTACTTCGGCGAGGCGACGCCCGCGATGCTTGCCCGGATGCGCCTTCAGATGATCATGTCCGACGTCGGCTGGACGCTCTGGGCCGCCATCCAGGCCGCGATCTCACCGATCGACTACGACTTCTGGGGCTGGGCCGAGGAGCGCTGGGCACGCGCCTCGAACGCCATGGACGGACCAACGTTCGGCAGCTGGCTCGGAGACGCTAGCTAGCCCCTAGGCCTCATCGCGATGGACCTCGTCGATCAGCCGGCGACTGGGCCGACGCGCGTCGACCTCGACATCTGCTCCGCCCCGGTCGACGGCGGGCGAGGCTATCGCGTCGTCCTCCCGGCTGACGCTGCGCAGTGCGACGACGCCACCGGCGACGATCGTCACGGCGCCCAGGATCGCGCTCGGCACGATCGGATCGCCAAAGATCGTCGCCCCGACCAGGAACGACCAGAGGACACCCAGGTAGCCAAGGGGCGCGAGGTCGCTCGCGGGCGTGAGTCGGAAGGCTCCAACGAGCAGCCAGTGGCCCCCGAGGGCCAGGAGTCCCAGCAGGCCGATCCCGATCCATTGGCCGAGGTCGGGGCTCGTCGCGGACCCGACGAATACGACGCCCGCCGTGCCCAGGATGACGCACACGACGGCCGACCAGAACACGGTCACGTCGGCCTCCTCTTCGCGCAGGCTCCGCGAAAGGATCGAGAAGAGCGCGTAGACGACCGCGAATCCGAGCGGCACCAGGAGCCTCACGTCCAGCGTGGCCGCGTCCAGGCCGGTGATCGCGAGCACGCCGGCGAACCCGATGAGCGCCCCAACGATCGCCTGCCATGGCACCCGCTCCCGGAGCAAGGGCCCGGCAAGCAACAGGACGATGAGCGGATTCGAGTTGCTCAACGCGCTGACCGTCCCGATCGGCAGCAACGAGAGCGAGTAGAAGAAGATCACGGTCGTCCCGAACATCGCGATCCCGCGCACGAGCTGCAGCCCGAGCCGTCGAGGCCGGAGGAGGCGCCTGGGGTTTCGCCGGCCGGCGACGAGCAGCATCGCGACAAAGGCGCTCAGGTGCCGCCCGAAGACCACGTCGACGACGGGCGCATCGGCGACGAGGAACTTCGTGAGCGTGTCGGCCGCAATGAAGACGAGGCCCGCGACGATGAAGATGACCACCCCCCGCCGAGCCGGCGTGAGCGCGGCAAAGCGCTCCCGCGCGCCGGCCGAGGTCATCCCGTCAGGCGGGCAGAGGGTCGATGAACGTGTCCGCTCGATCGAAGCGGATCGGCGCCGCCTCGCCGTGGATCTCGCAGTCGGCGCGCCCGTGAAGCTCGGCGAGGAGCGGCTCGGAGGCGAAGAACCACTCGAGATGCTTCGTGTCGCGGATCCGCACGACCCGGGCTCGCGACGGGTCCACGCGGAGGCAGCAGGCAATTGCGAGATCGAGGCCCTGGCGGTCTGACGTGGCGGTGAGCGCGATCCGCGCTCCCTCGGGCGTCTTCGCGGTCACGCAGTTCATGTATGTCTTGACCGCGTCCATGCGGGCGACGGCGCGGGCATGGACGACATCGGCCATGCCGATCCCGACCGCGTTGCCATCGGTCTCGTCGGTGAGGTCGCGAACGAAGATCCGCTGGATCGAGGGGCCGCGCTCCGTCGGGCCGGAGTAGTACCGGCCGACGACGTTCGAATCCATGCCCAGGCCGCTGATGTCCTTGCCGATGCGATCGATCACGAGCACGTCCAGCTCGGGCATCGGGAGCCTCGCGAGGAGGGCATCCGCCTCGTCCCGGAGCACGCGCTCACGGGCGTCCATCGCGGCGGCGGGCACGGCCTCGATGTGGCGCAGGCGGGCGTAGCCATTCTCGACGAGGGCCAGGCCGAATGGGATCGGGGCGTGGGCCAGGGTGAACGCCGCGACACGCGGGATCAGCTCGGCGAACGCATCGAAGCCAAAAGCGTGGAACGTGTCGGCGCCCTTCTGCTTGGCGAGCCCGATGGCGATCATCTTGAGCAGCCCGCTCTCGACCGGTCCCGTGAAGTCCGTGTGCGGCTTCACTCGATTGATCGGGACGATGGCGTCTGCGCCTTCCAGCGCGAGGCGGTCGACGTAGACCGGAACGCCGCCCTCGACCTCGCCCAGGCGCACGGTGTCCATGCTTGCCCGGATCTCGCAGCCGATCCGCTCTGGTGTCACGCCGAGCGACGCCAGCACCTCGACCTGGCCCTGCGCGGTGGCACCGCCATGACTGCCCATCGCCGGAACCAAGAAGACCTCGGCCCCCGCCGCGCGGGTCGCACGGACCGTCGCGGCCACGACCTCGTCAATGCGGTCGATCCCGCGGCTGCCGGCCGCGATGGCCACGCGCATCCCCGGCCGAATCAGGCCCGCAACCGGCTGCAGGGCAGCCTCGACGGCTGCGCCGACGTCATCGATCGCGGTGGCGTCGAGTGAGCGATGGACGAGAGCCCAGCCGGGGAGCCGCTCGTGTCGAAAGACCTCCATCGGATCGCCCCTCGGCGACGGGGTCGCGGGAATCGTCGCGGCGTCGTCGAGCGTTGAGGTCATCGATCCGCTTCCCTGGCTCAGATCGTCATAGCGCTGAAGCCGCCATCCACATGCACGATCGCCCCGGTGACGAACCCGGACGCCGATTCGGCGGCGAGCCAGAGCAAGGTCCCGACGAGCTCGCTGGGCTCGCCGAGGCGGCGCGCCGGCGTGTGGGCGAGGATCGCGCGCATCCGGTCCTCGGACAGGAGCTTGCGGTTCTGCTCGGCCGGGAAGAACCCGGGCGCGATGGCGTTGACGCGAATCCGGTGGGGCGCCAGCTCGAGCGCCAGGTACTGGGTGAGGTTGTTGATGCCCGCCTTCGCGGTCGAATAGGTCAACACCCGCGATAGCGGCGGGCCCGAGGACGCCGACGAGAAGTTCACGATCGAGCCGCCCGCGCCGCGGTCGACCATGGCCCGGCCGAAGACCTGGCAGGCGAGGAAGACCGCTGTCAGGTTCGCGTCGAGGATGGCGTGCCACTCGTCGAGGTCGACCTCGAAGAACGGCGTCGCGCTGTTCACGCCCGCCGCGTTCACGAGGATGTCGACGGGTCCAAGGCGGCGCTCGATCTCTGCAGCGGCCGCCTCCAGGGAATCCCGATCCGTCGCGTCCATCGTCAGCGCGACGGCACGCCCGCCATTGGCGACGATGGCGTTCGCTCGTGCCGAGCCCCGCTCAGCGGACCGACCCAGCACCGCGACCGACGCGCCCGCACTCCCGAGACCATCGCAGACCGCACCCCCAAGGACGCCGGTCCCGCCGATGACCGCGGCGACGCGCCCCGTCAGGTCGAACATCCCGCTGGGCGTCATCGGCTCTGGTCTCCCCGGCTGCGGTTGCGCCGCCCGACAGGTCGGCGATGACGTCCTTGCGGCCTCGGTGTCCGAGGGTCTACTGTAGGACAATCAAGCAATCCCCGTGTGCCCCGGAGGACTCGGCCGCCGTGCAGACGTACGTGTTCCACGCGCGTGACGCGATCCGCTACCGCTTCCCGACGCATACGAACGACCTCATCATGGACCGTCGGGACGCGGCCACATCGGAGGCTTTCTTCGTCATCCTCGAGCCGGGGGAGGCTCCCCCATTCCACGTCCACGAGGACGCGGAGCAGGTCTTCTTCGTCCTCGAGGGTCGAGCGGAGATGACGGTCCGGGCGCCGGGCGGCCCCGACACGGTCGCGCTCGCGCCCGGCGACTTCGTCCGGACCCCACCGGGCCTGTACCACGCGGTGAGGAACACCGGCGCCGACCGGTTCACCTACCTCTCGATCGACTGCTTCACGGCCGGGCCGACGCTCGCCGAGCCGAGCTGGGATGCCCACATCCGCGCGATGTGTGAGCTGAACGGCTGGGACTTCGACGCGGTCAAGCTCGGTCCGGTAGCTGACGGGTCCGGAGCCCTCGACCGAGCCGGCGTCCTCGACGCCGGACACGGCGCCGACGCGTGAACCCCAGTGACGGCGGCGCCGGCAGGAGCACGACTTGATCAAGTACCTGGCCGACCTCGCGATCTCGCCGGAGCCCTACGCCGACTACCGGCCGATCTTCGAGACCAAGCGCCTCAATGTCACCCACGTCTCGATCCATCCCGGCGACACCGTTCCCGCGCACACCCACCAGGACGAGGATCAGATCTACTGGGTCCAGTCGGGCGAGGGCTTCGTGGAGCTCGATGGGCAGCGGACGGACGTGTCTGCTGGGAGCGCGGTGATGATCCCGCTGGGGACGGAGCACCTCATCACGAACACGGGCACGAGCCAGCTCGACTACGTCTTCTTCGTCGTGTTCATCCCCGAGCACGCGTGATCGAGCTCCAGCGCGACGCGCTGCGCACGGTCGTCCTGCCCGACCGGCAGGCAATGGCCGCCGCCGCCGCCGGACACGCAGCACAGCGGCTGCGGACGGTGCTCGCCGAGGGGCCGCGGGCGAAGGTCATCTTCGCGGCGGCCACCTCGCAGGCTGAGATGCTCGACGCCCTCGCCGCCGCGGACGGCATCGATTGGTCCCGCGTTGACGCGTTCCATCTCGACGAGTACGTCGGGCTGCCGCAGGGGGACGCGCGCTCCTTCGGCCGGTGGCTCCAGGACCACATCTGGTCGCGGGTCCAACCCGGCCGCATCGAGCTGCTCGACGGCGCCAACCCGGATCCCGCCGCCGAGTGCCGCCGGTACGGTGCGTTGCTCGACGCCGGCGGGATCGACCTCGGGCTCATCGGGATCGGCGAGAACGGCCACCTGGCGTTCAACGACCCACACGTCGCCGACTTCGAGGACCCGCTGACGGTGAAGCCCGTCGAGATCGACGAGACGAGCCGGCGCCAGCAGGTTCGCGATGGCGCGTTCGACGCGATCGACGACGTCCCTCGGGTCGCCCTCACCGTGACCATGTCGGCCATCCTGGCGAGCCGGTCGGTATCGGTCGTCGTCCCGGGCGGGCAGAAGGCCGAGGCCGTCGCGCGGACCCTGGACGGACCGGTCGAGACCGCCTGCCCCGCCTCGGGGCTCCGGCACCATCCCGACGCCGTTCTCTTCGTGGACGAGCCGGCGTTCTCGCTCGTCCGCTCGACGCCGTCGAACGCGCAAGGAGGCACGCGATGACCATGGTCAGCAGTCGCCTCGCCATTCACGGCGGGTCGCCCGTCCGGACATCGCCGATCGGGCAGTGGCCGGAGTTCGGGGCCGAGGAAGAGGAGCTCCTCCTCGCCGCACTCCGATCCGGCAAGTGGGGGTCGCTCGACGGGACGTACGTCACGCGGTTCGAGCGTGAGTTCGCGGTATTCCAGGGCGCAAGGTTCGGTGTCACGACGGTCAACGCAACGATGGGCCTGGCCGTCGCGATGAAGGCGATCGGGCTGGGTCCCGGGGACGAGGTCATCGTCCCGCCGTACACGTTCATCGCCACGGCCAGCGCCGCGCTGATGATCGGGGCGATCCCGGTGTTCGCCGACGTCGACCCTGAGACCCTGCTCATCGATCCCGAGAAGATCGAGCGGGCCATCACGCCGCGAACGAAGGCGATCGTCCCCGTCCACCACGGCGGCTCGCCGGTCGACATGGACGCCGTGATGGAGGTCGCCCGACGTCACGGGCTGCGCGTGGTCGAGGACGCAGCGCAGGCGCACGGCGCGGCCTGGCGCGGCCAGCCGGTCGGCGCGATCGGTGACGTTGGTGTCTTCAGCCATCAGTCCTCGAAGATGCTGACCGCGGGCGAAGGCGGCACGATGGTGACCAACGATCCCAAGGTCGAGGAGCTCCTGTGGTCGTACCGGAACGTCGGGCGACGCCGCGGAGGAGAGTGGTACGAGCATGTCCGGCTCGGCTGGAACCTCCGGATGACTGAATTCCAGGCAGCGATCCTCCTCGCCCAGCTCAAGCGCTTTCCGGAGCAGCAAGCTCGGCGGACCGCGGCGGCGGCGTACCTCACGGAGCGGCTCGAGGACATTCCGGGCGCGGTCGCGTTGCAGGTGCCGCACGGCGTGACCGCCCATAGCTGGTACACGTACCACTGGCGTTGGCTCGGCGCCCGCCAGGGCGGGCTCGACAAGATGGAATTTGCCCGAGCCCTCAGAGCCGAGGGCATCCCGGTCCTTCACGGGTACGTGCCGATCAATCGGAACGAGGCCGTACGCACCGAGATCAAGCGCCTCGGCGGGGCCGAGCCGGTCGCGTGTCCGGCGGCCGAGAAGGCCGACGCGGAGGAGATCCTGGCCTTCTCGTCGCCGATCCTCATGGCCCCTCACGATGACATCGACGACGTCGTCAGGGCCGTCGACAAGGTCGCGCGGTATCGCGCGTGACGGATGCTCCGCCTATCCGCTTCGGCCTCGTGGGTGCCGGATCGATCTCGACCCAGCATCTGGAGGCACTGAATGTGATCCCAGGAGCGCGGATCGCCGCCATCGCCAGCGCGTCCGAGGACCACGCGAAGGCGGCCGGGGAGCGCTGGGGCGTTCCGTGGACGACGGACGTTGAGGAGCTCGTCGGCAGCGACGGCATCGACGCCGTGACGATCTCGACGCCATCCGGCCTCCACCCGGGTCAGGCGCTCGCCGCCCTCAGGCACGGGAAGCACGTCCTCGTCGAGAAGCCGATCGCGCTCTCGAACGCCGACGCCCGGGCCGTTGTCGAGGAGGCACGCAGCCGTGGCCTCGTTGCCGCGACCGTGTCGCAACGCCGTTTCGAGCCGGCGGTCCGCGCGGCGCGTGATGCCGTGGCCGACGGCGCCCTTGGACAGATCGTGATGATCGTCGCAGAGGGCTTCTACCTCCGACCGCAGTCCTACTACGACAGCGCGGCCTGGCGCGGGACTGTCGAACTCGACGGCGGCGTCCTGATGAACCAGGCGATTCACTCGATCGACCTGCTCCGCTGGATCGGCGGGCCGGTCCTGGGCGTCGCCGGGCATGTCGCGACCATCACCCACCGGATGGAAGCCGAGGACACCGCGACGGTGAGCCTGCGCTTCGCGAGCGGCGCCCTCGGCGCGATCCTGGCGACGACCTGCGCCGCCACCGAGCGTCCCACGCAGCTCAGGATCGACGGTGAGCTCGGCCACATCCGGCTCATGGGTGAGGAAGCCGCGGAATGGGACGTACCCGGCAGGCCGTCACCGGTGGTCGACAACGACGCGGCGGGATCGGGCGCTGCCGGCACGACGGCCACGTGGGGCACCAACGCGGTGGGCTACGTCCGCCAGTACACCGACTTCATCGATGCGATCCGCGACCATCGCGAGCCCGCGGTCACGGCCGAGGACGGGGCCGCGGCCGTCGAGATCATCGTCGCCGCATACGAATCGAGCAGGACCGGGCGCGCGGTCGCGCTCGACGGGGGCCGGGGATGAAGGTCGGGGCAGCGGTCGGGGACATCACGCCGGAGCTGGGGCTCGCCCTGGAGGGCTACGAGTCGCGCAAGGGTGGCGCGAGCCGCGTCCACGATCCCCTGATGGTTCGGGTGCTCGTCGCCGAAGGCCCCGACGCGACGGTCGGGCTCGTCCTCGCCGACCTCATCCAGATCGACCCGCCCCTGCAGGCGCTCGTCGCCGACGAGGTCGAGCGACGGACCGGCATTCCCCGCGACCGTCTCCAGCTCGTCGGGACGCACACCCACAGCGGGCCGATGCTGCGCGAGCCCAGCGACGTGATGCGGCGGATCGCGACGACGATTGCGGACACCGTCGAGACCGCCTGGCGAGAGCGGCGCGAGGCTGTCGCGGCTGTCGGGGTCGGGCGCGTCGAGGGCATCGCTGCGAACCGACGGCCGAATGGCGGCCCGGTCGACGATCGCGTGACGGTCACCCGCTTCGACGGCCTGGACGGGACGCCGATCGCGACGCTCGCGAACTACGGCTGCCATCCGACCACGCTCGGGCCGAACAACACCGAATACACGGCCGATTACCCGGGTGTCGCCTGTCGCGCGATCGAGGCCGCGGTCGGTGGCGTGGCGATGTTCTCCACGGGGCCCCAGGGCGACGTGAACCCGGGCGGCTACTCGCCGGAGGGGAGCATGGTCGGGATCGTCGTGCCGTGGCGCACGTTCGAGTCCGCGGAGCGGTATGGACGGCTCGTTGCCGACTGCGCGATCGCGGTCTGGCAGTCGCTCCGACCAGCCCCCTCGGACCGGGTCTGGGGCAAATCGCGCGTCCTGGAGCTCGAGCGAAAGCCGCTGCCGGACCCGGTGGCGGCCCGTGAGGCCGCGACCTCGGCGGCGCGCGCCGATGCCGACGTCCACGCCGCCGGACTGTCGGAGGACGCGACCTACCACGCCGCCGTCGCGGCGGCCTACGCCGACCTCATCGCCGGGCAGGCCGAGGATCCCGAACGCGACGGACCCGTGCGCGTCCGGATCAGCGCCCTCGCGCTCGGACCGCTTCTCCACGCCGGTGTCCAGGGCGAGCTGTTCGTGGTGCTCGGCCAGCGGATCCGCTCGGCTCTTGGCGAGGCGAGCACGTGCATCGCCGCGCTGAGCGACGGCACGATCGGCTACATCCCGACGGCCGACGCCTACGCGATCGGCGGATACGAGCCGAACGCGAGCGTCCTCCGAGAAGGCGAGGGCGAGCGACTTGCCGAGGCCCTCATCGAGCTCGCCGGCGGCCCTGCTGCGGCTGGCGCATGACGTCCGAGACCCAGAAGGAGACCGCCATGGCAACGCCCGTCCACGTGACCTACCTCGAGAAGGCGAAGGCGATCCTCGACCGTCTCGCGCGCGAGGAGGCGGAGTCGATCGTTCGAGCCGGCGCAGCCGTGGCCGAGCGGGTCGCCGAGGATCGCCTCATCTACGTCATCGGTCCGGGTGGCCATTCGCAGATCGGGGCGGAGGAGGTCTTCTCGCGAGCGGGTGGCCTGGCTGCCATCTACGCCTTCATCGACGACGGGTTCTACCTCGGACACGGCGCCGGACGGTCGATGCGGATCGAACGAACCCCGGGCTACGCCCGAGCGCTCCTCGCCGAGGTCGCCTTCGACAGCGGCGACCTGCTCATCATCGTGAACGCCTACGGCATCAACTCGGCGACGATCGACAGCGCCCTGTACGCGAACGAGCTCGGAATGACGACCATCGGCGTGACTTCGATCGCGAACCAGCGCGGCCTTCCCCAAGGGCATCCGAGCCGGCACCCGAGCGGGCGCGACCTGTGCGACGTCGTCGACATCGTCGTCGATACCAAGATGCCGCTCGGTGACGGGCTCCTCGACATCGAGGGGGTCGCCCAGCCGGTTGGTCCTGTCTCGACGATCGTCAACGCCTTTGCGATGAACGCGATCATGCTCGAAGC
>JBBQFS010000042.1:0-17051 GCA_038322255.1 Candidatus Limnocylindrales bacterium | reverse complement strand
GGCCACCGTGATCTCGCCACCGTTCGAGATCGTGACGATGAACGTTTCCTGGACCCCTTCGGTGAGGAAGTACAGGATCGTCTGGTCCAGCCCACTGAAGATGCTCGTCGTCGGGAAGAAGCCGATGTCCCCGCTCCTCGTGGCCGGGCCCGACAGGTCGTAGTGCACCTTGCCCTTGGCGTCCCAGCCGCCCGGCTTGGTCCCGCCGCCGCCACCCTGCGTCGCCTCTACGCCGGACGTCGCCTCCGCGCCGGCCGTGGGACCGCCGCCGCCTGGATTCTGGGTCGCGCCACCGGGGGCGGTCGCCGCCGCGGGCGTGCCGCCGCAGGCTGCCAGAACGCCGGCGAGGAGGACTGCCACGATCGACTTCGGGACCTGCATCACGACCCTCCTGAGACGCCAAGATCCGGCAGCGCCGATCCAGGCGGGCGCGCCACGCCGGTCAGCGTATGGCAGAGCGCCTCGGGCGTCATCGTGCATCTACGCCAACCTTCGGCGACGCTCCGGCTCGGGCCACATGGCTTCGAGCTCCAGCTCGAGGCCGTCGATCTCGTCCAGGTGGGACCCGGTCTCGCGGAACCCGAACCCTTTCACGAGGCTGAGCGAGGGCTCATTGGCTGGCGAGATGGAGGCAACGAACCGCCTGATGCCGTGCTCGACGGCGGCCCAGTCGAACAGCGCCGTGATCGATTCCCGGGCGTAGCCCTGCCGACGGAACTCGGGCTCGACGCGGTAGCCCACCTCGAGACGCCCCGCCTCGTCGGGCGGGCCGTGGAAGCCGATCGTGCCGATTAAGCGGCGACCTCCGGCATCCTCGGTCAGGACCATCGCCCGGCCGAGCCACTGCCGGATCGACGGGTCGCTTTCGAGCTGGGCGAGGCGGTACTGCAGGAAATGTCCCAGCTGGTCCGGCAGCCCGCCCGGGAGCACCGCGTCGAGCTCGCGCGTCGCGGCCTCGAGGTCGTGAGCGACGAGGGCCCGCATGAACGGGACCGTCATGGATTCGAGCGCGAGTCGGGGCGTGTGGATCGTCGCGATCGGCAGGTCAGCCCCGGGCTCGCCCGGAGCGCCTGCGCCGTCAGTCGGCACGCGGACTTCGATGCGCCAGGAACTCGAGGAGGTCCAGCTTGGTGACCACGCCCGCCGGTCGACCGCGGGCGACCGCCACCACGGCCGGTGTCCCGCCCGATAGTTGGCCGAACGCCTCGTCGAGCGAGGCCTCGAGGTCGATGGTCGGCAGCGGCGCATCCATCACCTCGCCGACAGTTCGCTCCACGACCGTCGGGTCTCGATAGGCCCGATCAAGCAGGCCCTTCTCGCTGACGGAGCCGACGATCCCCTCGACGGCGTCGTCGTCTGGCCGCTCGGAAACCGGCAGCTGGCTGATGCCGTACAGCTGGAGGAGGTCGATCGCCGCCCCCACCCGGTCGGTCGTGCGGGCCAGGACGATGTCGGGTAGGTCGGGCTCGTGGTGGCGCGCCCGCAGGAGCTCGTCGACGCGGACCACCGCGCCCGCGGTCGAGAGGAGGCCATTGGCCCGCAGCCACTCGTCGTTGTACAGCTTGGAGAGGTAGTTCCGGCCGCCGTCGGGAAAGATGACGACCATCACGGCATCGCTTGCCGCCCGCCCGCGCTCGCGCATGATCCGGCGAGCCTCGTCGAGCGCCGCGATCATCACCGTGCCGCACGATTCGCCGGCGAGAATCCCCTCCTCCCGCGTGATCCGGCGGGCCATCGCGAAGGCATCGCGGTCCGAGACGCGGACCCAGCGGTCGACCATCGCAGGGTCGTACGTGCCGGGGAAGAAGTCCTCGCCCACGCCCTCGGTGAGGTACGGGCGCGCGGTGTCACCGGAAAGCACGGAGCCCTCGGGATCCGCCCCGATGACCAGGATGTCCTGCTTCTGGGTCCGCAGGTATCGGGCGGCGCCGGTGATCGTGCCGCCGGTGCCGACGCTGGCCACGAAGTGCGTGATCCGGCCCTCGGTCTGTGCCCAGATCTCGGGGCCGGTCGTCCGTTCATGGGCGATCGGGTTCTGCTGGTTCCAGTACTGGTCGGGCTTGAAGGCACCCGGAATGTCGCGAGCCAGGCGGGCCGCCACCGAGTAGTAGCTCTCGGGCGACTCGGGCTCGACGTTCGTCGGGCAGAGCACGACCTCGGCGCCGTACGCTCGCAGGAGCGCCTGCTTCTCGGCCGATTGCTTGTCGGCCATCACGAAGATGCAGCGGTAGCCCTTGATCGCCGCGGCGATCGCCAGGCCATGGCCCGTATTGCCCGAGGTCGGCTCGACGATCGTGCCACCTGGCTTGAGCTGCCCCGACCGTTCCGCCGCCTCGATCATCGGCAGGCCGATCCGGTCCTTGACCGAGCCGCCTGGGTTCATCGTCTCGAGCTTCGCAAGGATCAGCGGCTGGCCCTCGAGGGGACCGAGGTCGCGCGGGATGCGGGTGAGCCGAACGAGCGGCGTGTCGCCGACGAGGTCCAGGATCGTTTCCGCGTACTTCATTCGAACATGAGGATATCCGGGGAACCCCGCGTTCTCCACGAGGACCGCCCCACAATGCGCGCGTGCATCCGATCGCGATCGCGGCGGCCGCCGTTGCGGCCCTCATCCACGCCTGGTTCTTCGCGATGGAGAGCCTGTGGTTCATGCGGCCGACCGTCTGGCGCCGGTTCGGGCTCGCGTCCGAAGCGGAGCGCGAGTCGTGCGGTCGTGGGCCTACAACCAGGGCTTCTACAACCTCTTCCTCGCCGTTGGCGTCGCGATCGGCCTGACGCTCGTCGCCCTGAGCGACCCGGTTGCCGGCCGCGCGATCGTCCTCTTCGCGTGTGGCTCGATGATCGCGGCCGGGGTGGTGCTGTTCCTGCACAACCCGTCGTTCTTGCGCGCGGCTGCCATCCAGGTCCTGCCGCCGCTCGTTGCGGTCATCGCGACCTTCTTCCTCGGCTGAACCGCCGGACGCGGCGGGCACCGCGACCCCCGGTGGGCCCTCAGTGCTCTAGCGGACCTGGCCCGAGGAGCAGCCAGGTCAGGCGCCTCCGGAAGCGCCGCGGGTGCGAGGGTGGATCGACCGTCGGCGGATAGAGCGCTTCGACGACCGGCCCGATGCGCGCGGCGAGGGCGTCGGTGGCCCGCCGGGCAAGCTCGAGCTCTGCCCGCGAATTCGGCTCCGGGAGGACCCCATCCCAGCGCTCGCCGAGGAGCTCGGCCGCGGTCGTTGGTGGCAGGACCTGCGAGGCCATGCGCCGGCCGAGGTACAGCTCTTCGGTGCCGGCCATCGCCAGCGGCACGATCGCCGCGCCGGTCCGCAGCGCGATCAGCGCCGAGCCGGGTCGGAACGGGCCCAGGCGTCCCGGCGGGCCATTCACCGAGCCCTCGGGCATCTGGACGAACACCGCGCCGGCGTTCACGACAGCCCGTGCCGACCGGACGTGCCCCTCGACGCCGAGCCCGCCTCGCCAGACCGGCAGGAGGCCGCCGACGCGCCGGATGAGGCGCTCTCGCCAGCGCGACGTGAACGTCGAGGGTCCGCTACCAAGGAACCAGCATCGCGGACTTACCGGCAGGGCATGCATCGCCACGAACGGGTCCATCCAACCCCGGTGGGCGCCGGCGACCAGGAGGTAGCCGCCGCTGGGCAGGTGCTCCTGGCCCGAGGTCTCGATCCGGAACCGGAACATACCGAACAGCACGAACCGAGCGATCAGGCGGACGAGCCGATAGAGCCATGAAGCCCGGGCTTCGGGCTCCCGGCCCAGCCACTCGAGGCCTTCGCGCGCGTCACCCCGGGCGGCGGCGAGGGCTTCGGGCCGAATGCGCGCTCGAGGACGCTTGGGTGGCGACGCCACGGGCTCGGGCACGCCCCGATCATGACACTGCCCAGCACCGCGGGGCACCGCCGCGAACGTCAGGCGCGCGCGGCCGATCCCTTCTGTTTGTCGAACTCGTCGAAGTCATCGAACTCGTCCGGTTTGCCGCCGTCAGCGATCGCGGCCGCTTTGGAGAGCAACGGCGGGGCGCCTTGCCGGCGCCGGAGCCACAGGATGCCGATGCCGATCACGACGAAGGCTGCACCGAAGATCTGGGCCGTCGGGATGTCGCCGAGCCGCCAGTTCCCGATCCGCAGGAACTCGAGGAAGAAGCGCACCCCACCAATCCAGATGAGGAGGATCCCGGCGAAGTCGCCGACGCGCAGCCACGGCCACGGACGCCTCGACAGCCAGATGAGCACAACCGCCCCGAGCAGCCCCGAGAGGGACTCATAGAGGAACAGGGGGTGGAAATGGGTCGTCGGGAGGAAAGTCGTGCACGGGTAGTCGGCCACGCGATGGGCGCAATCGATCGCGATGCCCCACGGCAGCGACGTCGGCGGCCCATACAGCTCCTGGTTGAAGAAGTTGCCCCAGCGGCCGACCGCCTGCATGACGAAGATCCCCGGCGCAACGATGTCGGCCCAACGCCAGGCGGACACGCGGTAGCGCCGGGCCAGCACGACGAACGCGATTGCGCCGGTGACCACGCCGCCGAACGCACCCAGGCCGCTGTACGGCGGCAGGATGATCTTCAGGGGATCGCTGGCATAGAGCTGCCACTGGTCGATCACGTGGTAGAGGCGGCCGCCGATCAAGGCCGCGATCGCAACCACGATCAACGCGTTGCCGATGATCTGGGGGTTCTCGCCGAAGCGCCGGGCCTGGCGAACCATCACCCAGTACGCGGCTGCGAGACCCACGGCGTAAGCGACGCCATACCAGTAGAGGGGGAACGGCCCGAGCTGGACGGCGATCGCGCTCGGGGTCCAGTCGCTCATCGCGGCCGAGTGTACGCGGGAGGCCCCTCGCCGATGCCCGGTGCGCCGAGCCCTATCCTTCCGGCCTGATGGCCGAATTCCAATGGTGGCTGCTGCTGGTCGGGCTCGTGGCCGGCGGCGGCCTTGTCGCGATCGTGTCGATGGATGGCCGCCGCCGCGAGGAGGACCTCGCCGACCTCGAGCGACGGGCCGAGGCGAACTGGATCGCGGAGCGGCTCACGGGCCCCGATCGACTCCTCGACTCGCGAACAGTGGAGTCCGTCCTGCGGGTCCACCGCGAGTACCTCTCGATGCCGCCCCCAGATCGCCTGGTGGTAGAAGGCGGCGAGTCGTCAGACGGCGACGCCGATGGCGAGGCCGACGACATAGGTCACGACGGCGGCGGCCGCACCGATGAGGACCTGTCGCACGCCCGAGAAGAGGAGGCTGCGGCCGGTCAGGAGACTTACGCCGGCGCCGACCGTGAACAGGGCCGCGAGCGATAGCGTGATCGCCGCGACGAACGGCGTGCTGCCGGTGGCCATGAGGTACGGGATCACGGGGACGAGTGCTCCGACCGCGAAGGCCACGAACGACCCGATCGCGGCGCCCCATGGCGAACCGAGCTCGTCGGGATCGAGCCCCAGCTCCTCCCGGACGAGGGTGTCGAGGGCGTGCTTGGGATCCTTGAACATCCGGGCCGCAATCGTCTCGGCCTCCGCCTGGGTGAAGCCCTTGGCCCGGTAGACGGTGGCGAGCTCGGCCTGCTCCTCCTCGGGCATCGCCTCGAGCTCCGCGCGCTCGAGGGCGATCTGGCGCTCGAAGAGCTCACGTTGGGACTGCATGGAGATGTACTCGCCGGCGGCCATCGAGAACGAGCCGGCGAGGAGCCCTGCGACGCCGGCAAGGAGCACGAACGAGCCCTGGCCATGCGACGCCCCGGCGACGCCCATCACGAGGGCGAGATTCGAGACCAGCCCGTCCGACACGCCGAAGATCACCGCCCGGAGCGTCCCCGAGCGGCCGGCGTGGTGCCAGCGCTCGCCCGAGGCGATGTCGCTCGGGCGATGGGCGGCGTGGCCCGGCGAGCCTGCGCCGCCGCTCAGCCGATCCCAGATCGCGGCGTGTTCGCGCTCGTCGGCGGCGATCGCGTTGACCTCGGGCGAGGCCTGGGCGTTGTAGGCCTGCTCTTCGTCGCCCTCGAGGGCCTGGACGAGGTCGCGTACCGCGTGCGTCCCGAACATCCGGGCGATCAGGAGGATGGTCCGGATGCGGAGGCGAGGACCGCCGGGCTCCGGAACCGCCACGCCGAGCTCGCGCAGCTTGCCGGCCCACACCTCGGCGTGCCGCCGTTCGTTCCCGGCGATCGTCCGGAAGGCCTCCGCGCGCCGCGGATCGCGTTCGATTCTCCCGAGTCCCTCGTACAGGGCGATCGCGTCGCGCTCGAGCTTGAGGTTCTCGAGGCTCTGGGTTGCGTCGAGGGGGGCCATAGCGTTGCATCGTACCGATCTGCGGGGAGTCCGCTCCCCACCCCGTGGGCCGCTGTCGTCGATCTCGGCGCGACGGCCGGTCACTACAATTCGCGCAGATGTCGGGTCCGCCGCCGGTCGCTGGTTCGCGAGCGCTCCCGCCGCTCCGCTGGTTCGGCGCCGCGGACGTCGTCGCTGCGATGCCCCCGCTCGACAAGCGACTGTTGCTCGCGGAACGGACGTTGACCGCGCTGGCGCGACCCGGCGCGAGCGAGCTGCCACCCAAGATCGGGATCCATCCCCGCCCGACGGGCTCGTTCGTGCACGCGATGCCCGCGCATCTCCGAGCGGATTCCGCCAAATCCGATCTCGTCGGGATGAAATGGGTCGCTGGCTTCCCGACGAACAACGCCCTGAGCCTGCCGTCCATCAGCGCCGTCATCGTGGTCAACGACCCCGAGACCGGTAGCCCGATCGCGATCCTCGACGGCGGCCCGATCACCGCCGAACGCACGGCTGCGGTCACGGGCGTCGCTCTCCGGCACTTCGGCCCGAGCAACGGACCCGCGACGGCGGACGAAGACCCCAGGGCCCCGGGCCCGTCGACGCACGTGGCGATCGTCGGCGCGGGAATCCAGGGCCGATCGCACCTGGCGGTCGTCGGCGCCGTCCAGCCTGGCTCGGCGCTCCACCTGTTCGATCGACACGAAGAGCGCGCAGAGGCCCTGGCCGATCAGGCCCGGACCACCCCGGGGATCGTCTCGGTCGAGGTCCACCGCTCCGCGCGCGAGGCCGTCGAAGGCGCGGACGTCGTCATCACGGCGGCGTCCTTCGGGCCCGCCGAAGCTCGCCAGTCGATGACGAATGCCTGGCTCCAATCGAACGCGACGGTCGTTCCGGTCGACTATGCGACCTACTGCGCCGCCGAGGTGGCCCGCGAAGCCGCCATGTTCCTTGTCGACCATCGTGAGCAGTTCCTGGCGAACCGCCAAGCGGGCAACTTCGATGGCTATCCCGACCCCACTGCCACGATCGGCGAGGCGATCATCGCGGGCAGGGCGCGGCCCGCGGGCAGGGTAGTCGTCACCCACCTTGGCGTCGGGCTGGCCGACCTCGTCTTCGCGGATGCGATCGTCAGGGCCGCGATCGCCGACGGGCGCGGCACGACGCTTCCCCGCTGAGGAGGGCGCGAATGCGTCGAGGACGGCTCGCGTGGCGGCTGGTGAAGTTGCTCGCCCTCCTCGTCGCGCTCCTGCTCGTCGCGGCAGTCCTCCTGGGCGCCGTCAGCACGCAGCGTGGCTTTCCCCAGACCTCCGGGACCATCACGGTGAAGGGCCTGGATCGGCCGGTAACGGTCGGCCGCGACGGGGCCGGGATCATCCAGATCACGGCCGCCGATCAGCACGACCTGTTCTTCGCGCAGGGCTACACGCATGCCCAGGAGCGGATGTGGCAGATGGAGCTCTCACGTCGGATCGGCGCTGGCCGGCTCGCCGAGCTGTTCGGAAAAGGCCAGCTAAACACGGACCGCTACATTCGGACGCTCGGCTGGCGGATCGCGGCGCAGCGCGACCTTGCCGCGATGTCCCCGCAGTCCGTGGCGGTCATGCAGGCCTACGCCGACGGCGTGAACGCCTGGATCGCAGAGCACGACGGCCGGCTGTCAACGGCCTTCGTCGTGACCGGGCTGCTGTCGGGCCGCGGCGGGGTCGGCGGCTTCACGCTTGAGGCGTGGACTCCGCTCGACACGGCGACGTGGCAGAAGGTCCAGGCCTGGTCGCTGGGTGGCAACGCCGATGCCGAGATCTTCCGGCTGCTCGCCGACGTGAAGCTTGGCCATGCCGCGAAGACCGACGAGCTATTCCCGGCGTATGACCCGGCTGCGCCCGTGATCACCCCGACAGGCCTCAAAGGCTCCGGTGGCGCCGGCGCGACGGTACCGCCGGGTGCACCTGGGCAACCAATTGGAGCTGCGCCCACGCCGGCCGGCACGACAGCCGGATGGGCTCCGAACCTGACAGCCGACCACGTCGCCGCTTTGACCGACCTCGCCCACCTGGCGACGGCGGTCGCGTCGCTGGCTGGCCTCGATGGGGGCGAGGGCCTCATCGGCAGCCACGGCGTCGGATCGAACAACTGGGTCGTCTCGGGCGATCGAACCGCAAGTGGCAAGCCGATCCTGGCCAACGACCCACACCTCGGCTTCGGCATCCCGTCGGTCTGGATCATCAACGGCCTCCACTGCCGGATCGTGTTCGAGGGTTGCCCGTGGGACGTCGTGGGCGTCACGTTCCCGGGCGCACCGGCGATCGTTCTCGGCCACAACGCGCGGATCGCGTGGGGCGCGACCAACGTCGGGCCGGACACCCAGGACCTCTTCGTGGAGAAGGTCGACCCGACCGATCCGAAGGGCCATTACATCTTCGAGGGCGCATCCGTGCCGTTCGAGATCAGGCACGAGACGATCAAGGTCCGGGGCGGTGCAGACGTCGAGATTGACGTCCGATCGACGCGACACGGACCGGTCCTCAGTGACGTCGACAAGCGCCTGGGGGACGGACCCGTCCTCGCCCTCCGCTGGACGACGACGGCGGAGGTCGACCTGGCGCTCGAGACGTTCTTCAAGATCGACACCGCGACGAGCTTCGCGGACTTCCATGCGGCGTTCGATGGGTACGGCTCGCCCAGCCAGAACTTCATCTACGCCGATGTCGACGGCCACATCGGCTACGTGCTGCCGGGTTTGATCCCGATTCGTGCCGGTCCCCGCGACGGCGAGCGGGTCCGCGATGGGACGAGCGGGACCGAGGAGTGGACCGGCTACGTGCCGGGCGACCAGCTCCCGTGGCAGCTCGATCCCGAGGGCGGCCAGATCGTCAGCGCCAACAACGCCGCGGTCGACGCGAGCTACCCGTTCTGGCTCGGCCGCGACTGGGATCCCGGCTATCGCGCGGCGCGCGTCATCCAGCGCCTCGCCGAGGTGCCGAAGCTGACTGCCGAGGACATGCGCGCAATCCAGCTCGACACCTACCTGCGCCGGGCCGATGACGTCATTCCGGCACTCCGAGCCCTCAGGTTTGTGCTGACAACCAAGGACGGCCGGCTGCTTTGGGACCGGATCGTTTCGTGGGACCGTCAATGCGACGTCGACTCGGTAGGGTGTGCCGCATATGTGACGACGGAGCTGGCACTCATGCGGGCGATCTTCGACGACGAGCTCGGGCCGCTGGCGCGCGAATATGTCGGCTCGGTCTTCTCGTGGGGGGCGCTCATCGAGATCCTTCGCTCCCCGACCAGCGGCTGGTGGCGCGTGAACCAGCCCGACCGGAACGGGCCGTTCGATCCGAAGGTCATCGTTCCGGCCGCGATCGATGCCACGGCCGCTCAGTTGCGATCCGCGTACGGCGACCCCGCGAACTGGACCTGGGGACGGCTCCACCAGGTGACGTTCCGCGAGTCGACGCTCGGCTCCTCGGGCATCCCGCCGCTGGAGTGGTACTTCAATCCACCCGGCCGGCCGGTGGCCGGCGCCGACGGAGCGATCGACAACAACTACTACCGGGTCGTGCGGGCGTACCCAGATCCGAACGATCCCAGCTTCGTGCCGCTCGGGATCAAGGACCTGTTCGGGGTGACGAATGGGCCGTCGCTCCGCCTCACCATCGACATGAGCGACATCGACGCAGCGCGGATCATCATCACGACCGGCCAGAGCGGCAACCCGTTCGATCCGCATTACGGCGACCTGATCCCGCTGTGGGCTCGAGGCGAGACACTGCCGCTCCCCTTCTCGCCCGGCAACGTCGCGGCCGCAACCGTCCAGACCCTGACCCTGAGCCCGCCGTAGCTGCTACTCGTTGACGGGCAGCGGACCCTCCGGAATCTCAATGAGGATGCGGCTCTCCTCGATGATCACGGGGTATTGCGCGAGCGGGAGCTCGGCGGGCGGGTCGAGCGGGTCGCCGGTGGCGAGGTCGAAGCGCGAGAGGTGGAGCGCGCAGGTCAGCGTGCCGGCGGGCCTGCCACTCGCGCCGGGGGAGCCACCGCCGGTCAGGAAGCCCTTGTCGAGCTCGAAGTACTCGTGCGTGCAGATCCCCTGGAACGCCCGGATCTCGCCGCCCGTGTGAACGACGATGACCTGATCGGTGCCGTCGACGTGGGCCATCTTCATCGTGCCCTCGGGCACCTCGTCGACGCCCATCAGGTCGACCAGCCGGGTGGCGGTCACGCGGCGGTCGCGGCCTCGACGATGCCCGCCGTCCATTTCTCGTCGAGCAGCTCGCGCAGGCGGTCGCGCGCGGCGCCGAGCGGCACCCGCGCGACGACGGGCTCGAGGAATCCCAGGACGATGAACTTCCGGGCGTCGTCGGGCGAGATGCCCCGGCTCTCGAGATAGAACAGCTGGGTCGCGTCGATCGGCCCGACCGACGACGAATGCGCGGCGCGGCGGCAGTCGGGCTGGTCGATCTCGAGCGACGGGATCGCGACCGCCCGGGCGGCCTTCGAAAGGTTCATGCCGAACTCGCCGAGGAACGAATCGGTCCCGACCGCCGACCGCTCGATGGTGATCATCCCCTTCATGAAGGAACGCGACCGATCGAGGAGAGCGCCCTTCGAGAGCAGGTTGCCGGTCGTGTCGCGGCCGATGTGGCGGGTATAGGAAGTCAGGTCGAAGAGCTGCTGCTCGCCACCGAAAACGATCTCGACCTGCTCGACCGAGCTGCGGTGGCCCTCGAGACGGTTGTCGACGCGCGACCGGACGATACGGCCGCCGAGCTGGGCCAACGCCCAGTGGAGTGACGCGCCCTCGCCGATCGTGGCGTGCCGGTGCTGGAACACCACCTGGTCCGGCCCGAGGTCCTGGATCGAGGAGATCGCAAGGGATGCGCCGGCCCCGAGAACGACCTCGGTCGTGCCGTGGAACAGGCCCTGGGGCACGGTCTCGCCGGCAGCACAATCGATCGGCGGGCCGGACGGCACCTGCTCCTCGACGAGGCTGACCTGGGCGCCCGCGCCGAGGCGGATCAGCGTCCTGGTGATGAGGACCCGGTTCGGGGCCGAGGACGCCCAGCGAACGAGGAAGGGCTGCTCGATGTGGACACCATCCGGGACGACCAACCTGGCGCCCTGGCTCCAGAAGCCACGCGCAAGGAGCGCAAGCTTGTCGTCGCTTGGCAGCGTCGCGCCGCCGTCGAGGTCGGTCCGGAGGCCGTCCGGGTCGCGGGCGAGGGCTGCGCCGAACGTTTCGAGAGTCACTCCGGCGGCTCGCGCCTGATCACCCAATCGGAGCGCAACGACCCAGTCCTCGGCGAGCTCGATGACGCCAGCGACGTCGTGGAGCGAGGGGGCCGGCTGGCCGGCATCGGCGTCGGCCGCGGTTCGGACGTAGGGCCGCGCGCCGTCGAGCTCGGCGGCGCGCAGGTCGACGTACGGCGTGTACAGCTGGTTGGCCTCGACCGGCAGCGCATCGAACGCCTGCCACGCGGCGATCCGATCGGCGCGCAGCCAGGTGGGCTCGGAGCGCTCCGCGGCGAGCGCCTGGGCCAGGCCCCGATCGGCGAATCGGAAGGGCAGGTCGGATGGCGAACGGTGCGCCGTTCGGCTCCGAGGCAGGTCGACCCGGGCCGCTTCGGCTTCGGGTGTGCGAGTGGTCACAGGGCGAGCGTATCCGAACTCCGGCGCAGGGCCCCCTGGGCGGACCATCGTCAGCTCCTCGACACCGGCGCAAAAGCCGCTTGAGGCACACTGGGTTTACTGCCGAGGTAGCGACGACGACCAGCCATATCCCGCGTCTGCTACCGAATCGCCGGGAGGGCCAACCGTGATCAGAATCTGGAGCGAGCTGCCGGTCGCGAGGGTCAAGGAGCAGGTGGCGGACCTCGCAACCCTGGGATGGGTCGTGATCTGGGGCAGCCTCGCATGGCAGCTCTTCCAGTTCCTGGCCGGGTTCGCGGAGGCCGGGCGGGCGATCACCGCCGGCGGGCAGACGATGATCAAGAGCGGCACGGACCTCGGTGACTCGCTCGCCGGCGTGCCGTTGATCGGCGCGCAACTGCACGACGTCGCCCGCGATGCGTTTGCGGGCGCCGGCCGGCCGCTTTCGGATCTGGGAACCTCGCTCGAGCAGTTCATCCTCGTGGTCGCTGCAGTGCTCACCCTCCTGCTGGCGCTGGTGACGCTGGTGCCGTGGCTTTCGCGCTACCTGCCGTGGCGCTGGGAGCGGCTGCACCGCATGCGCGCCGGGCACCGGGCCATTCGGATCGCACCCGAGTCCTCCGGTCCCCGGGTCCAGGAGACGTTGGCCATGAGAGCCGTGGCCCGGCTTGACTACGCGACCCTCCTCGAGTTCACGCCGGACCCGATTGGCGACTGGACCAGCGGGCGCCACGATCGGCTCGCCCGCGCGGAGCTCGCAAGCGTCGGCCTGCGGCCGTGATTCGCCATGAGCCCCGAACCTCGCGAGCTCGAAACGCCGAGACGTGTTCAGCGTGCGCGAGAGCTCGCTCCCAAGGATGCCCGGGAGCGAGCCCGTTCAGAAGGCGCCGGCTTGCGGGAGTGCCGGCCTTGGGAGTCCCGGCCTGGCCGAGACCCGGCCCTCCCTGGTCAGCGCGCGGTGCGCTGCCAGCTGCTCTCGCCGTTCACGACCCAGGGCGCCGTCTGCACGTCCCCTGTCGTAGCATCGTCGATATACATGTGCCCGGGGTCATCCCCGGGGAGCTCCAGGATGGAGGCCCCATCGGGCGACCATTAAATGGAGGACGACCACGGCCCGCCATTCCGGATCGAGTCGTCGCAGGGCTTCGTCCAGGAGCTCGCGGTTGGCGATATTCGAGGACGCATCCGCAGTGGGCAGCGAGATCGGCGTGAGCTCGACCTCGCGCACCCGGCGCCGGCGACGACGAGCGATATCGAGACAGGCGTGAACGGTCAGGCGATGTAGCCAGGCGTCGAACCGATCCGGGTCGCGCAACCCGGGCAGGTCCCGCAGGCGCGGATGAGCGCATCCTGGACCGCGTCTCGCGCGAGCTCGCGGTCCCGGAGGATCAGGCGGGGGCCGCGTCCAGGCGCGCGATGGCCGCGCCGGCAAGCGCTGCGAAGGCGTCATGCTCGCCTCCTCGCGCTCGCTCGACGAGACCTCGCTGGTCCACGGTCGCCTCACGGTGCTGGCACGGCGCTTCGTCTGCGCTCGCGTGCTATGGCGCCTGATGGCTGCGAATCGTTCCCGTGCGGCGCCGATAAGTGCGTGGACTCTCCCTCCGCGCCTCCTGCGCGGGAGCTGGTACCCGCGGCGCGTAGCTTTCCGTTAGATGCGAGCGGGTGTGGACCATCACACGTGCGGTCGGAGTCATACGGTGCGAGGTCGCCCGATCATTCTGGTCAGGCCGCCGGTCCTGAGCCGGATGGATCAGGGCGGGGGCACATCGTGGGTACGGCCGGTTGCTTCACCGAAGTCCCAGAGGTCGATCTGTGGCGGCGTAATGCCGAAACTCGTCAGGGCGGTGCACATCTGGTTGCGGTGAGTGGTGCCGTGGTGGATGACCTGGGCGAGTCGAAGCCCCAACGGCGCATGGAACTCTCCGCCTTCATCGTCTCGTGCCACGACGTCCTCGTCGGCGTCGAGGTCCGACGCGAGTAGCTGCATCCACACCTTGCCGTTGCTCCTCGCGGCAGAGCGAAAGTCGGCGAGGGTTGTGGTCGCGGCCGCGGCGATCCCGACCGCTCGCTCGCTAAAGAACGACAGGTACCAGCCGTCGGCATTCACGAGGTCGCCGAGGGTGTCCATGATTGATCCGAGGATCCCCGGCGCCGGCGTCATCAACTGCTCGCGACTGAGGGCGGCGCAGGCGTCGATCAGCCGCTCGGTCGCCCAGAGGTGATGGGCGAAGGCATCGCTGAGGAGAGAGGTTGGCACGCTCGAGTTTATCGACGCGATTCGCCAAATTGGCCGTGACCCCCGGGACTACCGCCCGGCCGGCCCTCCAGCCGGCTGCTACCGGAGATCGCCGCGGATTGCGCCGCTTGGATACTCGACCGTGTGGACGTTCACGTAGTAGCCCGACGGGTCGCGAAGGAGGGCGATGAGTGCGTCGCGCTCCCCGTTCGTGCACCCGGCCGTCGTGAAGCCTGACGTCGTCGCCGTCCAGGTCGTCTCGAGGTCAACGAAAATGCCCGTGGTCGCATAGTCGTGGATGTGAGCGGCGCCGAGGCCGGCGGCCGGCTCGGTCGGCACGCCGATGTTCGCGACCGTGATGGTGTAGCAGACCTCTCCGGTTCCGGGGTTGACCCGCAGCCAAGCCGTACCAGTGCCGTCCGGATCGTCCGTGGCTCCTCCGGCGAGCGTCACCACGAACGTGCGGCCGCCGGTGGCGAGCGTCAGCGACGCGGCAAGGAAGAGAGACGCGATTGCGAGCGTCGCGCTAACGACCATGCGCAGGTAACTAGACATGCGTTCCTCCGTGCTTCACCCCCGGCAGCCAAGCGTATTCCCAACGCTACGCGCACAGAATAACGCATGGGTCGCACCTTCATGTTGTTTGATACGAGCACAAAGCGGCGGAGGCATCGGATATGGGGCGGGTACCGGGCGGCGGAGTCAAGCACCGCTAGCCCGAGCCACACGCGACGGGATGCGCGACCGGTTGGGCCTCCCCGGCAGAGGCGGTTCTCTCGTCACTGGGCACCGCAATCAGCAATGTCCTGCCGGGGGTCCCGTGAGGTCCCTCCGAGGTTTGCAGGATCGCCTGTTCCACCGTTGCCCGGTAGGCAAAGTCGAGCGACACGACGTGACGGCGCACCTCCGAGACCTGGTATGTGAACACCCAGTTATCGTTCGTGAAGACCTCGACCTCTATCCCGACCATGGCCCGACCGCCACCGACGCGGGCACCTTCGAGGATCGGCAGGAACATGCCCGTCCGCGCGTGGGCATAGAGAAAGGTCGTCCCAGGACGACCGGGCCTCGACATGGCTGGGATGAATTCCGCTACATCGCAATAGGGGTAGTGATCTGGATCCGGGGGCGGTCGCACCACTGGCAGGTCGATTTCCAGGTCTTTCACGCGGACGCGAGTCGGGATGCGATTGAGCAGAGAGGCCGGCACCAGTGTCGGCAGGTCGGGCTCAACCAGGCTCTCGAGGTTGGCAGGGGTTGGCACGGGTGCCAGCGAGGGGCGCGGCGTCGCCACGTCGCCGGGACTTCTATCCTGCCCAACGGCAAACCCGCACGAAATAGCCATCAATCCGACCGCTACCGCCAGGGCCAGGCTCGGGAGGCGATGCTCGAGGCTCGTCCGCGTCATCCCTCGACGACGAGGTCGTCGATCGCTGTCCACCCGGATGGCGATCCCTGAGGCGAGAGGAAGCAGATCTCGAGGGGCGCTGCCGTCATATCGCGGATCTTGGTGGTCCCGGCGCCCGTCTGGCCACCTGAGGTGTCGCGGACCTGCCACTGGACCGCGCCACTCGTCGGATCGATCATAACCTCGAGCCGCTGCCACATCGGCACTACCCGCGTCGTTGATGGAGCCGCCGAGTTCGGCGCCGACGCGCTCGCCTGAGCTGGCCTGACGGCCTCGCCGGCGATGATCTCGACGGGTGACCCGGTCGGGTCCACGCCGAAGGCCAGCTGGCTGGAGCTGCCGGATTCCATGGTCACGACGGCAACGGCCGACGACGGAGCCCGCCCGAGGAGCAGGTCGACGGCGACCCGGATGCTGCCTGCCGGAACGACTGCGGCCGATCTGCAAGCTGATGTGGCCTCGCCGTTGATCGTGGAGGCGATGCGGGCGCTCCGATCGATGCTCGTCGGAAGGGCGATGATTTCGGCAATGCCGGCCCCACCCACCTTCCAGGCCTCAGGAAGCTTGCTGTTCGTCGGCAGGCCGTCGAACGTTTCCTCGACGGACCTCCAACGTGCCGCAACGACGGAGGTAACGCCCGGCGTCGGACCTGCCCGGTGGTCCGATGGCTGCGTGAGCATGCTGCCGGCGACAAGCAACCCGATGGTCAACAAGGTCGCGCCGAAAAGCGTGGCAAGGGTCGAGCCGCGTTGCGCGGGGTGGGCTGACACCAGGTGCGGTGCGTGGGTTCCGGGCGGACGGCGCGTCCAGGCGCGTGGCGGGGTGGTGGGGTCGCGTTTGCGTTCGGACCGGCCGTCCGGCACGGGATCGGCGCCACGCTGCCAATTTGCGCCCATAGGCGGGTTGCGCCGGGGTTCGAGCGGAGGTGGGAGCCGCACCGCATCAACCGACGTCGACATCGGTCTCCCAACCGGAGTCGAGACGAGGCGAGCCCAACCTCGCTCAGGTCGCAGGCGGAGCCCACCGACGAGCGCGGGCTCCGATTCCTTGGGGACCTCGGGCTCGGCCGCGTGCTCGAACCGCGCTCGCGAGGCAGTCGCTGGGCGCAGTGCGGACGTCGACTTCGCTCGTGCGCTGGAAGCGTTGTTGGGCGACTCACCCGCACGTGCGGGGGCTTTCTTCTTCGGCGGTGCCTTCGGTTGTTTGGCGGGGGAGGCATCCTCTGAGGCTCGCGTCGAGGGCGGTCGCGGTTTCGTTCGTTTGGTCGCTACCGGCTCGGTCGCTGCCGCCTGGCTCGCGACCGGGGTGGCCCGCTTGGAGTCCTGCGGCTGGGCTCTCGCGCCGCCGCCGAGGGTTACCTCATCCGCACGGACCTCCGATTTCGCCTGCTTCCGTCCTGGGCTCGAGGTCGTCGCCATGTTCAGCTGCGACGGCGCCGGACTCGCACCCGTCGCTCGGATCCGGCAAGCAGTGCTACCGCGGCGAAGAGAGTC
>JBBQFS010000041.1:0-18058 GCA_038322255.1 Candidatus Limnocylindrales bacterium | reverse complement strand
GGAGGATCGCGCCGTCCATCGCCTGCTCCTGGAACACGAAGATCCCGAGCGTGACAAAGCCCATGTGGCTCACGGACGAATAGGCGACCAGCTTCTTGAGGTCGGGCTGGACCATGGCCACGATCGCGCCGTAGATGATCGCGATCAGGCTGAGCACGATGATCAGCGGCGCGTAGGTGTGCGAAGCGTCGGGATAGAGCGACAGGTTGAACCGGATGAAGCCGTAGGCGCCAAGCTTCAGCATGATCGCGGCAAGGATCACCGAGCCCGCGGTGGGCGCCTCGACGTGCGCGTCCGGAAGCCACGTGTGGAACGGGAACATCGGGACCTTGATCGCGAACGCGAGGAAGAACGCCGCAAAGGCGAGGAGCTGGAGGCCGTCGGCAAAGCCGGTCGTCCCGGCGTAGGCCCGGAGCTCCACGAAGTCGAACGCGCCGGCCCACAGGCCGCCGTGGGCGGCCTGATAGGCGAACGCGGTGGCAAGAATCGCTACGAGCATCAGCAGTGAGCCGACGAGGGTGTAGAGGACGAACTTGATCGTCGCGTAGATCCGGTTCTGGCCGCCCCAGATCCCGATGATCAGGTACATCGGGACGAGCACGACCTCCCAGAAGATGTAGAAGAGGAACGTGTCGAGGGCCAGGAATACCCCGATCATCCCAACCTCGAGGATCAGGAACGAGATCATGTATTCCTTGATCCGGACCTGGATCGGGGCGAAGCTCGCCAGGATGCTGATCCAGGTCAGGGTCGTCGTCAGGAGGACGAGCGCGAGCGACAGGCCGTCGATGCCGAGCTTGTACTCGATCCCGAAGATGGGGATCCAGGGGATCTCCTCGACGAGCTGGAAGCCGCCGCCGGCCTGCGGCGCCCCGGCGTTGAACGCGCCGGCCACCACGAGCGACACGACCCACGTCGCGAGGGAAGTCACCAGGGCCAGGATCCTGGCCCAGCGCACCGGGGCCAGGCCGATGACCACAGCCCCGAGGAGCGGCAGGAAGACGACGGCGGTCAGGAGTCCGATGGCCATCGCCTACCGCCCCAGGATGATGAAGTACGAGCCGGCCATCGCGATCAGCCCAAGGGCAATCCCAAGGGCATAGTTCTGGACGCGGCCGGTCTGGACCCGCGCGAGGCCGCTGCCGCTCCGCCGGGTCAGCGCGCCGATGCCGTTGACGATCCCGTCGACGACATTGCGATCGAACCAGGCCAGGCCATTCGCGATGCGTCCGCCGACCACGACGAACAGCAGGTGGTTGATGTCGTCGAACCACCACTTGTTGGCCGAGGCGCGGTACAGGAAGTGGAAGCGATTGGTCAGGCGCTGCACGACCTGCGGCTGTGCCGGGGCGCGCAGCCGGCCGATCTCGACCCCGAAGAGGCGCCACGCCCCGACCATGCCCGCGACCGCCACCAGGACGCTGACGACGATGAGCACGCCGTCGATCCCGAACAGCTGGAACCCGGCTTCGTGGTGCCCCAGAAGCTCCTCGCCCGCCTCGAAGATCGGCGTGAGGTAGCTCGCGAGCGGACCCTGGGCGTCGATTCCGAACAGCGGCCCCAGCGGCGGGCCCGGCCACGTGAGCGCGATACCGAGCACGACCGACGGGATGGCCAGGAGCCACAGCGGCACCGTCATGACCCGCGGCGACTCGTGGATCTTCGGCTCGACCGCCGGATCGACCCGGCTCTTGCCCCAGAACGTCAGCCCGATCAGCCGGAACATGTAGAACGCGGTCATCACCGCGACCAGGATCCCGATGGCCCAGACCCACTGGAACCCGAGCTTGAAGGACTCGCTCAGGATCTCGTCCTTGCTGAAAAAGCCGGCCAGCGGCGGGATGCCCGAGATGGCGATCACGCCGATCAGCATCGTCAGGTAGGTCTGCGGGATCTTCTTCCGGAGGCCGCCCATCTTCCGCATGTCCTGCTCGTCGTGGACGGCGTGGATCACCGACCCCGAGCCGAGGAACAGGAGGCCCTTGAAGAAGCCGTGGGTCATCAGGTGGAAGATCGCCGCGGTGAATGCCCCGACGCCGAGCGCGGCGAACATGTAGCCGAGCTGGCTGAGGGTCGAGTAGGCGAGGACGCGCTTGATATCGGTCTGGGTCATCGCGATCGACGCGGCGAGGATGGCCGTGAAGATGCCGATCCCGGCGACCACGACCATGACCTCGGGCGCGAGGGCGAAGATCGGGTTGGCGCGGGCGACGAGGTAGACGCCGGCGTTGACCATCGTCGCGGCGTGGATCAGCGCCGACACCGGCGTCGGGCCCTCCATCGCGTCCGGCAGCCAGACATGCAGCGGGAACTGGGCGCTCTTGCCAACCGCGCCGGCAAAGATCAGCAGGGCGATGATCCAGATCGGGATGATCTCGGACGGGCAGCCAGCCCCGGCGCACAGGGCGCCCGCGTTGACCGGATGGAGCAAGCCCTCGATCGAGTCGCGGATATTCAGCGTGCCGGTGTTGACGAAGATGGCCATGATCCCCAGGGCGAACCCGGCGTCGCCGACGCGATTCGTGATGAACGCCTTCTTGCTCGCCTCGGCGGCCGTCCGCTTGCGGTACCAGAAGCCGATGAGCAGGTAGCTGCTCAGGCCGACCAGCTCCCACGCCACGAAGAGCACCAGCCAGCTGTCCGCGAGCACGAGCAGGAGCATCGAGACCATGAACAGGTTGAGGTAGGCGAAGAAGCGCCAGTAGCCGGGGTCGTGTCGCATGTAGCCGATCGAGTAGACGTGGACGAGCATCCCGATCGTCGTCACCACTACGAGCAGGACCGCCGTCAGGTTGTCGACGAAGAACCCGAAGTCGACGTGGAACGCCCCGGCCGGGATCCATTCCCAGAGGGTCACGCCGAGCCCCGCGCTGCCCTCCGGGATCGCGGAATGGAACGTCGCGATCACGACCATCGCGATCGCCCACGACCCAACCACCGCGCCGACGGGGATCCAGAAGGCGTTGGGCCCGAGCCGGCGGCCCAGGAGGGCCGTCGTGATGAACCCGACGAGCGGCAGGGCGATGATCAGGAAGACGAGGAGCTGGTGGAGCGTCATCGGCGCATGGCGTCGTACTCGTCGACGAGCGGCGTCCGCCGGTTGCGGAAGATCGCGATGACGATTGCCAGCCCGACGGTCGCCTCCGCCGCCGCGACCGCGATGACCATGAGCGCGATCACCGCGGCGCTGCCCTGGAGGCTCGGGATGAAGGCCCCGAACGCCACAATCGCGAGGTTGACCGCATTGAGCATGAGCTCGATCGACATCAGCATCGAGATGGCGTTCCGGCGAGCGAGGAAGCCGAATGTCCCGATCGCGAACAGCATCCCCGACAGCGTGAGATAGGTGTTGAGCTGGTCGGCGATGCCCATCAGGTGCCCTGCTCGCGCTTCGCCAGGAAGACGGCGCCGACGACGGCCGCGAGGAGCAGGACGCTGACTGCCTCGAAGGCGAGGACGAAGTCATGGAACAGGATCCGGGCCAGGGCCTCAGTCGCGATCCGGACGTGCTCGCTCGTGGCGGCCCAGTCCGTGCCCGCGACCGCCACGGCGACCAGCACGGCGACCACGATCGCAGCGACAGCAGCGGGAGCGGCCTGGGTCTGGAAGGTGAGCCGGCCGCTGCCGCTCTTGTCCGCGGTGAGCATGATCGCGAACAGGATCAGGACGCTGATCGCGCCGATGTAGACGATCACCTGGGCCGCCGCGACCATCGGCGCGCCGAGCGTGACGTACAGCCCGGCCAGGGCCAGGAAGCAAACGATCATCGCCAGGCCGCAGCGGATGATGTCGCGCATCGAGACGACGGCGATACCCGCCGCAAGCATCAGCGTCGCCAGCCCGGCCACGAGCGCGTCATTGAAGGACCCGCCGAGCAGGATCAGGACGAAGATCGCCGGCGTCGTGACGATCGCGCCAGCGACCGCCGCCGCGATCAGGTAGAGCCAGGCTCGCATTCGGTCGGCTACTTCAGGTGGGCGTGCGAGCCGCCGTGGGATCCGTTCCCGGCGCCGGAGCCGTTGCCGGGCGAGTCGCCGTCGCGCGACAGGCTCGCGGGCAGGACGGTGAGCAGCCGGTCGGACTCGATAAAGCGACCCGCCTCGATTGCCCGCTGCATCCAGTCGCGCTCCTTGCGGATGTACGTGACCTCGGTCTCGCGGTCGACCTGGGCCATCGCCATCAGGTCGATCATCGGCTCCTCGCGACTCGAGTGGGCGAGCTCGAACTCGCCGCCGTCCCGGAGTGCGTCGTAGGGGCAGGCGTCGACGCAGATCCCGCACAGGATGCAGCGGCTCTCGTCGACCTCGTACTTCTGGAGGACCCGCGGCTTGGGCATCAGCGCGCCCGTCGGGCACGTCTCGGCGCAGCGCCCGCAGGAGACGCAGGGCGTGTCGTTGAGGCTCATGTCGAGCGGCGTCGTGACCAGGGTGTCGAAGCCGATTCGCATGAAGTCGTAGCAGGCCGCGCCGACGACCTCGGCGCAGACGTTGGCACAGCGGCCGCAGTCGATGCAGCGCGACGGCTCGCGAAGGATGAAGGCGTGCGAATCGTCGCGGATGTAGTCGTGGTTGATGCCCGTGAACCGGTTCTCGTTCACCGAGCGCAAGCCGGCGCCCTCATGGGTGTTGGGCTCGAGGGTCTGCAAGGTCGTGCCGTACTCGATCCCCAGGCGGCGCAGGTCGCAGTAGCCGATTGCCTCGCACGTGCACTGCAGGCAGCGGGTCGACTCGGCGACGATCTCCTCGCGCGAGTACGGGATCTCGTACTCGACGTAGTTGTGGTTCCGCTCCTCGGCCTCCATGGCCTTCATCCGGTAGCGCGGCGTCTTGAGCTCCGCGGTGAACGGCACGATCGAGAGGAACTCGGGCTGCGGCTCGGCCAGCGTCTGGCGGGTCCGGATCGCCGACAGCTCGTGGCCGCGCAGGAAGGCATCGACCGCGTATGCCGCGCGCCGGCCCTCGGCGATAGCCGCGACGACGGTCGACGCGCCGATCCGAACGTCGCCCGTGCCGAAGACGCCGGGCCGGCCGGTCTCGAACGTCACGGCATCGGCCGCGAGGCGGTTGTTCTTCGTGGGCTTGGGACCCTGTGACCCAGGGCCGATCCAGTCGAGCTCGGGGCCCTGGCCGATGGCCAGCAGGACGCGGTCGCACGGGATCGTGAACTCGGTGCCCGGTGCCGGCTCGGGCCGGCGGCGACCCGACGCGTCGGGCGCCCCCAGGGCCATCCGAATGAACTCGACGCCCGTGACGTTGTTGTCCTTGTCCGTGATGACCCGGGTCGGGCCGGCCTGGAAGATGGCGGTGACGCCCTCCTCGATCGCCTCATGGACCTCGTTCGAGGCGGGCATGTCCTTCATGTCGCGGCGGTAGACGAGGGTCACCTCGGCCGCGCCCTGGCGGATCGACGTTCGCGAGCAGTCCATCGAGGTGAAGCCGCCACCAATGACCACGACGCGCTTGCCCTTGTGGTTGGGGTAGGGCAGGCCGAGCGTCGCTGTTCGCAGGTACTCCAGGCCGTCGAGGACCTCCGGCGTGTCCTCGCCGGGGATGCCGAGCTTGTTCGTGTCGTAGCAGCCGATGGCGATGACGACCGCGTCGAAGCCCTGGTACTGGAGGTCGTCGAGCGTGAAGTCGCGGCCAAGGCCCTGGTTGACGACCATCTTGCCGCCGAGGCGGCTGATGCTCTCGTACTCGGCCTCGAGGACCTCGACCTTGGGCAGGCGGTACTGGGGGA
This sequence comes from Candidatus Limnocylindrales bacterium, assembly GCA_038322255.1. Taxonomy (GTDB): domain Bacteria; phylum Chloroflexota; class Limnocylindria; order Limnocylindrales; family CSP1-4; genus UBA5189. The sequence continues at coordinate 12,322 of JBBQFS010000041.1, read as the reverse complement.
TGCCGTAGCGGAGCATCCCGCCGGGCGACGGGTCGCGCTCGAAGACGGTGACGTCGTGGCCCGAGAGGAGCAGATAGTAGGCCGCGGCCATGCCCGTCGGGCCCGAGCCGATGACGGCCGCGCGGCGGCCAGTCGCGGGCTGTCTCTCGAACGGGAGGGGCGGATCGACGTCCTCGTCGAGCATCGACTTGATGACCATGTCGCCCGCGTAGCGGTGCGAATCGCGGATGGCGATCGCCTCGTCGACTTCGTCGCGCCGGCAGTGGTCCTCGCACGGGGCCGGGCAGACTCGCCCGAGCACGGATGGGAACGGGATCGTGCGCTTGAAGATCCGGGTCGATTCGCGGAAGTTGCCCTCGGCGTTCTGCTTCAGGAAGCCCGGGATGTCGATGTGGCTCGGGCACTTGTTCTGGCACGGCGGCAGGCAGTACGCGTTGTGGTCGCTGAAGATGAGCTCGAGGTTCGTCCGCCGCAGCCGGCGCAGCTCCTCGGTCTGGGTCTGGACCTTCATCCCGTCTTCGCACGTCCGCGAGCACGAGATCGGCGGATGCTCCTCACCCTCGACGTCGACCACGCACATCCGGCAGGCGCCGAAGCCGGGCAGCTTGGGCTCGTAGCACAGCGTCGGGATCTCGATCCCGTTGTCGCGGCAGACCTCGAGGATCGTCTGGCCTTCGAGGCCCTGGATCAGGCGGCCGTCGACCTCGATGCGGATGCCCGGTGTGGATTGCGGGCGCTGCGGCGACTGGGTCGTGATGTAGCGCTCCCCGAGCGAATCCTCGATCGGCTCGGTCGTGTCGCGGACGATCGGCTGGTCCGGGCGGCTCTCGGGTCGGTGGTCGAGGCGGTGCGGGACGTTTCGCCGCTCCTGCAGGCTGAGCGCGGCCGGCTCGGGCGGCTCGAACGGCGTGCCGGCGACGATGTCGCTCGCCGTGCGCTCGCTCGGGACGTCCTCGGACGGGACGACCTCGCTCGGCGGCCGCTCGATAAGGTCGGTCATGCCTGGGCTCCGGCGGACGCGCCCGTCGCGGCGGCGCCCGTCGCGGCGCTGGGTCGGGTTCGAGATTGCGTCTCGCCGCCGAGCTTGATGGGCCGGCACACGCCGGCCGGACACTCGCCGCGCTCGAGATGGGCGTCGAGCTCGTCGCGGAAGTAGCGCAGCCCGCTCAGCATCGGCAGCGTCGCAAGGCGCTCGTGGTCGCACAACGCCGAGCCCACGATGTCGGCGGAGAGGTCGGCCAGGAGCTCGAAGTCGCCGTCCCGCGAAGTGCCTGTCGAGAGGCGCTCGCCGATCTCGGCGACGCGTCGCACCCCGATCCGGCACGGAATGGTCTTGCCGCAGGCCTCGTCGGCGGAGAAGCGGGTCAGGAGACGGGCAAGGTCGACGATGCAGGCCCGATCGTCGGCTGCGATGACCGATCCCGACCCGACGTGCGCGCCGACCGCCCGGAGGTCATCGAACGTATAGGGCGTCTTGAGCTCGCTCGCGGGCAGGATGCCGCCGGTCGGCCCGCCGACGACCACTGCCTTGAGCGTCCGGCCCTTCGCCGGCTCGCCACCGAGCGCCAAGATTCGGTCGAGCGGAGTACCGAGCGGAACCTCGGCGACGCCGCTCCGCTCGGGACCGCGGACATCGACCAGGATCGTGCCGGGCGCCTCACGAGACCCGATCGCATTGAACGCCTTCGCTCCGTGGCGGAGGATCCAGGGCACGGCGGCGAGGGTCTGCACGTTCTGGACGACCGTCGGGGCGTTGCGGAAACCGCGCGTCGACGGGTGCGGCGGGCGCTGCTCGGGCTGGCCGCGCTTCCCGTCGAGGGCCTTGAGCAGGACCGTCTCCTCGCCGAGCATGTACGCGCCCTGGACCGGCCGAACCTCGAGCTCGATCCGGCGCCCGCTCCCGAGCGCGTCCTCGCCGATGAAGTTGCGCTCGGTCGCGGCCTCGATCGCCGATTCGAGGCGGCGGATCGCCTCGGTCGCCGTGGACCGCACCGAGATCCAGCCCGTCTCGGCACCAATGGCGAAGGCGGCGATTGCGACACCCTCGATGACCGCGTACGGGTCGGTCTCGAGGAGGGTCCGGTCGGTGCTCGCGGACGGGTCCGCGCCGTAGCCGTTCGCGACGACGTAGCGGCTTCGCGCCGCCGTCTCGGCCGCCGTCCGCCACTTCTCGGCGGTCAGGTGCCCGGCCCCGCCGCGGCCGCGCAACCCGCTCGCCTCGATCTCGTCGATCGTGGCCTCCGGGCCGAGCTCCCGGATCGCGCGGCGGAACGCCTCGAACGCCCCGGCCTTGAGCGCCGCGTCCAGGTCGGCCGGATCCTTGGCGCCGGCCCGCGCCAGCAAGATCGAGGGCCATTCCTTTGGGGTGGGCAGGATCGCGCTCACGCATCCCCTCCCGGTCGCCCGCCGAGCGACGCGCCGAGGGCGGCCAGATAGGTCTCGTCGGATGCACGTCGGGCGCTCACCTCGCCGGCCTGGGCGGTGTTTGACGGCGGCTCGAAGCGGAGGTGGCCGTAGTACGACGCGGTGCCGTAGATCGTGGCGTACCACGCCCCCGTCTTCTCGCTGATGCGCTTGATGGCCGCGACGGGCAGGTAGCCGAAGGCCGCCTGGGTCGCTTCGAGCATCTGGAGCATCCGCTTCGGGTCGTGGTCATAACCGTCGAGGATCTCGTCGAGCGTGGTCAGGTCGAAGCTCGCGAAGTGTTCGTAGGCCTGGTCCGGCACGGTCCGCCCGGACCGGCGCATCGCCGATTCCTCACGGCGCTCGCCGTACGTCTCGGGGGCGCCCCAATGCACGTGGAAGCGGCCACGGGTGTCGACGCCGCCCATGTCGATGCACTCGATCGGGCAGGCCTGCGCGCACTGGAAGCAGGTCTCGCACTTCAGCGCGCCGTATTCGTCGTACAGGAGTTGGAGGCGGCCGCGGAACTTCGTCGCGACGTCGGCCGGCATCTCCGGGTACATGACCGTGGCCTTCGGCGCAAAGAATCGGCGCAGCGTGAGGGCCATGCCCTTCGCGATGCCGAGTCCCGGGACGAGGCCGGACAGGAGGCTCACCGGGGATGCCGCAGCGCGTCGATGACCACGATCGCCAGCGCCGTCACGAACAGGTTGAGCAGCGAGGCCGGCAGCAGCCACTTCCAGGCGAAGCTCATGAGCTGGTCGATGCGGACGCGGGGCAGGGTGCCGCGCATCCACACGAACAGGAATACGAGCCCGAACGTCTTGCCCATGAACCACACCAGGCCCGCGACCCAGTCGAAGTTGATGTAGGCCCAGAGCGTGATGAGGCCGCCCGCGATGACGTTGAACAGCAGGAAGCCGAGGATCAGCGCGACCCACCAGCGGGTGTTGCTTCGGAACAGGTAGAACGGCGCCGCGAGGACGAGCGTCCCGATCAGCGGCACGAGCGCCACCAGGAACAGCAGCCCGATCCCGAATGCGCCGGGATTGATGATCCAGCTGATGTGCGGCGCCGGGAACGGCGCGTTCCAGCCGCCCAGGAAGAGCACGGTGGTGATCGCCGAGATGATGAACACGTTGATGTATTCGGCAAAGAAGAAGAACCCGAAGCGCATGCCCGAGTACTCGGTCGCGAAGCCCGCGACGATCTCCGAATCCGCCTCGGTCAGGTCGAATGGCGTGCGGTTCGCTTCGGCGGTGGCGGCGATGGCGAAGATCAGGAAGCCGAGCGGCTGCCGGAACGCGTACCAATCGAGGAACCAGCCGCCGCGGACGAGGTTGCCGGCGGCGTCGTACACGGCACCCTGCTGGACGACGATCGTGTTGAGGCTCAGCGTGCCGGCGAGGAGCACCAGGCCGACGACCGACAGGGTCAGCGGGATCTCGTAGCTGATGATCTGGGCGGCCGAGCGAAGACCGCCGAGCAGCGAGTATTTGTTGAAGCTCGACCAGCCGCCCATCAACAGCCCGACGACGGTCATCCCGCCGATCGCGAAGAAGTACAGCAACCCGAGGTTGAAGTCCTGGCCGTACAGGCCCGGAGCGAACGGCAGGACCAGGGCGCTCAGCGCGGCGGCGGCAAACACGACGACCGGCGCCCAGGTGAACACGACCGCGTCCGCCCGGGTCGGCGTGAAGTCCTCCTTCATGAGCACCTTCAGGCCGTGGACCGTAGAGAGCAGCGAGCCCCACGGCCCTACCCGATCCGGCCCGATCCGGAGGTTCATGAGGGCGATGATCTTCATCTCCATGTAGATGATCACGAAGGCGATCGGCGGCGCGAGGAGCAGGAGCACGGTCGCCGCCAGCACGAACCGCACGATCGGCAGGTTGAAGATCAGGATGTCGAGGATCTGCTGCCCGAACAGCGCGATCGTGATGATCAGGCCCGCAGTCAGCACCGCCAGCAGCGGAATGAGGACGAACAGCGCCTTCCCGGGAATGGTCAGCCGATCCCAGGTGCGCGCCATCGCCGTCACTTATCCACCCCGCCCATGACCGGATCGAGGCTCGCCATGATCACCATGGTGTCCGCCAGGAGGTTGCCGGGCAGGAGCGCCCCGACGGCCTGGAGGTGAATGAAGCTCGGGTCGTGGATCTTGAGCCGGAACGGCTGGTCGCTGCCGTCGGAGATCGCGTAGGCCCCGTACACGCCGCGGGGCCCCTCGACGGCGGACCACGCCCGACCCGGGCGCGGGCGGAGCAGGCGCGGCAGCTTGGCCATGATCGGGCCGTCGGGCATCCGCTCGAGGCACTGGTCGATGATCCGGAGGCTCTGCTTGATCTCCTCCATCCGGAGCAGGTAGCGGGCCAGGCAATCGCCCTCGGTGCGGGTCGGGATGTCGAAGTCGAGCTCGGGGTAGATCGAATACGGATGGGCCCGCCGCAGGTCGAACGGCACGCCGGTCGCCCGCAGGTTCGAGCCGGTCATGCAGAACCGCAGCGCCGTCTCCGTGTCGACGATGCCGAGGCCGCTCGCGCGGCGGACGAAGATCTCGTTCTCGTTGAGCAGGCCGATGTTCGAGTCGATCTGGCTGACGGCGCGGCTCATCCAGTCGCCGAGGCGGCTCATGAACTCGTGGTTCAGGTCGCCGTTGACGCCGCCGATCCGGAAATAGTTGAAGAGCATCCGCTGGCCCGTCAGCGCGGCCAGCATCTCGACGATCTCGTCGCGCTCGATGAACGACCACAGGATCGGGGTCAGGCCACCCAGGTCCAGCGCGAACCAGCCCATGAACAGGGCGTGGCTGGCGATCCGGTTGAGCTCGCCCGACAGGACGCGGATGTACTCCGCTCGCCGCGGGACCTCGACGTCCAGCAGCTTCTCGTAGGCTGTGACCGGGGCCCACTCGCAGAACAGCGAGGAGATGTACTCCAGCGGGTCGACCTGGCTGATCGTCTGGTGGTAGTCGGCGTTCTCGACGAGCTTCTCGACGCCGCGATGGAGGTAGCCGAGAACCGGGTCGATATCGACGACGCGCTCGCCGTCGAGCTTGAGCACGACCCGCAGCACGCCGTGCGTCGAGGGATGCTGGGGGCCCATGTTGAGGAACATCTCGCCGTCGCCAAGGGTGTAGAACTCGGCTTCGCGCTCGGTCCGCGGCGGATACGGTGGGATCGGCTCGTAGAAGTCGTAGTCGTCCTCGAGGAGGACGTGCGGGTCGTCGGCCGAGCGGTGGGTGCCGTGCGGCAGCGGGCGCGGCGGTGTCTCGGTCGCCATCGTCAGGCCCGCGTCTGGCGCAGCACGCCGGGCTCGGCGTCGACTGGGCTTTGGGTCCGCTCGACATGGCGGACGCCGGCGCCGGGCGACCGGGCCGCGTCGTCGGGCAGGTAGAAGTCCTTCCGCAGCGGGAAGCTCGTGTAGTCGGGCGGCATGTAGATCCGCCGCAGGTCGCGATTGCCCTCGAACGTGATCCCGAACATGTCGTAGGTCTCGCGCTCCATCCACTCGGCACCCTGCCACAGGAACGTCACCGATGGCGCCCGCGGGTCGTCGCGCGACAGGCCCTCGACGATCACCCGGAGCCAGTCCTTTGTGGTGTTGCTCCAGAGGTGGTAGACGACCTGCATCTCCGTGCCGGTGTCGACGCCGGCCAGGTCGGCGAGCATCGTGAAGCCGAGATCCGGCTCGTCGTGCAGGCTGCGCAGCACCTCCTGGACGTCGCCGGCGCTGATGCGAATCTCCGTCTGGTCATGCCGCTGCCGAGCCGGCCCGTTCAGGACACTCTCGAATCGCGCCTCCAGCCGGCGCGCCAGGGCACGGTCCATCGCGCTCAGACCCCCGCGGGAACGGTCGGGCCGATGGCGCGCTCCGGCCAGTGGCCGCGGCGATCCTTGATCAGCTGCTGGAGCTTCATCATCCCGAAGATGAGCCCCTCCGGGCGCGGCGGGCAGCCGGGAACATAGACGTCGACGGGCATGATCCGATCGATGCCCTCGATGGTCGAGTACGACCGCTTGTAGCGGCCGCCAGAGCAGGTGCAGTCGCCCATGGCCACGCACCACTTCGGCTCTGGCATCTGCTCCCACAAACGGAGGAGTGGCGCGGCCATCTTCGTTGTGAGGGTGCCCGCGACGATCAGGACGTCGGCCTGGCGGGGGCTTGCGCGGAAGGGAAACGCGCCCCAGCGGTCGATGTCGTTCTTCGAGGTGGCGAAGCTCATCATCTCGATCGCGCAGCAGGCGAGACCCGAGAGGAGCGGCCAGAGGCTGTTCGCCCGCAGGAGGTCGAGCACGTAGTCGGCTTTCGTCGGGATGATCTCGAGGATGCCCGACCAGCGCGCGTCGTCGCGCCGGCCGGCCTCGGTCGCGCCGAACTCGGCGAGGTGCGTGGTCTCCGCCGGCCGGCCGCCGCCGTAGGCATTCGGGTCGGCGGGCTGCCACAGGTCGTTGCGGAGCACGATCGGCTCGGTGAGCCCGGTGCTGCCCGGCACGGTCAGCGCGGTCGGCGCGTTGCCGGTCTGGTCCGACGACATCGGTGTCGCGGCTCGCTCCGCCGCGGTCGGCTCGGTGATCGGCTGATCAGTCATCGCTCGTCATCCGGCCGGACCTCGCCAGTTGAGCACGCCCTTGCGCCACGCGTACGCGAGCCCGAACAACAGGATCGCCACGAACACCAGCATGGTGATGAACAGTGAGCCCATGTCCATCGCGGGATCGCGGAAGATCAAGGCCCAGAGGTAGATGAAGACGACCTCGATGTCGAAGGCCACGAACAGCAGGGCGTAGATGTAGAACGAGAGCCCGAACCGACCGTGCGTGTCGCCGTAAGTGTCGATGCCCGATTCGTAGGGCAGGCCCTTGTGGATGTCGCCGCGGTTGCGGTGCGAGATGAGCCACGCGGCACCGAACGTCAGGAACGTGAAGGACCCGGCCGCGAAGGCCATTCCGATGACGTACCAGATCCCGGTCAAGGCCATCCTCGCTCAAAGCGCCGGCGCCGTCGCACCGTGATGGTGCGGAGGCGCTCGATCCTGGTCGCGTGCGTCCCTGGACGGGACGCTGGTTGCTGATGGTCGGTGGCTGGTGGCTGTGCTGAAGTCCGAGGCATTCGCGACCAACCGTCCTGGAACGGCCGTCGCCCTTCGTAATTCTATCGCGGGCGCCGCTCCGGTCGTGCCTGCCGCGGTTGTCGCCGTTGCAGTCCCACGCCGAAACCGCTGCGATGCGGCACGGAACGCGCTCGGTTGCGCGCCCAAAAGGATCGCCGAATCCCCCGATGCCCCCACCCTGCGGCCAGATGATCGTCTGCGGATACCAACTCGACGAGGTTTCCCGCTGGCAACTCGCCGGAGGCGCTTTCTCGTCGTTTCTGCACGCCGAGACGAACAGCTTGGACGGGATTCGTGGTGAATTGCGCTTCGGAACGGATCCGGGCGGCGCGGGAGCGACACCTCGTCAAGTTGGTCGTCGGGCATTTGCATGCGTGCAACGCAAGTCTCCTCAGGCGACGCCGCGAAGACGTAAGCCGTCGGGCAGCCCGCGCCCGAACGCAATCACCGCGAACCCGCCGGTCGCGCGCGGATCGAGCATGCGGACCACGGCCGAGCGCGCGGCGAGGTAGGACTCGAGGGTGGTCGAAGGATCCGACTGCAGGCCAACGAGCAGCTCGCCGATGCCGAGTGAAGCGAGGAAGTCCGCCTGCCTCGACCGGCCGAGCGGCCGGAGCCCGGCGGTCGCAGCCGCGCGTTCGACGGCCGTCAGGTCGACGTGCGCGGTCAGGTCCTGGCGCCCGATCGCGACGAATGGATCGGCGTGGACCCGGTGACGGTGGTAGGCCCGCAGCGTGCTGCCGCGATCGGGTTCGTAGAGCTCCGTTGCCGGAGCGCCATAGTCGATGATGAGCATGACGCCGCGCTCGAGCGCGGCGGCGGCGCGGGCGATCCACTCGTCGAGGACGAGGCAGATCTCGGCGGGCTGGCCCGGTTGGAGGGTGATGCCGTCGGAGGCGAGCCGGTCGGCAAGGGCCGGAGTCGACGGCGGGCCGACGACGGTCGAGAAGGCCGAGGCGTCAGGCTGCGCCGAGGCGTCAAGGTGCGCCGCGGTGTCCGGCTGGATGTCCGCCCGGCTGTTCGCGGAGGCGCTTCGCAGCGTAACGAATATCTCCAGGAGCTCGCCATCCGGACCGCCTTCCACGCGGTGGACCGGGAGGGCATCGAGGAGCTCGTTGGCGAGAATCGCGCCGGGCGCAGGGCGGTCGTCCGGAACGGCCAGGTTCGGATCGAGGGCCAGCTCCGCCAGTCGCGCCCGCAATGCGGAGAGCCGTGCCGTCGAGACGTCGATCGGCTGGTAGTGGAGGGCATCCAGGAGCGGTGAGCCGGAGCGGCGAAGGCCGTCGAGGATGCCGGCTGCGAGCGCACCCGAGCCTGCGCCATGCTCGCGAATGACGAACTCCGGCGGTCGACCGATCGCCTCCCAGGCCGACTCGAGATGCCGGGCCACCGCCCAGCCGAAGATCGGGTGGCCCTCGGGCGCGGTAAGGAAATCGCCCTGGCGACCGGGTCCGGCGCTGACGCTCGTGTAGTAGCCGGCCTCCGGGTCATAGAGCGCCAGCTCCATGAACCGCGCAAAGGTCATTGGGCCCGTCGAGCGGATCTCGTCGGTCATCCGTGCCACCAGGCCAGGGTCGCTTTCGGGCAGGGCAGCGGGGTCGAGCTCGGCGACTCGGCGGAGCCCGACCACAAACGACCCTTCTGGAATCTCGCCGGGCCCCCGACGGCCGCGTGCTTCGCCGCCGTTCATCGCCGCCGACCGAGCAGGAGCCGGACCCCGGGACCGACGAGCGTGTGCCCGCCGAGCAGCACCGGAATCGCCGAATCGCGCGCCGAGACCGTGAGCGCTCGCAACCATGGATCTCGAATCTGATCCGCCAGCAGGAGGTCGGACGCATACCGATCCTCGGGCACGGGCCAGGCCGCCTCATCGCCGCCAAGGCGATGAGCCAGCAGCACGCGCGAATCGACGATCGCGCCGTCGCCGAGCTCCGCGAGCACCGACCCGAGCGCCTCGGGCCCGCGATCGTCGAGCAGGAGCCCGACGACGGATCGCGGCGGACGCGCGGATCCGCGGTTCTGCGCCAGACCGCCCGCACGCAGGCCACGCTCCTCGACGAGCGCCCGCGTTCGCGAGGGCGTGTGCGACTCGAGCCAGCGGAGCGTCACCGAGCTGGTTCGGCCGGCCACGACGAGCTCCGCGCGGGGGTCCGCAGCAACGGCCCGGACTCGCGCGATCCGGTCGGTCACAGACCGAGCGTCGAACTCGAGTCCGGTAGGCCCGGCCGCGCTGCTGGTAAGCAGCACGTCGAGCGGCGAATCGAGATCGATCGCCAGGCGCCAGCGGCCGCGGACATCGTCCACCTCGTACCCGGCCGACTCCTCGAGCCAGCGGGGCAGCGCGTTGTCGCTGGGCAGGTCGGGCACGGAGGCGAGGGCCGAGGCTGCCCCCATCGCGACGACATCCGCCGAATAGCGGTTGTTGGCGAGCGCCCGCCGCGCGCCCGATCCGGCGACCGTTACGAGGTCGGCCGCGTCGCGGCGCGTCGCCAATGGAATCGAGCCAGAGCCCAGGACGACGAGCCCGCTCCCCCCCGGGAGGTCGCTGATCAGCTCGCGCAGCCGCTCCCCGAACAACCGACCCTCAGGCTGCCCTTCTTCGACGCGGACGTCCGCGACAGCGACGGCTCGGAACAAGCGCACCAGGCGCTCGGCGTTGGCCGAGCGGCCCGTGGCGAGCTCCCGCTCGAGCGGGCCGCTCGCCGGGCTCGACGCAGGGTGCAGGATTCGAACGGCCACGGGCTGCACGCGGCGACTGTAGCCGGGTGCGAAGTGCGGGCGATCGAGGTGGCCGTGAGCCGTCGAGTCCGGGCGTACGTCGGGTTGGGGGCGAATGTCGGCGATTCTCGAGGAACGCTGACCGACGCCGTTCGGGCCCTCGCGAGCCTCCCCGGCGCGCGCCTTCGGGCCGTCTCGCCGCTGTACCGCACGAAGCCGGTGGGCGTGACCGATCAGCCGGACTTCCTCAATGCCGTCGTTGCCCTCGACGTGCCCGCCGGACCTGATCCCGCCGCCGGCGCCACCAGCCTCCTCGTCGCGCTCAAGGATCTCGAGCGCGCGTTCGGCCGTCGACACCGGCGCCGCTGGGGTCCGCGGGAGCTCGACCTCGACCTGCTCCTGTTCGGTCGCGCGAAGCTCGCCATCGAACGCCCGCCCGAGGCTGTTCCACGCTCGGCATTCGTGGAACCCGGCACCGCCACGCGCCTGCTCGAGGTCCCGCATCCATCCATGTCGCACCGCCTCTTCGTCCTCGCGCCGATCGGGGATCTCGTGCCGGGTCTCGTCCCGCCGGGTTGGCGACAGACGGTTCGATCTGCTCGCGATCAGCGACGCGCCGTTGAAGGCACCGATGCCGTCAAGGCAATCAGTCGATGGGACCTCGACGGCTGGTCGATGGCGAGCTCAGACCCTCGATGACAACCGCGCCTCGCGAGTCGGCCGGATGCTGAACCGAGGACCACGTCGATCAGGACGGCGACCAGATGTACGGCGTCGTCGTGGTCACAGCGACGAACCCCAGCCGCTCGAGGATCGGCTGGCTGTCGGCTGAGGCATCGACCTCGAGCAGGCTGTAGCCCCGCTCGCGGGCCAGGTTGGCGCGGTGCATCACGATTGCTCGATAGATCCCACGTCCACGCCACGCGGGCAGCGTGGCACCGCCCCACAGCGTCGCGAAATCGGTCCGGTCCTCGAAGCGAAGCCACGCTGCGCAGACCACCTCCTCGTGAGCCTCGGCCACAACGATCGCGATGGATTCGGGATCGACTCCGCGTTCCCCTTCGAACATGTCCGCCAGGTCGCCAGCATCCTCCTGCCAGATCGCCTCCTCCAGGGCAACGATGCGGTCGAAGTCGTGCCGCTCGGTCACTTCGCGGAGCGAGACCGCGTCGGGAAGCACCGGCGGCCCAGCGATCTGCGCGACCGGCGCGATCAGCACGGTCTCGAGCTCCTCCGGCACGAATCCCGCGGCGCGCAGCCGCCCAGGGAGGTCGGCCGGCAGATCGTCCCCGTGGTACTTCCACTCGAACCGCTCGCCCCGATCCGCGAAGACCTGGACCTGGCGCACGATCAAGTCGTCGAGCCTGGCACCATCCAGGCCGGCGAGGTCGCGATAGAAGACGAAGCCGCCGTTGCCGAAGCCGGTGAACCGAACGATCGGCCCGTCCCGGTCGACCTCGACCCCGGGCCGCAGCCGGTCCGGTACGCGATCACGGAGCTGCGAGTTGTACGCGGCGAGAAGGTCGGCGACGGCGAGCGACTGCACGGGAAGATCCTACGGCGAGCCGATGGCCGCCAGAAGCGGTTCGATCAGCGATGCCCGATGCTCGTCGGACAGCGCGTCCTTGAGCAGCAGCGCCGTCGCGGCGTCGAGGAGTGGCGGGATGGCCTCGAGGCGGATGTCCCCGAGCATCGGATTCGTGCGCAGGCTCTCGAGGGTGAAGGCGCTGCTCCTCGAGATGTCCGACCCGGCCCATTGGATGATCGAGCCCTGGAGCCGGCCCAGCTCGCCGCCCAGTCGGCGGGCCTTGGCTGCCGCGGATGCCTCGACCCTGGCCGCCTCGCGCGCCGCAGCGTCGGCCTGCTGGTAGGTGGCGCTGATCACCATGAGGTCGGCGGCGTCGAGATACGGCAGCAGCCGCAGGAACTCCTCGAGATCGAGCAGGGGCGTTTCGCCGCCGTGGTGCTCCATGGCCGACTAGCGTAGGAGGCGGGCGCGGATCTGCGTTTCCTCCACGGAGCTGCCACGGCGTCGCTCGACCCGATACGCGTGCTGGCCCGGCAGCGAGGCGACGGCCTCCGCGAAAT
>JBBQFS010000040.1:0-18070 GCA_038322255.1 Candidatus Limnocylindrales bacterium | reverse complement strand
GGTCTCGCTTACCGCGGCAGAGGGCTCGGGCCGGTCGCCGTAACGAGGCGCTGGGGGACCCAGTCATCCACGTGGACGAAGCCATCGAACGTCGCTCCCTTGAGCTCAACGACGTCACGCAGGGAGCGTCGGTGGAACTTCACGTGGGTGAAATCCTCGAACAGGACGTAGTAGGGCTCGTTGTCCCCACTCTGGAACTGCTGCCCGGTCAAGGCGGCGCGGTGCTCCCGCGAGAACGCGTCCACACCGTCCCCGACCACGACCCCGAGGTGCTCGAGGCCCATCTTGTAGACGCGTTGGTGGACCGGCAGGATGAGCTCGATGAGCGGGACCGACATCCCCTCGAGGACCTCGAGCGGTGTGGCAAGGAGGATCATCGAAATCGGCCGGCCGTTCCAGACGTTCTCGACGTTCGCGCTCGCGTGGCGTTCGAGCATGGTCCGCAGGTGGACGTAGTGGTCCCACTCCGGCACGCGGAAGGCGAGGTGGCTGAGCGGGTATCCGCGGATGTCGATGCCCCGGGCGAGCAGGCGGTCGTGCTGCCGCGCGGCGAACGCCCGATAGTCCCCGATGATGTCGCCGACCGGATCAGCCATCGACTCCTCCTATAGGCCCCATCGTACGACGCGGTATGCGTAAACTGGTCGGGCGACCGCGCCAGGCGAGGTGGCCGACCGAGTCGACTTCGAGCCAGGGCTGTGCAGAACGGCATGCGGCGTCTGGCCTGGCGAAACGTTGCGACCATCGGTTGGGCGATGACGTGGACGCAATTTCTTGATCGTTGGCTCATCTCGACTCAGGGGCGGAGCCTGATCGGGAAAACGGCTTCATTCCTGGTCGACGACGAGGGACTCCACTACGAGCATCCACTCGTCCGTCGGAGGCAGATGCTGCTTCCCTCGGCGAACAAAAGATCGAGGGCAAACGTGTGATCCTCCCCAAGATCCGGGATCCGCGGTTCATCACCGTGCATCGCGGCGGGACCCTCGAAGACGACGATCATCAACTTCTCGCCACGTGGGCGGCTGACTGTGCCGAGCACGTGCTGGGCTACTTCGAGCTGGCACGGCCGAAGGACGACCGTCCACGTCGGGCGGTCGACCTCGGGCGTGCCTGGGCGCGGGGTGAGATCACGTGGGGAGAGGCTCGCACGGCCGCCGGCCACGCAAACGCGGCGGCCAGAGACCTGAGTGGGGCAGCACGGCATGCCGCGTACGCTGCCGGCCAGGCCGCGGCGGTGGGCCACGTGGCGGCTCACGAGCTCGGTGCTGCGGCCTACGCAATCAGGGTGGCGCGGGCGGCGGCGGCGAACGACGAGAGCGAGGCGGCCGGCCGGTTGGAATGCCAATGGCAACGTGCCCGACTCCCGCACGAGATTCGAGAACTGGTGCTCGACGACCAGCGGCTGCGTAACGAGCTGTGCTGGTTTGCCTTCGACTGCTGACAGGGCTCGCTCCCGGCGGCCGTGACATCGTCAGATCGGCTCGGTGACGACTGGCATTCGCCAACGCTGAGCGATCGTGCGAGATACAACTTCGTGGGCAGGCACGCAAGAGCCATTGCACGTGTGGCCTCGCCCCGACGAATGAGCCGGAGAGGCATCATGAGACTTCTTCTCACGTCCGCTGGTATCAAGAACACGAGCATCCACGACGCGCTGGTCGACCTCCTGGGCAAACCGATTGCCGAGTCCACCGCCCTCTGCATTCCCACCGCAACGCACGGCATGCCCGGCGGCGCTGGCCACGCCTGGCGATTCATCAGCGGACAAGAACCCAGAACCCCCATGTGCGAACTTGGTTGGAAGTCATTGGGCGTGCTGGAGCTCACCGCCCTGCCCAGCATCGATAAAGAGCAATGGGTCCCCATGGTCCGGGAGACCGACGTCCTGCTGGTGAATGGCGGCGACCCCTTGTATCTGTCCTACTGGATGCGGGAGTCCGGGCTCGCAGGCCTCTTGCCGTCGCTGCCCGAGACGGTCTATGTCGGACTGAGTGCCGGAAGCATCGTGATGGCCCCCAACATCGGGGAGGACTTCGTCCGCTGGAAGCCGCCCACCGGTGGCGATGAAACGCTGGGACTGGTTGGTTTTGCGATGTTTCCGCATCTCGATCACGAGGATATGCCCGACAATTCCATGGCCGGCGCAGAAAAATGGGCCGCCGGCATGTCGGTGCCGGCGTACGCGATCGACGATCAGACCGCGATCAAAGTGACCGACGACACCGTCGAAGTCGTCTCCGAGGGGCACTGGAGGCTGTTTGCCACCTAGTGCGGGCTGGCGGTCCGGCCCAATTGGGGCGACCAATATCGCCCTCCTGACATGAACATGGCCGACGAGGGCACCGGCATGTCAGCTCCCAGTCGAGCCGGTCCGCAGCTCCTGCGACCGCTGCGCGTCCGCGACTTCCGTCTCCTCTTCGCAGGAGAGAGCGTCTCCGTCATCGGGGATCAGTTCCACTTCGTTGCGCTCGCCTGGATGACGCTGCAGCTAACCGGCTCCGGCCTGGCCCTCGGGAGCGTGCTGATGGTGGCCGCCATCCCGCGCGCTGTGTTCATGCTGCTGGGCGGGGCACTCTCGGATCGTTGGTCGCCCCGGAGGCTGATGCTCTACTCGAACGCCATTCGGGCGGTCGTTGTGGGCATCCTCGCCGCGCTCGTGCTGACCGGCAACGTGCACCTTTGGCAGCTGTACATCCTCGCCGGCATCTTCGGCATCATCGATGCGCTCTTCTACCCAGCCGTCGGCGCGATCCTGCCGATGCTTGTCGAGGAGGCCGATCTTCCCCCCGCGAACGCCTTGGTCCAGGGCAGCCAGCAGCTCGCCGGCCTCATCGGTCCCGTCCTTGCGGGCGTGGTCGTGGCGCTGGTCAACACGGGGCCGGCCTTCGTCATCGATGCTCTCTCGTTTGGCGTAGCGACCGTCGCGCTCCTTTTCATCGCTGGTGGCCGCCGGCCCACCACGTCTCCAGGGATCGCCGATGCAGGCACCGAGTCGGTCATCGCCTCAATCCGAGCCGGCTTCGACTATGTTCGGCGTGATCGGGCGGTGCGCTCGCTCATCGTGCTGACAGCTGCGTCCAATTTCGCCTTCAACGGGCCGTTGCTGGTCGGGATCCCGTTCATGGCGGATCACACGCTCGGCGGCGGTTCTACCACCTTCGGCATCCTGCTGAGCGCCTACGGCGGCGGCGCAGTGGTCGGTGCGCTCGGCGCGGGCCGGCGCGTTCCACGCCTTGGCACCCTCGTCCTTGGGATCGCCTTCGCAATGGGTGTCGCGCTCACTCTGCTCGGCGTGGCGCCAAACGTCCTCACGGCGTTCGGTCTATTGGTGGCGATCGGGCTGGGGGCCGGCTTCTTGAACGTCCACATCTTCTCGTGGCTCCAAAGCCGCACGGTCGAAGCGATGCGCGGGAGGGTCATGAGCATCGTGCTGCTCGGCTCGTTCGGTCTCTCGCCGATCAGTTACGCGCTAGCTGGAGCGGCTCTCGACTTTGCACCGGTAGCCCTGTTGTTCACGGCCGCCGGGGCCATTGTTGTGGTGGCGTCACTCGCCGGTTTCGCGTCGGGTGTTTCGGGCCGAATGACCTATGCAGCCGAGCAGGAGTCGGCAGCCTGACGGGACTTGAGGCGCGTGTTCAAGCGGGTCCCTGCGATCGATGATCGCGTGTGCACCGACCCGGTCAAGTTGCCGGATCCCTCAGGAGCCAGGCGGGCTGTACGTGGCGTGGCGGCTGGCGATCTCGTCGACGTCCGCGGCGGAGAAGAGCTCTGACGTACTGAGCCTGACGGCGCCACTGCCTGCGACGGTCAGGCTGAGGGCGGCCGCGGCCTTGGTATCTGGAAGGTCGACCACGATGTAGAAGTCCTCGGGCCCCAGCGCCCAGTAGGCCGACTCGATGGATCCACCGAGGCTCGTCGCGAGGGCCGTGATCGCCTTCATTCGACCAGCGCCGCCGTCCTTGAGCACGCCCGTTGCACCCGCGGCGGTATAGGACCCGTGGATCATGAACTTCGCCATGCTCTCCTCCTTGGCCGGCAGATGGCCGGTCGAGCCCCCAGGCCGGTTGTCGGCGCTGGAGGGTCAGTTTGGCACGCTAGCGGGTCCGACCGGCCGATCACTTCGCAAGCCCTGAGGGAAGCGGCGTCCCGCGGTCAACCGTTGTCGAGCAGCTCGAGCACCGGTGCCAGCGCGTTGAGCGCCGCCGGCGTTGGCGGCCACACCAGGAGCTCGATGTTCGTGAAGCCGGCGGCCCCGAAGGCCCGGAGCGAGTCCGCAATCTCGTCTGCCGAACCGCGAACCGGGACCCCGAGCACGGCCTCCGCGCCGGTGAACGAGGTTGGCTCGACGACGATTCCCGCCGACTTCCCGATCGTCGCTGGATCACGGCCCACCTCGACGCATGCCGCCTCGAGCGCCGCCAGCCTCGGGCCAAACTCGGAGAGGTCGCTGCGCTCCTCGACGTACCAGCTCCAGATATCGGCATGGAGGGCGGCCAGGCGCAGCATCTTGGGACCCTTGGCGCCGATCATGATCGGGATCCGACCCGGACGCGGTCCGACGGGCCGATGCTCGAGGTCGTGGGCCGCGTGGAAGGTCCCCTCGAAATCGGCTCGGCCCTGCCGCAGGAGCGGCACGATGATCTCGAGCGCTTCCTCGAACCGCCCGTAGACGTGGTCCTCGGGTAGCCCGAAGGCATGCGCCTGGCGACCCGCGTGACCGGAGCCGAGACCGAGCACGAAACGGCCGCCGGAAACCTCGTCGAGCGTTTCGACCGCCTTCGCCGTGATCCCGGGGTTCCGGTGCAGCGCCGACAGGATCCAGGTCCCGACCTTCACTCGAGACGTCGCCGCCGCGACGGCGCCAGTCATCGCGACGCACTCCCACCAGCCACGGGTCTCGCCGTCGGTCGGGCGCCACAGCAGCTCGTCCGCAGTCCAGACGGTGTCGAAGCCGAGCTCCTCGGCCCGCAGCGCGAGATCGCGGATGTCGGTCCAGCGCGTAGTCGAGCCATCGACGAAGGACTCCCCCATCGGGAGGACCAGACCGACCTCGAACAAACGCAAATGACACCTCCAATGGACAGCCGAGCGGAGCGAGTCTAGGCCGCGACTGCCGGCCTTCGTTTCGCGCGTTGGTGACACTTCGGCACACTGGAGGACGCATGAAACGAAGCGAGCGCTGACGTGACGACCTCTCGCCTCGACCTGACGCGGGCGCAGATCCTGGACTACCGGCGAGCCGCGAACGGGCTCGACGAGCGGCTGCCGGCTGGCGCGGATTCCCTTCGACGTGCGGCGTGGGCCGGCCTGCAGGACAGCATGCCGAGGGCCGCGCTCCTGTCGATTCACGCGCGTGTCGCCGGAACACAGCCCTCGACGTGGGAAGACCCCTCGCTCGTCCAGCTGTGGGGACCTCGGTTCCAGGCGTACGTGGTCGCGCGCCGCGACCTCGCGCCGTTCTCCCTCGGTAGGTTCCCGGATGACGCCCGGGGTCGGCGGGTCGCGGAGGAGCTGGCCGGCCGCCTGCATGCGTTCCTCGACGGCCGGACGATGAGCTACGGCGAGGCCGGCGCCGGCCTCGGTATCCACCCCAATCGGCTGCGCTATGCCGCGCCAACTGGGACCGTCCTGATCAGGTGGGCGGGTGCCAGGGCGCCGACGATCTGGACGGTCCCGCCGTCAGGGGTCGATCCGAAGGCCGCCCGTCTCGAGCTCGCGCGGCGGTACCTGCACGTCTTCGGTCCTACCACGCCTGGCGCATTCGCGAAGTGGGCCGGAATCGCGCGTGCTCAAGGCCGGATCGCGTTCGAGGACCTTGGCGAGACGCTGACGCCGGTTCGAACGCCGATCGGCGACGCCTGGATCCTCGCGGGCGATGAGGCGAGATTCCGCGCCAAACCCCGGCGTGTCGGGACCGCACGGCTGCTTCCGAGCGGCGACGCCTACTTCCTCCTCCACGGAATCGAGCGCGAGCTCCTCGTCCCCGAGTCGGACCGTCGGGCCGCTCTCTGGACGCCGCGCGTCTGGCCCGGCGCCGTCCTCCTCGGAGGTGAGATCGTCGGGGTCTGGCGACGCGACGGGCATAACGTGACGGTCGAATGCTGGCGCCGGCTCGGGAGCGACGAGCAGGCCGTGATCGAAGTGGAGGCGGCCTCCCTGCCGCTGCCGGATCTCAAAGCGGTCAGCGTCCGCTGGGGCCCCTGACCGCTTCCCGTGCGATCCTGTCTGGCCTGCAGGAGAGCGACCGGCCCGACGGCGCGTCGGCCCAACGAGGAGGACACCATGACGGAACCCACGACTCACAACCTGGACGTGCCGGGCGCCGCGGTCGTGTACGACGTCCGGTCCAACGAGTCGAGCACCGAGCCGATCTTGCTGATGATCGGCTCACCGATGGGCGCCAGCGGATTCCCGACCCTCGCCGGGCACTTCACCGACCGAACGGTCGTGACCTATGACCCGCGCGGCATCGAGCGCAGCCGGAAGGACGACGACACCAGCGAGTCCACGCCCGATCAGCATGCGGACGACGTGCATGCAGTGATCTCGGCGCTCGGCACCGGCCCGGTCGATCTCTTCGCGAGCAGTGGTGGCGCCGTCAACGCACTCGCCCTGGTGGGCAGGCATCCCGAGGATGTCCGGATCCTCGTCGCCCACGAGCCGCCGCTGGCCTCGCTGGTTCCCGATCGTGGGGCGGCACTCGCGGCGAACAAGGACATCCGCGATACCTACCAGCGCAGCGGGATGGGTCCGGCCATGGCCAAGTTCATCAAGATCGTGAGCTACAAGGGCCCGATCACCGAGGAGTTCTTGAACGAGCCCGCCCCGGACCCGTCGATGTTCGGGCTGCCGACCGAGGACGACGGCTCCAGGAACGACCCGCTGCTCGCGCAGAACATCGTCACCTGTACCCACTACGAGCCCGACATCGACGCGCTCCGTGCAGCATCGACCCGAATCGTCATCGGCGTCGGCGCCGAATCCGAGGGTGAGCTCGCCCACCGAGGCGGCGAGGCGGTCGCCGAGCGACTCGGCAGTTCGCCGGTGACGTTCCCGAGCGGCCACGGCGGCTTCCTCGGCGGCGAGTACGGCCAGCACGGCGAACCTGACGCCTTCGGGGCCAAGCTCCGCGAGGTCCTCACTGCGAAGTCGGATCGATGACGACCTCGCTGCTGAAGGACGCGTTCGCCCATCACGTCTGGGCGACGGAGCAGTTGATCGACGCCTGCGGCGACCTCACTCGCGAGCAGCTCGTCGCGCCGTCGCCGGGCACGTACGGCCCGATCATCGAGACGATCGGGCACCTCGTCTCCTCCGACGCCTGGTACCTGTCGTTCTTCGTCGAGGACCCGGCGCGGATCCGGGAGGATGCGAGCACGACCCTTGCCGACATGAAGGCCGCGATGGCCAGCAACAGGGCCAGGTGGATGGACCTGCTTACCGGGGAGCTCGACCCCGACAAGGATGTCGTCGAGCGAGGTGACGACGGCGAGGAGTTCCACGCACCCCTCGGCCTGCGCCTCGCCCAGGTCATCCACCACGGCACGGATCACCGAAGCCAGGTCTGCACCGCCCTGACGAGCCTCGGCGTGACCCCGCCCGAGATCGACCTCTGGGACTTCGGCCAGGCAACCGGCAAGACGCGGGAAGTGCCGGCGCCGGCCCCATAGCCGCTTCCGATCTTTCCGCGGCTAGGCGTAGAATCGGGTTCCCGGTTGTCCGAGACGACGCGCACGACGTGCGCCGTCGGTGCCGGTGTTTCTCCGGAGGACGTCGATGAACCTCTTCATCGTCCAGCTCAAGGACCAGCCCGGAACGCTCGCGGGGTTGGCCGAGGCGCTTGCGACCAAGGGCATCAACATCGAATCCATCGCCGGCGTCCAGAGCGGCGGCACCGGGACCCTCGCACTTCTCACGAATGACGAGGACTCGACCCAGAAAGCGCTCAGTGAAGCGGGTTACACCGTCCGTGAAGTCGAGGTCGCGACCATCGCGCTCGAGCATAAGCCAGGAACATTCGCTGCCGCGGCGAAGAAGCTCGCCGATGCCGGGATCAACGTCACGGCGGTGCTCCCGATTCCCATGACGGGCGGCAACGTCGGCGTGGCCTTCGCGACCGACCAGCCGGCAAAGGCCCGCGAGCTTCTGGGCACCGGAACGCCGGCGCCGATCAGCGTCGGCTAGGGCTTTAGCGCCCCGATCATCAGGATCGCTCCAAAGACCGCGAAGGCCGCCGCGGCGCCGTAGCGGATCGATCGCTCCGGCAGGCGCGTGCCGAGGAATCGTCCGACTCCGATCGCCATCGCGTCTGCCAAGACCATGCCCGCCGTTGACCCGAGCCATTTCGGCTGCGCGAAGCTCAGCTTCCCCGGCCCCCGGCATCGAGCCAGATCGTGAATGGCCCGTCGTTGACGAGCTCGACCGCCATCTCGGCCCCGAACGAGCCGGTCTGGACGTCGGTCACTCCAGCCTCGCGCAGGCCGTGCGCAAGACGCAGATAAAGCCGCTCTGCCAGCACCGGCTCCGCCGCGCCGGTGAACCCCGGCCGTCGGCCGCGCGACGTGTCGGCGTAGAGCGTGAACTGGCTCACGACGAGGGCGGCGCCGCCGGCGTCGAGGATCGAGCGGTTCGTTCGGCCCTGGTCGTCCGCGAAGATCCGGAGCTCGGTGATCCGGCGGGCGAGGGTGACGGCCCCGGCCTCGTCGTCGCCATGACCGACCCCAACCAGCACGAGCAGCCCCGGTCCGATCGACGCGATGCTGTCGTCGTCCACCTGAACCGAGGCGCGGCTGACGCGCTGCAGCAGCGCGCGCACCTCAGGCGGGCTGGCTCGAGGTGTTCGAGGCGCGGCCGGCGTCCGCGGCGGCGGCCCCCGCGGCCCGGCCTTTCGAGCGACCCCCAGCCCGCTGGAGTGCCGCTCGGCGACGCGTGAACCGCTCCTTTGCCGCGGCTTCTGCCGAGGCGGGCAGGAGCACGTCCCAGCGCCGGATCTCATCGCCCATCTCGGCCGGATCCTCCTGGGAGCGGAAGAGGAGGACGGGGATGCCGGCCGCCTCGACCTCCTCGCGCAACGTCCGGGCCTGGGACCGCGGGAGCGACGCGAAGGTCACCATCCGATCCCGCGGGATCGGTGGCGTCCCGCCGTTGAGCCCGTACTGGTAACCCTCGTCGGCGAGCGCCCGGATCAGCCGGATCTCGCGGCCCATGTCGTGGCCCTTCCCCCACAGGGCGGACCCGACGACGAGGATGTCGACGCCGAGCGAGCCGACCAGCTCGGCCGTCTCGCGGTTCACCCCGCCGTCGACGTGGACCTCGCCGCCGTGGAGCTTGTGCGCCAGATACTCGCGCGCCGGCAGCAGCTTCGCCTTCGCCACGTCGGGCATGAAGGCCTGGCCACCGAACCCGGGTTCGACAGTCATGACCATCACGATGTCGAACAGCCCGCGGTAGGGCTCGAGCGCGCTCAACGGGGTCTTCGGCTTGACGCAGAGGCCGGCCGCCCGGCCCGCGGCCCGGATCGCACGCAGCGTTGGCTCGATCGGCTCCTCGATCTCGACGTGGATCGTCACCGAATCGCAGCCGGCGTCGAGATACTGGTCGATGTACTTGCCGGGGTTCGTGATCATCAGGTGGGCATCGAACGGCAGGCGCGTGCGGCGCCGGAGGGCCGCGATCGTCTTCGCGCCGAAGGTGAGATTCGGGACGAAGTGGCCGTCCATCACGTCAAGATGGATCCGGTCGGCGCCCTCCCGTTCGACCCGCTTGACCGCGTTGGCGAGATTGCCGAGGTCGGCATCGAGGATGCTCGAGGCGACCCTGGCCCGGGCGGTCGCGACGGCGTCGCGTCGCGACGTGTCGCGCTTCACGAGTCCACGCCCGCCGGGACGGGCTCGTCGCTACGCTCGCCGAGCAGGGCTCGCGCGCTCTCGGCCTCGAGCCGCTGCCGGCGTCGCGCGACCGCGGGCGCTGTCGGCGCCCCGGCACGCTCCGCGGCGAGCTGGCCGCAGGCCGCGCCGATCTCCTGACCGCGGTTGCGGCGGATCGTGACCGGGATGCCCACGGCCTCGAGGCGACTCGCGAACCGCTCGATCAGCGGTATCGGGCTGGCGGTCCAGGGCGTGTGGGCCACGGGATTCATCGGAATCAAGTTGACGTGCGCGAGGTCGCCGCGCAGCAGCGTCGCGAGGGCGTCGGCATCGGCGTCGGTGTCGTTGACCCCACCGATCATCGTGTACTCGTAGCTGATCCGGCGGCCCGTCGCCTTTGCGTGCTCCCGTGCGGCGGCGACGACCTCCGCGACAGGCCACCGCCGGTTGAGCGGCACGAGGACGTCACGCAGCGGATCGCGGGCGGCGTGGATGCTGATCGCGAGGGTGAACTGCGGCCCCAGCGAGGTCAACCGGCGGATCCCGGGGACGACCCCCGAGGTCGACACGGTGATGTGGCGCGCGCCCAGACCAAGCCGCGATGGGTCGTTCAGGGCGGCGACTGCCTCGAGCACGCGATCGAGGTTGAGCAGCGGCTCGCCCATGCCCATGAAGACGACGTTCGTGAGTCGGGGGGCCTCGCGATCCCCCGCCGCCGGCTCATGCCGCGCCAGTCGAGCGACCGCGTTTCGAACCTGGTCGAGGATCTCGGCGGTTTCCAGGTCACGCTCGAAGCCGAGCTCGCCTGTTGCGCAGAACGGGCAGCCGACGGCGCAGCCGGCCTGGCTCGAGATACAGAGCGTGTGCCTTGCTCGCCGCCCGGCTCGGGCCGGGTAGTGCATGAGGACCGATTCGACCGTCGCCCCGTCCGACAGTCGATGGAGAGCCTTCTCAGTCTGCCCACCGTCGGCGAGGACGATCGTGTCGTCGGCGACGGTCGACCAGCGGAAGGACTCGTCGAGCGCCGCGGCGAGCGCTCGCGGGAGCGTCGTGACCGCTTCCGGGCCGGCGGCGGTACCGCTCCACAGAGCGTCGTGAATCTGTTTCGCCCGGAAGGCGGGTTCGCTTCGGGCCGTCAGCCACGCTTCGAGCGCCGCCCGATCGAGGCCCGATAGCCCGGGACGCGGATCGTGTGGGTCGCGCGCCTCGCCGGCCGGGCGCTGGATCGTCGGGAGCGCACTCCTGGATTGCATCGTCGGGGCGATTGTCGCAGGCACGGTCGGAGGCACTACGCGGGCGACTCGTCACTGGCGGACGCCTCGTTCAGCGCTCGCCAGACGCGCGGCCGGGTCATCGGCAGCTGGCGCAGTCGGAGTCCTGTCGCCGCGGCAACGGCGTTCGCAACGGCGGCCGCGGCCGCGATGACGGGCGCCTCGCCGATTCCCTTGGCGCCGAGCGGCCCATCGGGCGCCGGCACCTCGACGCTCGTCGTGTCGAGCCGGCCGACGTCCTCGGCCCGCGGCAGGGCGTAGTCGAGGAACGTTCCGCTGAGCAGCTGGCCGTTCGAATCGTGGACGAGCTGCTCGAGCGTCGCCCAGCCGATCCCCTGGGCTGCTGCGCCATGCTGCTGTCCGGCGACGAGCGCGGCGTTCAGCACGCGCCCGACGTCCTGCGCGACGTGATCGGCGAGCACGGTCACGGTGCCGGTCTCGCGGTCGACCCGGACGCGGATCGCGTGTCCCGACACGGACGGCGCGAGGCTGGGGTCCTCGGCCAGGCCCTGGCCTTCGATCGGCGCCCGCCCGGCCCGATCGTTGGCGCGGACGAGCTTCGCGAGCGGGATTGCCCGCTCCGGCGTGCCGCGCGGCCGGACCGCCCCTTCGATGAGCTCGAGATCCTCGACTGCGATCTCCAGTTGGAGCGACCCGGCCTCCAGCAGCCGTCGACCGACAGCCTCGGCCGCCTTGCGGATCGCCCTCCCGGAGGAATACGTGACCGTGCTGCCGCCGCTGCCCGGTGACATCGGGGCCGAATCGGAGTCGAGCGTCAGGACCTGCACGAGATCGGGGGCGACGCCGAGTACCTCGGCGACGATCGCCTGGAAGCCCGCCGCGACGCCCGACATGTCGGAAACGCCGGTGAGCACCTGCACGCTGCCGTCGGGCGAAACGCGGCAGGCCGCGGCGGCCGGGTTCGTCGCGCCCGGCCAGTAGCCGAGCGCGATCCCGGTCCCCTCGTCCGACACATTGGAGGACCTGTCGCGCCAGACCGAGCTGGCCTCCAGGGCATCGAGAACCTGGGCGGTGCCGTGGACGGCCCACGCCTCGCCGTCGATCGTGGGCGAGCCTTCCGGGGCCATGTTTCGCCGGCGGATCTCGATCGGATCGATGTCGAGCGCCCGGGCGACCTCATCGACGAGCGATTCGAGCGCGAAGGCCATCGGCGGCCCGCTTGGCGCTCGATACGCACCGACGCCCCACCGGTTGGTGCGGACGCCGTAGGCCTTGATGTCGAACGCCGGCCACGCATATGGGCCTGCGACGAGGACGCCTGCAAGCGACTCAGCGCTGCCTTCCTCGAACGCGCCGGCGTCGGCGACGATCCGGGCCTCGAGACCCGTGAACCGCCCGTCAGCATCCGCGCCGATGCGAAGGGTCGTCGCGAACGGCTGGCCGGGGTTCGAGGCGGCGAAGTCCTCGGAGCGCGTCGCCGCGAGGCGGACCGGCCGGCGGAGCTTCAGCGCCGCCGCGGCCGCGAGCGAGTCGAAGAGCGGCCACTTCCCGCCGAATGCGCCACCGAGCGGCATGGCGACGGCCCGGACCTGGCGCTGCTGGAGCCCCAGCGCCTTCGCGACCTCGCTGCGGGCCCCGAACAGCGCCTGGGTTGAGGTCTCGACGACGAGCGTGCCGTCAGCGTCGAGCCAGGCCGTGCAGGTCTGCGGCTCGAGGTAGCCCTGGTGGATCCAGGAGGTCGAGAAGCTGCCCTCGCGGATGACCGTCGCGCGCGCGAGCCCCTCGCCGACGTCGCCCTCGCGGTAGCGAGAGCGACCGGTGACGTTCTCCGACAGCACTTCGGCATCGATCGACTCGTCGCCTCCGCCGCCAACTCCGGCATGAGTCTGGGCGTCCATCGAACCCGTCCGATCGCCCTCAGATGCGAGCTCGACACGGGCGAGCGGCGCCGCCGCGTCCATCGCGGCCTCCGGATCCACGACCACCGGCAGCGGCTCGAGCCGAACGTTGACCAGCTCGGCGCCGTCCGCGGCGGCGCCTGGCGTGCGCCCCACGACGAGCGCGACTGGCTCGCCGGCGAACACGACCTCGGATCTCGCGAGCGGCCGGCTGAGTCGATCGCTGCCCTCGCCTACGAGCGGCAGGTCCGCCGCGGTGAGCACCGCGACCACGCCGGGGATCGCCATCGCCTCGTCGCGCTCGATCGAGACGATGCGCGCGTGAGCCCGTGGCGCCAGCACGAGGCGAGCGTGGAGGAGGCCCCGCATCGAGCGGTCTGCGGCGTAGCGCGTCGCGCCCCGGACCTTGGCCGGCGTATCGGGCCGCGGGCGCGGCGCCCCGAGCTGGCTCATGGTCATCGTGTGGTCACTTGGGGTGTCGCTACAGGCACGCCCGAGACCCGCGTGCCAACCAGGGCTCGCTGCCCGCGCAGGAACTCCTCGCCCCGGGTGGGGCGTCGGCCTTCTCGCTGCGCCTCGTCGATGACCAGGCGGCCATCGGCCGTCGCGAGCGCGAGGCGGCCCTCGTGCTCCACCAGCAAACCGGGCGCATCGCCAGGCTCCGGATCGGCAATCGACCCGGCGCGCACCGTCACGCGACCAACCTCGGTGTCCAGGAACGAGCCGGGCCACGGTTCTTGGGCGCGGACGCGGCGCTCCAGCTTCCGCGCGGACCCCGACGGGTTGAGCCGGGCATCCTCGCGACGGAACGGCCGGGTCAGGCTCGCACCCTCGTTCCCCTGCGGCCGAGGAGGCAACTCACCGTTTAGCCATCGACCCACGACCTCGCGGAGCAGCGCGGCGCCCCGGCGCGCCGCCTCGGCTTCGAGCTCCGGCGCCCGCTCGGTGCCGCGCAGGTCCCACGCGCGAGAAGCGACGATCGGGCCGGTGTCGATCCCCTCGTCCATCCGGATGATCGAGACCCCTGCCTCCGAATCGCCCTCCGCGATCGTCGCCGGAATGGGCGTCGCGCCGCGGTGCCGCGGAAGCAGCGAAGGGTGCACATTGAGGAGCCCGAAGCCCGGCAGCTCCAGCAGAGCCCGCGGGATGATCTGGCCGTAGTCCGCGAGAACGCCGAGATCAGGCGCCAGGGCGGCGATCTCCGCGACGGCCTCGGGCGCGCGCACGCGTGAGGGCTGCAAGAGCGGCAGGTCCAGCACCCGGGCCCGCTGCGCGACCGGGGTCGCCGTCAACGCTTTCGAGCGACCGGCCGGCCGATCGGGCGCCGTCACGACGGCAACCACCTGCACGCGCGGCTCAGCGATGAGCGCCTCCAGGATCGGTACCGCGAACGCACCGGAGCCGAAGAACACCGTTCGGGCCAGGTTGGCCGCATGTCCGGCCGCCCGCCCGGAGGCCGAGCCGGCGGTCATGCCAGGGCGGGCGTTCGAACGCGCGCGGTCTCACCCTCACGCTCCTCGTCGCCGGCCTCGTCGTCGTCTTCGTCGTCGTCGGCCCGGGGGCGGACGGCAATCAGCTCGTCCATCGAGTCGAGATAGTCGATATAGAGCTTGCCCTCGAGGTGGTCGAGCTCGTGCTGGAACGCCCTGCCGAGAAGACCGGAGCCAGCAACCTTGATCCGCCGCCCGCGGCGGTCCTGGGCCACCACCCAGACGCGCTCGCGACGGGTCACGTACGCGGCGTAGCCCGGGATCGAGAGACAGCCCTCGAGGTCACGATCGTCGCCCGTCGACTTCACGATCTTCGGATTGACCAGCTCGTGGAGCCGGTTCTCGACCTCGACGACGCACACGGCGAGACCCTCGCCGATCTGCGGCGCTGCGAGACCCACGCCCGGGGCGTCACGCATGGTGTGGGTCAGGTCGTCGAGCAGGTTGTGCAGGAACCGGCCGAAGCTGTCGACCGGCTCACTGCGCAGCCGAAGGCGCGGATCACCGAGGAGGACGATTGGGCGGACGCTCACGCGGCGGAGTATACGGTCGAGTCGAACGTCCGCCCGATGGCGCTGGTCAGCCGAGGCCTCAGGCTCGGCTCAGGACAAGGTCAGGCGACGCCGGTCGTGGTCGGCTCGTCGGCGGTCGTGGACTCGCCCATCGAGCTCGTGTCGCCCATGGCGCTTTCGGCCTTGCCGGCCTTGGCGGCCGCGGCGTCGCGCCGGAGATCCGTGGCGAAGTCGCGCGACTTCTCGGCGAGCTTCTGGCCCGCCTGGCCCGTGAGCTCGGCGGCCTTCGCGGCGACCGGTCCGGCCTTGTCGCCGGCGATCGCGGCGAGCTCGGCCGCCTTCGCGCCGACCTCGCGGACGACTGGAGCGGCCTGGGTGGCGAGGTTCTCGATCATCGACTGGAGCTGCGACAGCCACTCGCGCGCCTGGCCTGCCGCGCCGCCGGCGGCGGGCTCGGGCTCGGTCCACGCGAACTTGTCGTCCGTGTGCGAGCCGGTCCCGGACTCGGTCTTCGTGCTGGTCGTGTAGTCGTCGGTCATGGTGGGAGCTCCTCCTGGGGGTGACGAGCCGCCGGTCAATGCTTGTGCGCGGGCGTCGAGTTGATCCTACGTCCGATCCCGGTATTCGACAGGACCACGTCCCCGCGAATCGTCAGAGGAGCGTTTCAGGATCGACATCGATCGACCAGGGGACGCCCGGCGTCTCCGCCAGGAGCTGCACCGGGTCGTCCCCCCGAAGGACGACGTTGAACCGCCATCGATCGCCGCGCTTCGCGATGAATGCTGGTGCCGGTCCGCTGACCTGAACGCGCGCGCCCGCCGCCTCGGCCCGGGCTCGGAGGGTTTCGACCATCGCCTTGCCGGTCGCCTCTGCCTCGGCCCGATCCGGCAGGGCGACCGTCAGCTTCACCAGCCGTCCGAACGGCGGCGAGCCGAAGCGTCGGCGGAGGTCGAGCTCGGCGTCATAGAACGCGTCGGCGCGACCTTGGGCCACGGCCACGATCGCTGGGTGCTCGGGCTGGTACGTCTGGATGATCGCCCGGCCCGGCCGCTCCCCTCGCCCGGCGCGCCCGACAGCCTGGGCGAGCAGCTGGTACGTCCGCTCGGCCGCGCGCTCGTCGGGCAGGTTCAACGCGACGTCGGCGGACACCACGCCGACGAGGGTGACCGCGGGGATGTCGAGACCTTTCGTGACCAGGCTCGTGCCGACGAGGACGTCGAGTCGGCCGTCGGTGAAAGCGTCGATGACCTTTTCGGCGGCGCCGCGCCGCTCGACGACGTCGCGGTCGAGGCGTCCCACTCGAAGCGCGGGGAAACGATCGCGGACCTCGCGCTCGAGCCGTTCGGTGCCGCCGCCGAGGTACTTGATCCGGGCTGAGCCGCACTGCGGGCAGCGCGTCGGCATCGGCCAGGCCCGGCCACAGTGGTGGCATCGCAGGGTCTGGCCGGCCTGGTGGTAGACGAGCGGCCGGGTGCAGTCGGGGCACGTGGCCACGTAGCCGCAATCGCGACACAGCACGACCGACGCCGTCCCGCGGCGGTTGATGACGAGGATGGCCTGGTCTCCCTCGGCCAGCTCAGCGAGGGCAGACGCCAGCGACCTCGAGAGCATCCCAAGGTTGCCCGCTGCGAGCTCCGCCCGAAGGTCGACGACCTCCACATGGGCGTGGGCGCCGCTCAAACGAGCTGGCAGCCGCTGTCGCTGGATGGAGCCATCGCGCGCGCGGCCCTCGGTCTCGACCGATGGCGTCGCCGAGCCGAGCACGACCGGTGCGGCGGCCAGGTCGCCGAGCGCGACCGCCACGTCGCGCGCCTGGAGCCGCGGCGTTCGGTCGCTCTTGTACGCGGCGTCGTGCTCCTCGTCGACCACGATGAGGCCCACGTCGGCGAGCGGCGCGAGCACGGCCAGGCGCGTCCCGACGACGACGTCGACGTCGCCGCGACGGATGCGCCGCCACTCATCGGCCCGCTCGCCCTCGCCCAGGCCCGAGTGGACGACGGCGACCCTGGCATCGAGATCCGCCCGCAGCCGATCCACCAGCGGCAGCGCGAGCGCGATCTCGGGCACGAGGACCAGCCCGGGCCGGCCGCGGGTCAGGGTCAACGCGAGCAGCTCGGCGTAGATCGCCGTCTTGCCGCTGCCGGTGACGCCGTCGAGGAGAATGGTCTCGGATCGATCCGCGGCCACGGCGCGTTCGACCGCGGCGACGGCGTCGGCCTGCTCCGGGCTCAGCTCGCTCCCTTTGGGCCGGCTGCCGCGCCTGCCGACCAGGCGGGTGGCAAGCGGCTGGCGTGGGGCCTCACGGACGTCGATCTCAACGAGCCCGCGACGCGCGAGGGTCGCGACGGCCGACGAACCGTGGCGGCCCGCGAGCTCCGGCGCCGGCAGGCCTTCGGCTGGCGCCGCGTCCAGGTCCGCGAGGAGGGCACGCTGCCGAGGGCCGAGTCGGGCTGACGGCGCGGGCGACCCCGCAGGAATGGCGGGCACGGCGCGACGTACGAAGCGGATCCAGCGCGGACCGGCACCGGACGCCCGAAGTGTCCAGTCGAGTTCGATCAGGCCGCGGGCCTCGAGGGCGCGCAACCGACGCAGGAGCGCGGGCCGACCCTCGGCCGCCTCGAGGGTTCGGACAGGCTTGGGCGCAGCGGCGAGCCCCTCGAGGATCGCATCGTCTGCCGCCGTGAGTTCGCCATTCGCGCCGGCGGGTTCGTTCGCCGTGGCCTGGTCGCGACCGCCCGCACCATCGTTCCCAGTTGCCGGACGCCGCTCGGCGACCAGCTCCAGCCGTTCCAGCAGGCCCGGCGGGAGCATCGCTCGCAGCGTCAGCGCGGGCGGTGCGAGGTAGCGGGCCGCGATCCACTCGGCGAGGCGCATGCCCAGGGGCGGCAGAAGCGGCCCGTCGGTCCGGACGCGATCAAGGATCGGCTTGGTCTCGACCCCGACCACCGCCTCGGCGGGACCCAGCACGATCCCGAGCGCTTGCCGTCGCCCGAACTCGACGAGCACCGCCTCGCCGACGGCGAGGTCGTCGAGCGCGTCGGGAACGCGATACGAGTAGGGCCGATGACC
>JBBQFS010000039.1:0-18502 GCA_038322255.1 Candidatus Limnocylindrales bacterium | reverse complement strand
TTGGCTGCCCGCTCGGGCGTGAGGCCGCGGATCGTCCGCGTCGAGATCGGCGCCGTGAAGCGATCTGACGATCGGCTCGGGGCGGGTTCGCTGGGCGGGCGGCGAGCGGGCAGCCGCCGCTCGGACGGGCCTTCGGGCCGGTCCCCGGTGGGATCGGTCATATGCAGCCGACGGGACTCTTCGGCGGGATGATTCCGGGTTGACCGACGGCGACGGGCAGCGGGCCCAGGGTGATCTTCGAGGTGTCGACGATGAGCTTGCCGTCAGCGTCGACCGTAATCGAGAAGCGGTCCATGCTCCGCGGCGATGGTCCGTACTGGGCGCCCATTGCCTTGATGCCGAGTCGGTCGTAGCGCGAGCCGTGGCAGGGGCACTCGAACCAGAAGTTCTTTAGGCACGGGTTGGGCTTGCAGCCGAGATGCGGGCAGCGCTGGTACAGCGCCCGGACGTTGAGGGCCGTGCCATCGCCGGTCTTGTCCTCGCCCGGCACGAACTCCTGGCGCGTCGTGTCGACGAGCATGACGTAGGAGCGCGCCGCCTGGAAGTAGGCTGGGTAGCCCTGCGAGAACGGGATCTGGGAGTTCGCCGCCTTGATGTCGTCGATCGTCCCAATCGCGATGACGCTGCCGAAGCCGCCCTTGGCGTTCGGCCACAGGAATCCGATCGAGCCGGCGGCAACCTCCGTCAGCCAGAGCAGCGTCGCGCCGCCGATCGACCGGCGAAGCAACGTCCGGCGCGAGATGCCCTGAACAGGGTCCTGGCGCAGCGAGCGCAGCGCCTGCGGCGTGAGCGCCTGCGGCTTGTCGGCGGGCTCGAGATGGTAGTTGCTCATCGAATACTCATAGTGCGAAGTGGAGGCCGTTGGTGAAGTTGTCGAAGAACGGCAGGTACGGGGTGACGAGCGAGTAGCCGGGGCCGCGGAAGAAGACGCCGACGAACGTCACGGTCAGCCCGAGGATGCAGAGCAGGCTGAACAGCACGACCGCGGTCTTGCGCTCCGACGGGCGCTTCGCCTCGGGATTCGCCCGGTCGACGTACGGGATCAGCATCGCGCCGAGCAGGATGTACAGGAACGGCACGAGGACGCCGGACACCACGGGGTGGAAGTACGCCAGCATCTCCTGCAGCCCGAGCAGGTACCACGGCGCCTTGGCCACCGGCGGCGTGACGTTGCCGTTCGCCAGGTCCTCCAGCGGGGCATTGATGAACAGGCCCATGAGCAGCAG
Organism: Candidatus Limnocylindrales bacterium; assembly: GCA_038322255.1. Taxonomy (GTDB): domain Bacteria; phylum Chloroflexota; class Limnocylindria; order Limnocylindrales; family CSP1-4; genus UBA5189. Next base: position 17,276 of record JBBQFS010000039.1, on the reverse strand, counting down.
GAAGATGCTCATCACGGTCGCCGCGAGGAACTCGATCGACAGCAAATGCGGCCAGGTCATGACCGTGTCGTCCGGCTCCTTCTGGACCCGCACGACGGCGTCCTGCTTGACCATCGCGAGAAGCCGGTACGGCCGCGCCGACATCGGCACGCGCTGCTTGTCAATCTCAGTTCGTCTCGTTGGGTCGACCGGCAGGACCTGGCGGGATTCCTTGCCCGTCTTCTGATCGGTCATCGTTTGTTGCTCATAGTGGCCCGCTGATGCCTCCGTCCTTTCGGATCCGCCAGAAGTGGACGGCGAGGAAGATCGCCGCAACGAGCGGCAGGACCATGATGTGGAGCACGTAGAACCGCAGCAGGGTGTTCTGCCCGACCTCCAGGCCACCAAAGATCAGCGCCTGGATCGGGGTGTTGATCACGGGCGTGTAGCTCGCCATGTTCAGGCCGATCGTAATGGCCCAGTAGCTGATCTGGTCCCACGGCAGCAGGTAGCCGGTGAAGCTCAGCGCGATCGTCAGGAACAGCAGGAACACGCCGACGACCCAGTTGAACTCGCGCGGCGGCTTGTAGGCCCCGTGGTAGAAGACCCGCATCATGTGCAGGAAGACGAAGAACACCATCAGGTGGGCGCCCCAGCGATGGATGTTCCGGGTGAGCAGCCCGAACGCGACCCGCGACTGGATGTTCAGGATGTCCGTGTAGGCCGACGTCGACGACGGGACGTAGAAGAACATCAGGTACACGCCGGTCACGGTGAGCACAAGGAACAGGAAGAACGACAGCCCCCCGAGGCAGAACGTGTAGGCGAACTTCACCGCGTGCTGCCGGACCCGCACCGGGTGCAGGTGCAGGAAGACGTTGTTCATGACCGCGTACGCCCGCGAGCGCTCGTCGGTCGGATAAGGGTTGCGGAACAGCGAACGCCAGACCGGGCTCCGGCGGATGGCCTGGTCCACCCGCTCGAGGAAGCTCAACGGACCATTCCTCCTGCGACGCCGGGCGTGCCGGCGAGCTGAGCGTCGCGGTACGACTCCTTGTAGAGCCGACCGTCGGTCGAGATCTCCTGCAGCTCGAACCGCTCCATCGTAATGGCGTCGAACGGGCAACGCTTGACGCAGAGGGCGCAGCGGATGCAGCGCTCCTCGTCGAGGATCATCGCGGCGCCGTCCTGCCAGCCGTAGGCCTCGTCGAGCTCGGTGAGAAGGCCCTCGGACTTGAGCTGGTTGATGTCGACCATGTGGATGACGCCCTCCGGGCAGACGTCGGCGCAGGCGCCGCACAGCACGCACCGGAACGGGTCGAACCAGATGTTGTAGTTGCACATGAGGCAGCGGGTCGATTCGGCGACGGCGGCTGTGGCGTCGTAGCCGCGCTCGACCTGGGTGGTGAAGTTGACGTCGGGGTCGGTCGACGGCATGCGCTCCGCCAGCGGCGTCATCGGGATGTGCTGGCGCGGCAGGACGTCGTAGAACTCGGGCATCTCGAACGCCCACTGGCTGGTGACCTTGACGTTCGCGGCCACGGTCACGTCGGTCCTGGCGGCCAGGTAGCGATCGATCGCGTAGGCGCACTTCTTGCCGTGGCCCGCGGCCTCGATCAGCGTCGTCGGTCCGGTCACGAAGTCGCCGCAGGCGAAGACGCCACGGACGTTGGTGGCGTACGTCGCGGGATCGACCTTGACCCGACCGCGGTTGACCTCGAAATCGGCCTCGACGGGGAGGAAGGTCAGGTCGGCGGCCTGCGACACGGCCGGGATGACCGTGTCGGCCTTGATGACGAACTCCGAGCCGGGGATCGGCACCGGCGAGCGACGGCCTGAGGCGTCGGGCTCGCCGAGCTTGTTACGGATGAACTTCACGCCCGTAACGTGGCCGTCCTCGCCGAGCACCTCGATCGGGCTCGCGAGGAACTCCATGCGCACGCCCTCGCGCTCCGTCTCGCCCAGCTCCTCCTCATCGACGACCAGCTCGGAGCGCGTCCGGCGGTAGACGATGGCAACGTTCTCGGCGCCGTGGCGGAGCGAGGTCCGGGAGCAGTCCATCGCTGTGTAGCCACCACCGATGACCACGACGTCCTTGCCGACCTCGATCGGCTGGCCGAGGTTCGCCCGCTTCATGAAGTCGACGCCGTACTGGACGCCCTCGAGATCGGCGCCGGGCACGTCGAGCGCAACGGCGTTCATCGCGCCGGCGGTGATCGCGACCGCGTCGAAGTCGCGCTGGAGGTCGTCGAACGCGATGTCGACCCCGACGTTGGCGCTGTAGTGGAACCGCACGCCCAGCCGCTCGACGAGGCGAATGTCCATCTCGATCGCTTCGCGCGGCAGGCGGAAGGCCGGCACGCCGATGAGCATGGTGCCGCCGCCGAACGGCAGGCTGTCGTAGACGTCGACCCCGAAGCCCTTCATCGCGAGCTCGCGCGCCACGGAGATCCCGGCGGGCCCGGCACCGACGACCGCGACCTTCTCGGCGCGCGCCTCGATGTGGGGCATGACGTCCGGGATGCCCGAGGCCTCGTGCCACTCGACCAGGAAGCGCTTCATGGCCCGGATCGCCAGCGGCCGATCGATGTCGCCGCGGCGGCACGCGCGCTCGCATGGGGCCGAGCAGACGTAGGAGCACATCGCCGCGACCGGGTTGGGCTCGCGGGAGAGAATGTAGCCCTCCTCGAAGCGGCCCTCGGCGGCGAGGTTCAGGTAGCCGCGGCAGTTCGTCCCGACCGGGCAGGCCTCCTGGCACTCGATGTTGCACTGGAGCCAGGAAGCGTCGACCGGCTGGACGAGGAACTCCGGACGGACATCGAGGGTCACGGCGCGGCTGAACCTCTCTGCGTCGGGGACTGACGGACGATCGACGGGAGCCGGCGACCCGGGTGCGGCCGGCAGCCTCAATCTACCACCCGATCGCGGAGGCATGCAGCCCGCGAGCCTTGGGCCGCGGCCCGCGTGCGCGGAGATCGGCAGACACCGGGTCGTCGGCCACGACTCGGACGGCGCCGGACGGGTGGCGCCGGACGGGTTGACGCCCCCGATGCTCGCAGCTACGCTCTCGGCCAGGACGCCACCCCAAAGGGACGTCCAGAAGCGAGGACCTGACCCCGCGTGACCGGAAGCGAGCTGGCCTTCCTGGCCCTCGGTCTCCTTCTCGGTGCCGCCACCGGCGCGGCGCTCATCGTGGTCCTCGGCAACCGCCCGCGACAGCGTGAGGTTCGGCTCACCGTGGCCCGCGACGCCGTTCCCCGCCGATCAGGAACGCTCTCCCAGGACGCCTTCGTCACCAGCGCGTCCGAGCCCGCACGGGGCGGTCCCGGCGACCGCCGCTGGTTTGATCGAGACAACGACGCGCCCTCGTCGGACGGGCCGAAGTGGTTCCCGACGGCCCAGTCTGCCCCGGCGTCGACGGAGGCCCAGATTCGCCCGCCGGATCGAACAATCGTTCCATCTGCCAGCCCCGCGGTTGCCGTCGCGGTGGGAATCGCGGTCGAGCCCGAGGCTGAGCCGAGGGTCGCCGTCCCGCACCGCGGTCCGAAGCACGAATCGGCTTTGGAGCGGATGCTCCGCGGCGAGCACCGGGCCATGGTCGAGGTCGTCGATGCCGTCGCCGGCGCGGACAGCCGGCAGCGCCGCGACTGGGAGCTGCTCCTTGGTGGGCTCGTCGAGGCGATGGCCGACATGGCCACGCGTGAATCGGTCATCGACTTCCCGATGGGCACGGCCTTCTGGGATTCCTTCACGATCGAGCAGTGCCGCCGACTGACGGCCGCCCTGGCATCCATGGGCTACCGCTACGACGGGAAGGCCGGCTGGGTCGACAGCCGCGTCCCTGCGTATCGCGACCTGACCCAGGCGCTCGCCGACATCGGCGTCGAGCCGCGGCGCGTGCGCGCCTGGCCGAACCAGGCCGAGATCGCGGTCCTCTTTGACGGAGCCCGGCCCGCGCCCGAGGAGCTCCTGGCCGCCGCTGGTCCGGACTACCGGGCCGAGGACATGCAGGCGATTCTCGGCGAACGGGCGGCCGACCTCGCCAACCTGTGGATCGCGTGGGACGGCGTGCGGCCCGCGTTGTTCGACGACCCCGCCACGGTCGACGCCCTCATCCGGGCCTGATCAGGCAGCCCGAGGCTCAGGCCGGCTCGGGCTCCTTCACCGGCGGCTCGCCGATCGATCCGGCCTCGGCAGCCTCGCTCTCCTCGGGCAGCTCGTCGTCCTCGTCGATGATCACGAGATGAAAGCCTTCACCGGCCGCGACGCCGATGTCCTTGCCGACCTCGGCCGACCACTCCCGGATCCACTTCTCGACGCGGTCGAAGTCCTTGAGCTGGCTCGCGTGGGCCCGCAGGGCATCGAGCTTGCGCCCGACCGTCGAGGAGATGTCGACATAGGCCGTCGGCTTGTTCGTCCAGAACAGGTAGAGCCGCCGGACCCGGTGGGAGGCGAGCCCGTCACGCGCTAGCCACGGAAAGGCCATCGGGTTGCGGGCGGCGGGGTAGACGGCATCGACTGCGGCGTAGCCCGATGCACGATGGTCCGTGTGGTTGACGCCCGCGTCGCGCGGGAAAAGGTTCTCGGGATCAGTCGCGAGGACGGCATCAGGGCGGAAGGTCCGAATCTCGCGCACGAGGTGCTCCCGCAGGATCAGGTCGTTGACCAGCGCGCCGTCGGGCATGTGCAGGAAGGTCACGCCGGCGTAGCCCACGACGTCGGCCGCCGCGCGCTGCTCCCGCTCGCGGAGCGCCGCAAGCTCAAGCGGGTCGGTGTCGGGATCCTCCGCGCCGGCGTCGCCGCTCGTGCAGCAGACCAGCCAGCCGACCGAGCCCTCGTCGATCCAGCGGGCCGCGGTCGCAGCAGGCCCGAAGTCGGCGTCGTCGGGGTGAGCGGCGATGACCATGAATCGCTCGGGGCGCCAGGCGTGGGCCTCCGCCGTGGTGATGGGCTCGCTGGTCACGAGGTTGACCTCCGCGGGGTCGGGGTCACGAGACGCGCGACGCACGCTCCTCGGAGAGCGCCTGCAGGACTTCGGCGGGATGACCGTCGGCCTTGACCTTGGGCCACGTCCGCGCGATCCGGCCGTCGGGGTCGATGAGGAACGTCGAGCGGATGATCCCCATGTACGTCCGGCCGAGCGCGGTCTTCTCGCCCCATGCGCCGTAACGCTCGATCACCTGGCGATCGGGGTCCGAAAGCAGGGTGAACGGCAGCGAGAACTTCTCGCGGAAGCGGCGATGGCTCGCGGCGCTGTCCTTGCTCACGCCCCAGACATCCCCATCGGTCGCGGCGTAGTCCTCGTCAAGGTCCCGAAACTGGCAGGCCTCGGTATTGCAGCCCGGCGTGTCGTCCTTGGGATAGAAGTACAGGACGGTCCAGCGCCCCCGCTGGTCGGCGAGCCGGTGCACCGCGCCGGTCTCGTCCGGCAGCACGACATCGGGCGCAATGTCGCCCGCCTGGGGCTGGGCGGTCGTGTTCGGAGCGCTCATGGCCGGATCGTAGCAGGGGTCTCGATCACGAGAAGCCGGCCTGATACGAGCGAGATTCGGGCAACCGGCTCGGTCCGGACGTTCGACACACCCCGCGTCCTGCCAGGGATCAGCGGCTCGCCGGCGAGCGCGTAGCGGAGCCCACGCGTCGTCACTCCCTGCGCCGCTTCGCCGGTTGGAAGCAGCGACACGAGGTCGCCGGCGCGGCCCGCCAAGTCGCGAGAGGCCGGCCCGCCCTTGGCATCCGGCGCCACCAGCAGTGAGATCCGGGCGGCCTGCTCATCGTAGAGCCAGGCCTGCCGGCCGGCGAGCGCGGGGTGCGCGAGGAGCCCGACGTTCGCCAGCGCATGGTCGATGCGCAGGCCGCCGAGCGCGCCGAGGATCGTGACCGTGTCGGCTCCGCCGTCGATGGCGGCCATGAGCGCGAGCTCGGTGTCGGATTCATCCTTCTCGGCCGCGGACCGCTCGATCGGCACGCCGGCGGCGGCGAGGGCCTGCAGAACCGCCGGCTCGATCGAATCGCCGTCGCCGACCCAGCGGTCCGGTCGAACGCCCAGCGCGGCGGCGTGGCGGGCGCCGCCGTCGGCGGCGATGACCATCGTGATCCCGGCGTCCCAGCCCGGCCAGGCCGCATCGAGCCTCGCCCGCGTGGGCGCCGTGCCATCGGCCAGGATCAGGGCATGACGCGAGGGCGCGTTGGTGGCCACTCAGCCGGCTTCCCGTGCCGGCGTCGCGGCGGGATCGAGCAGCGCGTCCACGAACTCCGCCACGCTCGAATAAACCTCGGTAGCGCCCGCCCCGATCAGGTCGGCGCGCGAGCCGATCGTCGACTCGATGCCGATCCCGAGGGTGCCCACGGTCCGGGCCATGCGCATGTCGTCGGGCACGTCGCCGACGTAGCGCGCTGTGGCGATCTGCTCGATCCGGTCCAACTTTCGGAGCGCAAGGAGCAGCGGATCGGGATGCGGCTTGTGGGCAATCGGATCGCTGCCGAAGACCCGGACGGGCAATAGGTCGCCGAGCCCGTAGCGCTCGAGCTGAGCCTCGACGACATCGCGGTGCCCGGCCGTGACGAGGCCCATGACGAATCCGGCGTCCGAGAGGCGGTGCAGCGATTCCTGGATCCTCGGCAGGAGACCGGCCTCCGCCATATCACCGTACAGCGCCAGCCAGCGCTCGCCGGCGGCATCGAGCAGCTCGTCCGGGACGCCGAGCCGCTGGTACATCAGCCGCCAGTCGGGCACGTACGCCTCCCGGTATCGCTCGTCGTCGAACGGCAGGTCGTACTCCGCGAGCACCTGCAGGTTCGCGTCGAAGATCGCGGGCAGCGAGTCGATGAGCGTGCCGTCCCAATCGAAGACGATGGCGTCCATGCAGCCCGATCCTACCCTTCCCCCGATGCTATCCTCGCCGCCGTGCCGACCGCCCTCGAGCATCCGGCGGTCCAGCGGGTGCTCGAAATCGCTGCCAGGAAGGGCGTGACCCTCGAGGTCATGACCTTCCCCGACTCCACCCACACCGCGGCCGATGCGGCCCGCGTCGTCGGCGCGGAGATCGGTCAGATCGTGAAATCGCTGGTGTTCGTCGCGGGCAGCGAGGCCGGTGAGCTCGAACCGATCGTCTGCCTCGTGTCCGGCGCCGCCCGGGTCGACCTGGAGCGGCTCGCGGCTGTGATCGGGCGCCGGGACGTGCGACGGGCCTCCGCGCGCGAGGCCAACGAGCTGACGGGGTTCACGATCGGCGGAATCCCGCCGTTCGGCCACGCCGGGCGGACACGGGTTGTCATGGATCCCGACCTGGGTCGCTACGAGACAGTCTGGGCCGCCGCCGGCCTGCCGACGGCGGTCTTCCCGGTCGCGCCCGCGGTCCTGCGCATGCTTGCCGACGCCCATGTCGCGCCGATCGCCGAGGAGCCCGCGGTCGAGCCCCTGGTCGAGCCCTCGGTCGAGCCCGCGCCCTGACGCTCGAGCGGGCAGAGCGGTGACCGCCGAGCCGCACGACGCCACGATCGCCTACCCCGGCGGCCTCCGGGCGCGCTGGCGCTGGGGCGGCTCCGGCCAGGCGGCGGCGGTCTTCGCGCTGTCCGAGGCGGGGGGCAACCTCATCGATCTCGGCCTCGAGGTATCCGCCATGCCGGACGAGCTGTGCCGGGCGGAACTCCGCGTCGACGGTCCGGCCGGCCCGTGGTCCGTCAGGTTTGCTTCGACGATCAACGACGAGCCCGCGGCCCAGCTCTGGGACACGGCCGGCCAGCTGGTCGTGAAGTACGGCTTCCACGGCTACGGGCTCGACGCCAGGACAGGCGCGTCACGCTGGACCCACCGCTCGGCGACGCCGGTGCTGGCGGTCTTCGCCTCGTCGCGGTTGCGCCACGTGATCCTCCAGGCCGAGCTCGAGACGTTCGCGATCGAGGCGGATGGGACGGTCGCGTGGCGGATCGCGCATTCGGACGTCGTCACCGAGGCGGCGATGGTCGGCGGCCGCCTTGTGCTGACGGCCTACGGCGGTGGCGTGAACGCACTCGACCCTGCGACCGGCCGCGGCGCCGGCTGAGGCTTCGGTGAGGCGCGCCGCGGGGCGACGCTCAGGCCGCTGACCCGCGCGCCATCGCCTCGAGTGTGGACGCGCGGTGGACAAGCGCCGGTGGGCCCCCGAATCTCGTGGACAGGTGGCATTGACCCGCCGGTGGCGAGGCCCTAGCGTAGTTCTCAGCCCGGAGGGGCCGAGCGACACTAACGGCTGCGATCGCATCAAGGCCCACGTGTCGGGTAGGTTCCTCCGGGCCCTTTGATTCGCGGCCCGCCACCTATGATCCCCGGCGTGGCTCCCCTCCTTCTCGCGGCTGCGGGCCTGCTCGCCCTCGGCTTCGCGACCGTGATCCTCCGCAGCTTCGGGCCGGGCTACCGTGTCGGCCGGCTGCTCGCGGCCGCACCTCGCGTGACGGTCGCCGAGGCACGGCGCATCGCCGAGGCCGGCGAGCCGCGGTACGTCCGCGTCGATGGCCGGATCGATAGCGACGCGGAGTTCGAGGACGCCGATCACCGGCCGCTCGTGCTGCGACGGACGACCCTCGAATGGCGGCGGACGGCCAGCAGCGGGCCGTGGACGTCCCTCGACTCCTCACTCGAGGCCGTGCCGTTCGTCGTGCGAGAGGGGCTCGACGAGATCTCGGTCGACGGGAACGCGATCGCCGAGGGGCTGATCGTCGTGCGCCGCGAGAGCGTCGGGCGGGCGGCCGACCTGGGCGACAGAGCCACCGACGGGATCAGCCCGGACGCCCAGGCGCGGCTTCGGGTGGAGCAGGTGTCGAGCGTGGAGCACGCCACCGTGGTGGGCGTTCCGGTCCGCCTGGCCGACGGTGGGATTTCGATCGGCCCTGGCCTCGGGCGGCCGCTCATCATCACGACGCTCGAGGGCGACGAGGCCATGCGGGTCCTGACCGGCGGCGCAACCGGCCGCGCCCGGCTCGCGATCGCGAGCCTCGCGGCGGGTGGCCTGCTCATCGCCGTTGCCGCGTTCTGGTGGCTGCTCGACCGGTTCGGTGGCGGGGCCGCGACGGCCATCGCGGCCTCGCCGGATCCAACGTTTCGGCCCGGCTCCGACACGCGCTCGACGGGTGGCGGACCGGGCCTGGTCGGAGAGCCGCTCCTCGCGGTCCTCGGCGTGGTCGGGGTGGGTCTCGCAAGCCTCATGGCGAGCCTCGCCTACGTTCGGCTCACCGGCGGCCGCCGCACACCGGCGCCCATCTCTGACGACGGCCAGGTGCCGCGTCCCAGAGCCGGCAGGGCCGGCAGGGCCGGCCGAAAGGGTGGGACCTCGCGGCCGTCGCGATGATCCCGTCGACACGAAGGTACTTTCGTCCCATTGGCAAGAAATGTGAGGTAGTTACGCTCGCGCCATAACTTCACGAATCTTCCGGGGGCGCTGATTGGCGAAGCTTGACCTGCACCATCCACGACCGCTCGACGCGACGCTCAGCGTGACGCGCGCGGCCGAGGTGCTGGGCGTCCACGCGAACACGGTCCGCGCGTGGAGCGACGCGGGCCGTTTGCGCTACTACCGAATCAACCCGCGCGGCGACCGGCGTTACCGCCTGGGCGACCTGCAACGGTTCCTGGCCGGGCTCGACGTGGCCGGCCAGGCGGCGGGCGCCGAGGACGTCCGGCCCGCCCAACGCCGGCGCGGGGCGGTCATGGGCCTCGATGAGCACAACGCGATGGTCGCCCTGGTCGGCGAGCTGTCGGCCCTCAGCGCCTCGGCCATCCAGGACGCCCTCGCCAATCCGGGCGCTCCGCTCATCGCCGCGGTTGGCGCCATTCGTGACGCGCTCGGCGCCTCGCACGCCTCCGCCTGGCAGGTGGGCGGCGCCCGCCTGACGCCGACAGCAGTGGCCTGGTCGCCGGGCCATGGGCTGGTCCAGCTGCCGACCTCGTTCGGGGTGCTCGGCCGGGTGCTCGCCGATCCGACGGCGGTGATCGAGGCCGATCCTTCGGACCGCCTCTCCGCGACGAACCAGCCGGGTCACGAGGTCGCTTGTGCCATTCCGGGGGAGCTCGAGCCGTGGGGCGTGCTCCTGATCGTGCGCCCTTCGGGCGAGGCGCTGACCGATGTGGAGCGAGATCTCATCCGGATCGCGGCGACGGCCCTCGGCAACATCATCCGGGCGGCGACGTCTGCCGCCGAGGTCGCCCACCAGCTCCAGCGGGCCGATGCGCTCCGGCGGGTCACGAGCGATATCGGCAGCCGCCTCGACCTCGACGAGATCCTCAATCGAGTCGTCGACCACGCGTCGGTCCTGTTCGCGGCAGACCGCGTCGCCGCGCTCCTGTTCCAGGAGAACGGGACGCGCCGGATGGCGGCCTCGCGAGGCCTGTCGCAGGCCTGGATCAACGCCGTGACGACGGCCTACGACGGCATGACGCTCGGCACGGCGGCGACCGCGGCCCGCCGCCCGCTGTTCGCGGTTCACTATCGGGACGACCCCCGGGTCGGCGCGCTTCGCGCCGCCGTGATCCAGGAGGGCTTCGACACCGCCTGCGTCGCGCCCCTGTTCGACGGCGACAATCCGGAGCCTCTCGGAATCCTGGGCGTCTACCACGACCGGGCCCATCACTGGACGAGCGACGAGCTCGACACGATGGCCGCGCTGGCGACGCAGGCGACCGTCGCGATCAAGGTCGCCGGCGACTACGCCCAGCTCGCGACCTGGGCGGCCCAGCTCCAGTCGATCCAGCAGCTCGGTACGCGACTGAATCGCCTGACCAGCGTGACCGAGATCGGCGACGCGATCGCGACCGAGCTGCGCCAGCTGATCGACTATCACAACGTCCGGGTCTACCGGCTCCACGGGCAGGAGCTGATCCCGGTGGCGATGCAGGGCCGCGTCGGCGAGTACCTCGACGAGACGCCCGAGCAGCTGAAGGTCCAGTTCGGCGCCGGGATCACAGGCTGGGTTGCCGAGCATCGGGTCGCCCAGCGCCTCGACGACGCCGCGACGGATGCGCGCGCTTCGACGATTCCGGGGACGGAGGACGACCTCGACGAATCGATGCTGCTTGCCCCGATGTTGTTCGAGGACGAGGTCCTGGGCGTCCTCGTCCTCTCCAAGCTTGGCCTGCGCCAGTTCCGCCCGGACGACCTGCGCCTCCTCGAGATCTACGCAAGCTTCGCGGCGCAGGCCATGGCGAACGCCGACGCTACCCAGCGGCTGCGCGAGAAGTCCGCGGCCCTGGAGCAGAAGGTGCGCGGCCAGCGAGAGCTGCTGCAGATCACCGAGTCCATCCTGACGACCCTTGACCCACCGGTCCTGCTCGGGACCATCGCCGATCGGCTGGGGGATCTCATCGGCTCGGACAACGTCGCGATCGAGCTGATCGACCAGGAGGGGGGCCGCCTGGCGCCGGTCATCGCCCGCGGCGTCGACGCGGAGTACTACCTACGGCCGTGGATGGCCGGCGAGACGGGGCTCGCGACTTGGGTCCTGGATCACAACGAGCCGGTCCGCCTGATTGACGAGTTCGACGATCCACGGGTTGGTCACACGCCGAGCGGGCCGGTCCATGGCAGCCTCGTGTGCGTGCCCCTGCGCGGCCGCGACGGCGCGATCGGCGTGCTGACGTTGGAGCGCATCGGTGAGGGCCGGGTCTTCAGCGACGACGAGTTCGAGCTCGTCCAGCTGTTCGCGGCCCAGGCCTCGATTGCGCTCCAGAACGCCGAGGTCCACCTCGCGGTCCGCCAGCGCGCCCAAACCGACGTCCTCACCGGCCTGCTCAACCACGGCACCTTCGGCCAGCAGCTCGACGCGTTGATCACCGCCGGCGAGGCGTTCAGCCTCGTGATGCTCGATCTCGACAGCTTCAAGCCCGTCAACGACGGCATGGGCCACCAGGCGGGCGACCTCCTGCTCCGACAGGTCGCTGGGGCCATCGTCGACGCGAGCCGTGAGAGCGATCGCGTCTACCGCTACGGCGGCGACGAGTTCGCCGTCCTCCTGCCGCGAACCGACGGGGACCAGGTCGGCCCGATCGCCGAGCGAGTGCGGGCCGCGGTCAAGGGCGTCGTGGGTCCGGGCTCGACGTGGCGCGGTCGTGCCCGGTCGCTCGAGGCCTCGGCGGGGACCGCGTCCTACCCCGCCGACGGATTGCTCGCCGAAGAGGTGCTGCTGGCCGCCGACCGGGCACTGTTCGTGGCCAAGCGCTCGGGTGGCGGACGCGTCGCGAGCGCCGCGGAGGGCCTGGCGCTGGTCGGCGAGTTCACCCTCCAGACCCCGACCCCGATTGACCCGCTGGCGCGTCCCGCCTGAGGCTCGTGCGAGTGCCACCTCGACCGTCGCCGATCGCCATCTCCGAGCGTCACAGTCGGGCGATGACCATTCCGCCGCGTCGCAGGCCTGCTCGAGAACGCTCGCTGCTCGACTCGCCGTTGCTGTCCATCGCCCTCGTGCTCGTCGTTGTCGGCCTCGTGGCGGGGATCCTGATCGTGCCCGGGCTGCTGGGCCCGGGGGCACCGGCGCCGTCCGGCGGTCCCCTCTGGTCATCCCAGCCGACCGCCACGGCACCAGCTGGCGAAGCGACCTTCGTGCGACCCACCCCGAGCCCGCTCCCGACGTTCTCGAGTCACGTCGTCCGATCCGGCGAAACCCTCACGAGCATCGCCAAATCCCTCCGAACCACCGCGCGCTCGCTCGCCTGGTGGAACCGCGGCGCCTACCCGACCCTGGATCCCCAATCCGCCGCCTACGACCCAAACCACCTCCAGCTCGGCTGGATCCTCGTGGCCCTGCCCGGCACGGTCGTCGACGAGAACAACCCGCCCAGGCCGAGCCCGTCCCCCGGCTAGACCGAGCGCCTCACAGGCGGCCGGCGGCGATCACCCGCTGGAGGAACTGCTGGGTCCGCGGTTCGACGGGCGCCGACAGGAGCTTCGCCGGCGGGCCCTGCTCGAGGATCCGCCCGCCGTCGAGGAAGCAGATCCGGTCGGCGACGTCCCGCGCGAAGCCCATCTCGTGGGTGGCGATGACCATCGTCATGCCGGTCTTCGCCAGCTCGCGAACCAGGTCGAGGACCTCCGCGATGAGCTCCGGGTCGAGGGCGCTCGTGATCTCGTCGAGGAGCATGAGCTCCGGCTTCATCGCCAGGGCGCGGACGATGGCGACACGCTGCTGCTGGCCACCGGACAGCCGGTCCGGGTACTCGAGGCGCTTGTCGGCGAGGCCGAATCGGCGCAGCAGCTCCGTCGCCGCCGCCTCGGCCTCGTCGCGCGACTGACCGAGGACCTTGCGCGGTGCGAGCGTCACGTTGTCGAGGACGCGGAGGTGTGGGAACAGGTTGAAGGCCTGGAAGACGATGCCGATCCGCCGCCGGACGCGGTCGACATTGGCGCCGGGCGCGGTGATCTCCTGCCCGCCCACGTCGATCCGCCCGGCGTCGATCGGCTCGAGGAGGTTGATGCAGCGCAAGAGCGTCGACTTGCCCGAGCCCGACGCCCCGATCAGGCAGACGACCTCGTGCTCCGCGACCTCGAGATCGATGCCGTCGAGGACCACGAGCTCGCCGAACGACTTCCGCAGGCCGCTGATCCGGAGGGCCGGCGTCGAGGTCACGGCCGTCACGGCCGTGCACCGGCGGAGCTGCGAGCGCGGTCCCGCGCGAGGAGCCAGTCGGTGACGCGGGTCAGCGGCAGGGTGAGCAGGAGGAACACGAGCGCCACCGCAAGGTAGGGCGTGAAGTTGAAGTGCGCGGCCTGGCGGATCTGGGCCGTCCGGAAGATCTCGACGACCCCGATGAACGACACGAGGACGGTGTCCTTCTGGAGGCCGATGAAGTCATTGAGGAGCGGCGGGATCACCCGCCGGACCGCCTGCGGCAGGATCACGTAGCGCATCGACTGGGCTCGCGTCAGGCCCAGCGACCGCGCCGCCGCCTCCTGGCTCGGATGGATCGACTCGATCCCCGCTCGGTACACCTCGGACACGTAGGCGGAGTAGATCAGGGTCAACGCCATGACTCCCCAGAAGAACGGATCGGACGGCACGCCCGGCAACCGCAGGCTGGGCACGCCGAGGCCGAGGAAGAAGATGACGAGCACCCCGGGCAGCGCCCGGAACACGTCGACATAGCCAATGGCCAGCAACCGGACCGGGAAGAACACGGCGCCGGGCAGGCTGCGCAGGACCGCGATCCCGAGTCCGAGTCCGAGGATCAGGACCTCCGCGATCAGGAACAGCTGGACATTGACGCGGAAAGCCCAGATGACCGCGGGTAGCGCGCTCTCGAACTCGTCGCCCCTGAAGAACGACTGCTGAACCGACGGCCAGTTGGGCGCGTTGACGACGAGCCAGCCGAGCAGGCCGAACGTCGCCAGCGTGCTGGCGAACGCGATCCAGCCTGCGCGCCGCCCCATGGCGCCGGGTCGAAGGGTCGACTACTTGAGCTCGGGGGCTCCCTGGCTGGTGATCGAGTCGCTGACGATGGCGGCGAGCGTGCCGTCGTCCTTCATCGCGGCGATGGCCGCGTTCACGCAGGGGGTCAGCGTGCTGCCCTTGTCGAGCAGGATGCTGTAATGCTCGACTGCGGCGCCTGGCGCCGTTGGCAAGGAGCCGACGATCTGGCCGCCCTTGAGCTGGCCGCCGTCGCGAATGAAGAACGTTGTCGGCAGGTCGGCGACGATCCCTTCAATCTGGCCGGCCGTCAGGGCCTGGATCGCGGCATCCGTGGAGTCGTAGTTCGCGGGCTCCTTGGCCGGCTTGATCTGATCAACGATGTACGTGTAGCTCGTGGTCCCGACCTGGGCCCCGAGCTTGAACGGCTTCAGGCCGGCCACCGTCGTCACCTTGGCGATGGCGTTCGAGGCGAGAGCCACGACCGCCTGGTTAAGGTCGAAGTAGCCATCCGACAGGTCGACGGCTTTGGCGCGCTCCGCGCTGTACGAGACCTGCGTGAGGTAGATGTCGAACGTCTTCGGTCCCGGCTGAATCGCGGTGTTGAACGGCGCGATGACCCATTGGACCTGGTCCCTCGTAAAGCCGAGCTTCTGGGCGACGGCGTACGCGGTCGCGCCTTCGAGGCCCTTGCCATTGGGCGGGTAGCCGAGCAACCAGGGAGAGCCGCTCGGGGCTGGATCCTCGATCTCGTAGTACGGCGGGTAGGCGGGTTCGTCGGCGCCGACGGTGAGGAGACCGGCG
This sequence comes from Candidatus Limnocylindrales bacterium, assembly GCA_038322255.1. Classification (GTDB taxonomy): domain Bacteria; phylum Chloroflexota; class Limnocylindria; order Limnocylindrales; family CSP1-4; genus UBA5189. The sequence goes on along the minus strand of JBBQFS010000039.1, from coordinate 2,123 downwards.
CTGATCGTGTCCAGATTGGCTGATGCGCAGGCATCGTCGGTCGGCTCGGTCGTGGCGACCGCGGCCTGTGTCGACGTGGGCTGGGCGGCGGCTCCGGTGGGGGCGCCGCTCGCGCCGCCACCGCCACACGCGACGACGAACAGCGCGATGAATCCAAGCGTGACGATGCGCGTGCGGGCCATGGGGTCTCCTCCTCCTCTGAACCGGCGGAGTGTAGCGTCAGGTACGCCGGATGCGTATTCGCGCGCCCGTGCCGACGCTCAGCCGCCGGGCGGCGTCGCCGTTCGACTCCGCGATCGCGAGGTTGCCCGACGAATCCTGGTAGAGCAGGAGCTCACCCGCCGCAGCGTCGCCGAACGTCCGGAGCCACCTGACGGGCTCGAGCCGGGCCGAGGCACCGCGATCGCCCGACGACAGCTCGATCACGACGCGAGAGCCGGCCTCGAGCGGGCCGAGCGCGCCGACGAGGTCCGTCGGGCTGCCCGCGAGTCGAAGGTTGCCGAACGAATCCACGTAGGTGACGCCGGTGGCGAGGCTCCCGGCCTCGACCGTGGCGCGCGGGAGGTCGAGCCGAACGAGGTCGGCTGGCTCGATCGTCGGCCCCACCTCCTCGAAGAGTCCGCCGATGGCCAGATGTGCCGCAACGGGCGCGAAGATGTCGCGGCCGTGGAACGTCGCGCTCGTCCTGGGCAGCAGCCACTCGGTGTTCGCCAGCAGACGGGCCTCCGCCACGCCGTCGAGCCGCTCGGCCGCCGGCAGCAGGAGTCCGTTGTCGGGCCCGATGAGGACGTCGCCCCGGCCCGTCCGGATGCCGATCGGCCGGCGCTCGGTACCGACGCCGGGGTCCACGACGGCCACGTGCACTCCGACCGGGAGCCATGGCACGGCCGAGGCCAGGAGGTACGCGCCGTCCGCGATCGCGTACTTCCTGACGATGTGGCAGATATCGACGATCTGCGCGTCCCGCGCGATCGAGAGCATGACGCCGCGGCAGATCGCGGCGGCGCCGTCGAGCCCGAAGTCAGTCAGGAACCCGATGACCGGCCGGTGGTCCACGGCGCGATCGTACCGGGGTCCGGATCAAAACGGCGGCCCGGGAATCGAAACGGCGCCCGGAGGAGGCCGGGCGCCGTTTCGGGTGGCGCGAGCGGAGGGGAGGAGCACCTCGCTCGCTGGCAGAGTTCAGGGTTTCGGCGGATCGATCACGTGGGTGGTGCCGGAGCGCCCGGCCCGGCGGGCGTGGGGGGTGGCGTGTCGTGGTTGGCGGCTATCGGGCGGCAGCTGGAGCGCTGCCAGCGCGGCAGATCGGAGGTCGGCGGCGTGGGCGAGACGGCGGCGGACGATGCCTTCGATCTCCGGCAGCGTCCATCGGAAGCCGCCGCTCGGAAGGCCGTGGAGGAACGCGGTGAGATTCGCCGCCTCCCCGGACTCGAGGCCGCGAGCCAGCAGGGCACGATAGGTCGCCTTGAGGCTTGCCTCGACCGGCCGATCCTTCGACTCGTGGAGCTCCATCGACTCCGGCTCTTGCCCTGCAGACCGAGGGTCGACCGGTAGAAGCCGGGCGGTTCGGTGAGGGGATGGTCGGTTCGGTGGAGTTCGGTGGCGATGACCCGTCGGTACCAGCCGCCCTGGTACTTTGCGCCGCCGCCGGGGCGGGCCTCGTATCCTCGGCTCGTGGACGACATGGAAACGGTCGAGCCAGGCCCAGCGAAGCGCGATCGGACGGCGCGCCTGATGCGGGTCGCGAGCCTCCTCGTCGCCCACCCCGACGGGATGCGCCCGAAGGACATCGCGGAGCGCCTCGGGATGTCGGTGCGAAACGTCTACCGCGACCTGAAGGCGCTCGAGGGCGAGGTCGGGTTGCCGATGTGGTCCAACGACGGCCGCTGGGGCCTGCTCGACACCGCGTTCCTCCCGCCACTGAAGCTCACGCTGTCGGAGGCGATGGCCGTCTTCCTCGGCGCGCGCCTGATGGTCCGCTACGCCGACAAGTACGACCCCGACCTCGGCTCGGCCTTCGAGAAGCTCGCCGCCAACCTGCCCGAGACCCTGCGCGAGCACGTCGCGAGGAGCCTCGACGTCCTGCAGGACGCGCCGCTCGACGCCCGGTTCATCGAGCACGT
>JBBQFS010000038.1:0-18509 GCA_038322255.1 Candidatus Limnocylindrales bacterium | reverse complement strand
CGAGGCGGAGGATCGTCCCGCCGGCCCCGATCTCGATGTCGTCGGAATGCGCGCCGACGGCCAGGACTCGTAGGCCGCCGGGGCGCGCCGAGCGGTTGAGCTGGAGGATCGAGGGCGGGATCTCAGCCATCGGCTCCATGACGAACCTGCCAGAGCGCCCACGGCGGCTTGCCTGATTCGTGGAGTGCCTCCAGCTCCTGCATCTCCTTCAGGGTGTCCATCGCGCGCCAGAACCCGGTGTGCTGGTAGGCGATGAGCTGGCGCTCCTCGATCAGGCGCCGGAATGGCTCGTCGACGAGGTCCTCGCCCGGCTGGATGTAGTCGAACATGGTGTTGCGGAAGAGGAAGTACCCGCCGTTCATCCAGATATCCGACTCGCGCACGTGGGTGATCGCCTCGACGTCGCCGCCGTCCGCAATCGAGAGCACGTGGAACGTCTGCGGCGGGTGGATCGAGATGAACGCCGCCACCTTGTCCCGGCGGGAGAAGTCCTCGATCAGGGTGTCGAGTGGAGCGTCGGTCAGCCCATCCGCGTAGTTCGCCAGGAAGATGGGCTCTTCGATGACATGCGGCTTCACCGCCAGGAGCCGCTCGCCGATGTTCGCGTCGGGGCCCGTGTCGACGAACGTGATGCGCCAGTCCTGGATGTCGACGTTCAGGAGCTCGATCGACTTGCCCCCCTCGGCGAGCACGAAGTCGTTGGAGACGGTCTCGTCGTAGTGCAGGAAGTAGTCCTTGATGACCTCGCCGCGGTAGCCGAGGCACAGCACGAACTCGCGATGGCCGAAGTGCGCGTAGTAACGCATCACGTGCCACAGGACCGGGCGGGAGCCGATCGTGGCCATCGGCTTCGGGACGCTGCCGGAGAACTCGCGCATCCGGAGCCCCTGCCCGCCGCAGAACAGGACGACCTTCATCAGAAGACCTCGAGCTTCGGGATCGCGGCGACGAAGCGACCACCCCAGGATCGGATGACCACGAGCTGCTCGGCGATCTCGGCGCGCAGGTTCCAGGGCAGGATCCAGACGTAGTCCGGTCGTGTCTCCTGGATCCTGTCTGGGGCATGGATCGGGACGTGCGTCCCGGGCGTGAACCGGCCGTGCTTGTACGGGTTCCGATCCACCGTGTACGCGAGGAGGTCGGTCCGAATGCCGCAGTAGTTGAGGAACGTGTTCGCCTTGCCCGGCGCCCCGTAGCCGGCGACCGTCTTCCCGGTCCGCCGCGCGTCGATCAGAAACGCAAGCACGTCTCGCTTGGCCGCCTCCACCCGCGGCGCCAGCTCGGCGTAGCCCGCCGGGGAATCGAGCCCGGCGCGCTCCTCGCGCTCGGCGAGCTCCTCCACGGCGGGCGACGGGAGGAGCCCGAGCTCGGCGTGGCGGACGTGTACCCGCAGCGAGCCCCCATGGGTCGGGATCTCCTCGACGTCGACCACGGCGAGGCCGTGGGCCGCGAGGACGCGGCGGGCCGAGCGGAGCGAGAAGTACGAGAAATGCTCATGGTAGATCTGATCGAACTGGTTCCCGTCGAGCGTCCGCAAAAGGTGCGGAAACTCGATGGTGAAGAGGCCCTCGGGCTTGAGCAGCACCTTCGCCCCGGCCACGAAGTCATTGAGCGCCGGGACCTGGGCGAGGACGTTGTTGACGACCAGCAGGTCGGCGGGGCGCCCGCCGGCGGCGAGCTCTCGCGCCAGCTCCTTGCCGAAGAAGCGCACGATGGTCTCGATCCCCTCCCGGCGGGCCGCCTCGGCAACGTTGGCGGCAGGCTCGATCCCGAGCACGGGGATGTCCGCCGCAACGAAGTGCCGGAGCAGGTAGCCGTCATTGCTACCCAGCTCGACGACGAGGCTGCGCCCGTCAAGCCCCTCGCGCTCGATCATCGACCTGGCGAAGCGACCGGCATGGGCGACCCATGAGTCGGAGAACGACGAGAAGTAGGCGTACTCGGTGAAGATCTGCTCGGGCGCGACGTATTCGGCGAGCTGGACGAGCCAGCAAGCCTCGCAGACCTGGACGCGCAGGGGATAGAAGGGCTCCATGGAGTCGAGCTCGTCGGCCTGCAGGAATGACTCACAGAGCGGCGACATGCCGAGGTCGAGGATCACTCGGTCCAGCGCCGCACCACAGAACCGGCAAGCCGGCCCGGCCGGGGCGGGCCGGGCGGTCGACTGGGGTGCGGACGCGTCGAGGCTCAGCATGCGTGGGTCGTCATTCACCGATCGTGCCGGATGGTCAGCTGGACGTCGCGCGCCGCGCGATCCAAAACGCTCGACAGTTTGGGCCATCGATGTGCACCATGGTAGTAGCGACGCCGGAAGCGGTGCCGATCGCCACCACCTCCCGTGGGCCGCCCTGCCGGCCGCCATGTCGATGGAGTCCTGCCGCGGATGAACCAGGAACAAGCGGAGATCGAGGGCGTCGAGTTCGTGCCATTGGCGCGCATCCCCGACGAGCGCGGGACGATCTACCACATGCTCCGCCGCACCGACCCGCATTTTCGCGAGTTCGGCGAGATCTACTTCTCGTCGATCTACCGTGACGTGATCAAGGGCTGGCACCGGCATCGGGACATGACCCTCAACTACGCGTGCATCTGGGGCCGGATCAAGCTCGTGCTGGTCGACGGTCGGGAGGGCTCGCCGACGCGTGGCGCCATCGTGGAGCGGTTCCTCGGTCCCGATGACTACACGCTCGCGATGATCCCGCCGGGGATCTGGGCCGGCTTCAAGGGCATGACCGAGGTGGCCATCGTCGCGAACTGCGCGACGCATCCGCACGACCCGGCGCTGACCGATCGCCTGGATCCGCACTCGCCCGCGATCGGCTACGACTGGGCCGTCAAGCACCGGTGACCTGCCGCTCCTGCGGGCGATCGGTGCTCGTGGAGATCCTGGACCTCGGGGCACAGCCGGAGGCGAACTCGTTCCCGCTGGCGTCGACGGACCCAGCGGCGGACCCGCGGTGGCCGCTTCGCGTCTTCGTCTGCGAGCGCTGCTGGCTCGTCCAGCTCGATGACGCAGGCCCGCCGGAGGCCGCCCTGCCGGGGCCGCCGGCGTACGCCCTCTCGCCGACGATGCGTAACCACGCCACGGGCTTTGTCGACGATGCGTTGGCGCGTGCGCCCACGGTCGACGGGCCGCTGCGCGTGGTGGAGATGGCGAGCCACGGCGGCTACCTGGCGCCGTTCCTCCGGGAGCGCGGGGTCGACAGCCTGGTCGTCGAGGGCGTTTCGGCGCTCGCCGGCGCGGCGGCCGAGCGCGGGCACCGCGTCATCGCGCAGGCGTTCGGGCATGCCGCCGCCGAGGCAATCGTCGCGGACGGCGGCCCCGCCGACCTGGTGCTCGACAACTATCTCCTCGCCCACGTGGAGGACCCGAACGACATCGCGGCCGGGCTTCGAGCTCTCGTGCGGCGCGGCGGTGGGCGCGCGGTCCTGGAGCTCGACCACCTGCTGCCGCTGGTCATCGACCGTCGGTTCGACTCGATCCGGCACGGCCACTACTCGTACTTCGGGTTGCTCTCCGTGTCGGCGCTCCTGGAGCGACACGGTCTCGAGGTCGTCGACGCGACGACGCAACCGGTCTACGGCGGCGCGCTCCGGATCGTCGTCGCGCATGCCGGTGAAGCGCCGCTATCGAGGACGGTGGCGGCGATGCTCGACGCGGAGCAGGCGGCCGGCCTCGGGAGCCGGGATGCATTCGCGGCGTTCGCAACGGGCGTCCAGGCCGTGCAGGCCCAGCTCCGAGCGTTCCTCGATGAACGCCGACGCGTGGGCGACCTCGTCGTCGCCTATGGCGCGCCGTCGCGCGGAAACACGCTCCTCAATGCCACCGGGATCACACGGGAGCAGCTGCCGTTCACCGTGGACCAATCCCCGCAGAAGCAGGGTGCTCGATTGCCGGGCAGCGGGATTCCCATCTACGACCCCAGCCGCATCGCCGAGGCACGACCGTCGCACGTGCTGATCCTCACCTGGGATATCCGCCAAGAGGTGGTGGTCTCGCTGCGCGAGGTCGCCGCCTGGGGCGGGCGGTTCGTCGTGCCTCTGCCGCGCTTCGAGGTCCTCGCGGCGAGCTGAGCGCTAGGTCCCGGCGAGCCGGGCCACGATGGGCGCCGCAGCCGCCGGGTCGGGCCCGAGCTTGACGTAGCTGAACCCGAACCGCTCTCGGCGCTCCCGCAGCAGATCGCAGCACCGGTCCACGCTGCCGACAAGCACGGCTGGCGACGCGTCGACCGCTTCCCGGTCCAGCCCGAGATCCGCGGCGAGCCCGTCGAGCGTCGCGGCTGCCTGGGCCGCGGAGTCGGCGAGGTGGGCGTGGAGCACGCTGACCTGGAGCTCCGGCTCGCCATGGTGGCGCCGCCCGGCCGCGGCAGCGTCCCGGACCCAAACCACCTTCTCGCTCGCGGCGTCCGCAGTTAGCCCGGCGACACCCTCGCGTCGCCCGGAACCGCGGACCAGCGACGAATTGACGCCAGCAATGTCCGCCTCGCGACCGGCGAGCGAGAGCACCGCGCGGCCGCCGCCGCCGACAAGGATCGGCGGGCGCGGCAGCTGAACCGGGCGTGGCAGCCCTTCCAGCCCTCGGGCGCGGTAGTGGTCGCCGTCGTGCGAGAGGGGCTCCGCTGTCTCGAACAGCCGCTTGATAAGCCGAACCGCCTCAGCAAGGCGCTCGATTCGTATCGACGGCCGATCAAGCCTGAGCCCGAGCGCGCTGTAGTCCTCGGGCAGCCACCCGCTGCCGATCCCGAGCTCGACGCGACCACGGGACAGGATGTCGAGCGTCGCGATCGCCCGCTGGACGAGGGCCGGGTGCCGGAAGTCGTTGGCCAGGACCATCGACATGACGCGGAGGGTCGTGGTGGCGTCGGCCGCGGCCGTCATCGCAACCAGCGGGTCCATCGCCCAGCCGCGGCTTACGTGATCGGAGATCGCGACGGTCGCGTAGCCGTCCGACTCCAGCCGGCGAATTGCGTCGCGCCACCGTGCCGGAGACTGCTCCAAGGTGGGCATCGGGGCGATGAACCTGAAGGGCCGCATCAGGGCGCACCGCCCCCTTCCCGCGTTGCTCGTCCTCGCAGAATCCATGCCCCGGCTGCCAGCAGCGGAACCGTCGTCAGTCCAGCCGCTATAACGATCGCGATATCGGAGGCGTCGCCAGGTAGCATTGCCCGAACCACGACGTAGGTGCCGCCTGTCAGCGCGGCGAAGGCAGCAATCGCCGCCCCCGGCCGGGCGAGCGAGTCTGAACGGTACGCCCGAAGGCCCTGGATGGCCACGCTCATCATCACTCCGACTGCGCACGCCATGAGCACCAGGCGAAGCGGGTCCTGGCCGTCAACCAGGACGAACGCAAGGCATGCGGCAAGAACGAGCCCGAGCCGAATTCCGATGGCCAGAATGGCGGTGCGCCCGTCGTTCCGCGCCACGAGGGTCCACGTGAGTAGGGATTCGGCAGGAAGCAGCACTACAAGCACGCTCCCGATCGCGAGATACGGCGCGAGGTCGTCGTAGTTGCCTCCGAAAAGCACGGCGAGGACCTGCCTGCCCGTCACGGCCAAGCCCACGGCAGCCGGGATCGCCAACACCGCCAACAGCCGTGCGAAGGTCGCGAACAGCGCTCGAGCCTCAGGTCCGTCCGGGTCGACACCCTTGAGACGGGGGAAGTACGTCGACATGACGGCAAGGCCGAGGGCCTCGGGCACGAACCTGATCAGCGTCAAGACGATCGAAAGGGCTGCTCCCTCAGCGTACCGTCCGAGCACGCCGAGTAGAATGATCGGAATAGAGATGAAGCCGATGTGCAGGGAGTAGATCAGGTAGGCCGTTCGGGCGGTGCCTACGGCGTGGCCGAGAATGGCGAATGAGACCTGCGGCCGACCAACCCGGTGCACTCCGCGAGGACCGAGGAACGCGACCGCTAGGAGCAGCGACAACGCGAGGGCGGAACCGAGGGCAGTGAACCCAATCTCCGCTGTTCGAATCTGCAGGACAACGAGCAGGAATGCGAATGTGGCGGGCTGCGCGAGGATAACGACGATGTACGCCCGGGTCCGAAGGCCGCCGGCGAGGACCCCGATCAGAAACTCGGCAACGATCCCGATAGACCCTATGACCGAGGCCATCGCCGGCAGGATGTTGTGCGACGTTGCGGCCCATCCGAAACCGATCAAGAGAAGCGGCGCGGTCGAGCCCAACCGCAGCCACAGCAGCGCGCGTACGGTCGGCCAGGACACGTTGTTCGATCTCCGCCCACGGGCGATTTCGGCCATCACGCTCGTGGCTAGGCCCAGGCCCGCCACGGCCTGCATGAGCGTGTAGATGAAGATGCCGAACGCCAACCGCCCGTATTCGTGCGCGGTGAGCGAACGCACGATGTACAGGCTGGTCAGGGCCCACAGCCCGCCCACAGTGAACTGTGCCGCGGTCACGGCCGCGGACCCGAGCACGGTGGAATAGGCCGCGGCGGCACTGCCGAGGGCCCGCCGAATCCTAATTGGGCCGAGCAGCAGCGCTTCGAGCCGGCCCATCAGCGGGAAACGCTACCATGGCGCGGACGATGGCCCCGGACCCAACCCCGCCGGCGATCTCCGTGGTGATAGCCACGCTCAACGGCGCACGCTTCATCGTCGAGCAGCTCGAAAGCGTGGCGGCGCAAACGGTCCTCCCCCGCGAGCTGATTGTCGGTGACGAGGGCTCGGAGGACGAGACCTTGGCCATCGTGGAGCGGTTCGCGGGGCGCGCCCCGTTTCCGGTTGTCGTGATCCGAAACCCCAGGCGCCTCGGTTCCGCCGAGAACTTCCTCTCTTTGGGCATGCGCGCGAGCGGTCCGATCGTCGCGCTGAGCGACTGGGACGACGTCTGGAACCCGCGCAAGCTCGAGCGAGTCGCGCCCTGGTTCGACGACTCGTCCGTCGGGCTCGTGGTCCATCGCGCGGAGGTCGTCGACGAGTTGCTTCGACCCCTCGGCCGGCGCTACCCGATGATCCGGCGCACGACCGTCCGGCCGGCCCGAGGCATCGATCCGTGGTTCTCGGGAACGGGCATGGGAGTCTTCAGGAAGTCGCTCCTCGAGGCGGTCGCGGCGCACGCCAAGGACCGGCCACGCGAGGCGGGGGGCCACCCAATGGACCACGACGACTGGATCTATCTCCTGTCTGGATCGCTCGGCAAGACCGTCCTGCTTGCCGAGGACTTGGCTCTCTATCGGCAGCACGGCGGGAGCTATATGGGCGCGCGCGGCGCGGGCCTGAAAGAGCAGGTCGACCGCGGACTCCGGCTGGGTGCGGGCGACTTCGAGCGTCAGGCCGCGATGTTCAAGGAGCGTCGCGACTTCTGGTCGACCCTGGCTGCCGATCCGGAGACGGGAGACGCCGTGCGGGAGCAGGCGACGCGATCTGCGGTGTGGTGCGCTCGACTGGCCTCGCTTCAGGCCGCCCGAGCGATCGTGCGCGATGGAGGGAGTGGTCGCGCCTTGCGGCTTCGTAGACTGGTCCGCCTCCTCGGAACGGGCGGCTATCGTCCACGGACGAACGCCGGCCTCGGCGCTCGGGCCCTTGCCGCGGACATCCTGAGCCTGATGCCGACCCGGTCTCCTGCGCCGTCATCCCGCGCGACGGACGAGCTCGCCTCCCGCGTCGCCGCTGCCCGAGCCGCGGGGCTGAGACCGGAGGCGATCGTCGCGGAACTCACCAAAGAGGGCGTGCCGGCGCTGTATGGCGGACGCTGGACGCCCGAAATGATCAGCGACCTGGTGTTCCAGGCACGCCGCGGAGCGGAGCCGATGCCTGATGGCGGATCGGCAGTCTCGTCCTCGGACCAGCCATCCGGGCGCCGATCATCAATTCCCTAGGCCTCCCCTCGTCCGCATCGTTCGCTCCAACGCGCGAGTGGGCGGCGGCGAGGCTTGCGTGTAGGCTCCGCACATTCGATCTCCAGAAGGACGGCAGGAAGGCATCTTGAGAGTCCTAGTTACCGGCAACCTCGGCTATCTGGGCGTCGTATTGACCCGCACCCTGCTGCGTGAGGCCTTCGACGTCGTGGGATTGGACAGCGACCTGTATCGCGAGTGCACATTCGGGGATCCAGCCGGCCTTCCATCTGTGCCCACGATCGTTAAGGACCTCCGCGACGTCGAGTCGTCAGACATGGTCGGGCTCGACGCCGTAATTCACCTCGCTGGACTCTCCAACGACCCGCTCGGGAACGTCGATCCGCAGCTCACCATGGATATCAATCACCAAGCGTCGGTTCGCCTTGCGTCGATTGCGAGGACCGCCGGCGTTCGACGCTTCGTGTTCGCATCGTCGTGCAGCAATTACGGAGCCTCGACCGGCGAGGAGCTCCTCTCTGAGGACTCGAGCCTGCGACCCGTCACCCCGTATGGCAGGTCTAAGGTACTGACTGAGCACGATCTCGCGTCGCTCGCCGACAGCGCCTTCAGCCCAACCTATCTCCGGAATGCCACGGCATATGGACTCTCGGGACGCCTGCGACTCGATGTTGTTCTCAACAACCTGGTTGCGTGGGCGGTCACGACCGGGCACGTCGTGCTCCAGAGCGACGGACGCGCCTGGCGCCCGATCGTCCACGTCGAGGACATCGCGCAGGCCGTTGTCACCGTCCTCCGAGCGCCGATCGATGACGTTCGCGACCGCGCCTTCAACGTTGGCTCGACCGAGGAGAACTACCTGATTCGCGATCTCGCCGAACTCGTTGCCGACGTCATCCCGGGGTGCCGGGTCGAGTACGCCGCGGAGGCGTCGCCCGACGTTCGCAACTACCGGGTCGACTGCGGCAGGATCGAGCGTGAGCTCGGGTTCCGGACGCGCTGGACGGCGAGGGCCGGCGTCGAGGAGCTCGCCAAAGGATTTCGCCGTGAGCAGCTCACGCTCGACGACTTCCAGGGACCCCGCTATCAGCGCATCGCCCGGATTCGCGAGCTGCTCGCGACGAGCCGCTTGGACGACGACCTCCGGTGGCGATCGCCTGCGCCCTCGAGCGGCGACGGGGCCGTGCTGGAGGGGTCGGCACGACACATGTCATGAGGCACGCTCGGGTCCGGTTCGGGATGACCACTCTCCTGGTCTCCGTGCTCGTCGTTGGCGTCGCGATCGTCGTCGCCCTCCGCATGCCTTCGACAGCGGACGTCCTGCCGGGCCTGTCGATGGAGGCGATCCTCCTGCTCGTGATCGGGTTCGTCCTGGCCGGGGTCATCGGATCACGGCTCTTGTTCGGGCGGTGATCGCGCGCGCGCGGTCGGGGGAGATCCGAACCCGCGAGGATCTGCTGGCGGTCATCGCCCTGGCACTCGTCGCGTCCGGGTATTTCGTCGTGCGCTTCGGGGGCATCTGGGCGGAGGTGGACACCGGGCTGATGTCCCACGCAATCCGGATCGTCGTCGACTCCGGGCAGCTGACACCGACCGCGGAGGGCGTCTATTCGAACGGCTTCGGCTATCAGGCCGTTTCGCTGACGATCATGGCGTTCACGGGTCTCGACATTCCGACGCTGCAACAGCTCGTGTACCCCCTCCTCTCGACACTCATCGTCCTGCCCGCCTGGGCGCTGTATCGCGAGCTCACCGGAAGCGCCAGAGCTGCCACCCTGGCAACGCTGCTGCTCCTGCTCGTTCCCGAGCACCTGTTCGCAATGTTCCGCGGAAGCCACGAGCGCCTCGACCGGACCTTTCTGTTCATCGCGCTGTGGTTGTTGGTGCGGAGCCTGCGCTTCCGGGGTGATCGAAGGAGGTTCGCGATCCACCTGGGGCTCGTGCTACTGACGACCTACGGCCTCGTGGCGACCAACGCGCTCTTCGGAATGTCCTTCGTCGCGGTTCTCGCGACTGCAACTGCGTTGTCCTGGGTTGCGGGACGCGGATTGGCATCTGTGCAGCGCCTGGCGAGCGAGGCCATCCCTGTCCTGGGCTGGACTTGCGCCGCCGGGGCGTTGCTCCTCGCCGTGTTCATCGTCTTCCTGTATCCGCCGTTCAACTCGAGCCTCACTCTGCTGCTTGCCATCCCATCCCGGCTTCTCGCGCTGCTGACGACCGGCGGCGGGAATTTCGATCCCTATGCCTACGTGGCGTCGGGCTGGGTCAGCCCCGCCGCATTTCTCCTGTTGAGCACGATGAATTTCGTCCTGCTCGTGTTGTCGGCGCTCGTCTGGTTGTTCCTGGGGTGGCGGTGGCTCCGTGGTGGCGTTCCCAGGTCGATCGGCATCTGGATCCTCTGGCTTCTCTACGCCGCCTTTGCGGTTCAGGGAGCGGTCAGCATCGTGAGCGACCGGACCGGGGCACTCCAGGGCAATGTCCAGTACCGGATCTTTGCCCTGTTCGCCCCGATGGCGACGCCCCTCGTCGCGGTGGTGATCAGCCGTTGGAATCCCCGGCCGTGGCAGCGGCGACTAACGGTTGTCGCACTCGGATTTGCAGCGGTGGCGGCACTCATGAAGTCCACGCTCGAGCCGGCACTGAGCAACAAGTGGTTGTTCTACTCGACCGCCGAGATCGAGGGACTCCGCTGGGCGGATGCGCATCAGCAAAGCACCAGGACCTGGGTCGGACCCGACGAGCGCCTCGACAGTGCCTACCAGTTGGAAGTCGGACTGCCGACGGGCACCAATGTATGGGCCACGTACGATCCACCATCCGACATCTCGTCGCTGCTGGTGTCGGCCGCGATCCTCCGCCAATCTGCCCGGCTCGGGGTCACGGTGCCGGAGCTTGACTCCCGCAACGTGGTCTACGACAACGGCGAGGCCCAGCTATACCGCCAGCGGCCGGGCGGCACCCCGACGCCTTAGTCGGAGGCGGCCGGCTTCCAGACCTCGGGCCAGATGTCGCGCAGGCCGGCGCGAAGATCGTAGGCGGGCTCGTAGCCGAGATCGGCGCGTGCTCGGGCGATTGCGGCCACGCTGTGTCGAACCTCGCCATCTCGGAAGGGCTGGAAATCGATCGGCGGTCGTCGATCGGCCATCTTGCACATCAATCGCGCCAGCTCAAGCACGGTCGTCGCGGTTCCGGTGCCGATGTTGTACACGGAGCCCGGGGCGCCTCTCACGGATGCGAGCAGGTTCGCGGCCACGACGTCCTTCACGTACACGAAGTCGCGATCCTGCGAGCCGTCGCCATACACCACGAGCGGCCGGTCGGTGCGGAGGCATTCGAGGAACGCCGCGATGACGCTGGCGTAGTCACTGCCGCCCATCGGCAGGCCATAGACGTTGAAATAGCGAAGGCAGATGGTCGGCAGGCCGAGCAGCGTCGAAGCGAGAACGGCATATCGCTCGGCTCCCATCTTGCTTAATGCGTAGAAGCTGGCCGGCTGTTGCGGATGCTCTTCCGTGATCGGTATGGTCTGCGCCTCGCCGAACACCGCGGCGGACGTCGAGCAGACGATCTTGCGAACCGAGCTGCCGCGGCAGGCGTCGATGAGACAGACCGTGCCGGTGATGTTGGCATGCGCGTCGCGCACAGGATCCCGGATCGAGTCGACTGTCCCGACCTGGGCTGCGAGGTGGAAGACGTAGTCGGACCTTCCGACCAATCGTTCGAGGTCAGGAAGCTCGGCGAGGTCAGCTTCGATGACCGTCAGCTTCGACGACCTGGGGAGGTTCTGGCGCCGCCCGCTGGAGAAGTCATCAATCACGATGACGTCGGTCCCCTGGTCGAGCAGCGCTCGGACGAGGTTGCTCCCGATGAATCCGGCGCCGCCCGTCACGAGCGAGGTCATCGCGCCCCGCGTCGCTGGTTCACGGCGCCGCGGCCTGGAGACAGGCCGACGAGCCCGCGATGCGGCGGCGCGCGTCGCCGGCGGTCGCGAGCGAGGTGCTCATCCGCTCCCATGCTTCGAGGAGCCCGCTAGCGGAGCGCGCCACCAGCCGGTAGCCATGTGCCAGCTGGTCGCGCAGGAGGACCGAACCCGAATCGGCAAGCGTTTCGGGTGACGCCATCGGACGTCCGACGACCAACACGTAGTCGACGGTCCCATCCGGTCGGGCGAGGTACCTGGCGAGGTCCACACCGGGAGGAACACCGAACCCGTCGGGCCGAGTCAGAAGCCAGCGGGTGGGGTCGTTCACGGGCTTGTTCCGGAAGAGGAAGAATGGAAAGGTCCCTTCGAAGCTGCCGAGGTCATGGCCGCGCGTTACGGCGGCGATTCGCCCGGTTTCCGAGGTGAACGGGTCGGTCCGCGCGAGCGAGCCTGCGGAGAGTCGGGCGAGGTTTACCTGAATCATCGTGGACTGCAGGGCGATGCACGGGGCAACCGCTTCGTACTCGACCGCCGCATCGCTGAGGCGCACTGTCGTCGGAAGTCGCACGACGAGGAGCGCGGCCGCCGCTGTCAGCCAGACCAGTCCGCCGAGCCGCGCGGCCCAGGGCCGCAGGCCGGCGGCTGCGAGCCAGAGCGCGAGCCCATAGACGGGGAAGAGCGCGAGGCGCTCCGGGATGTAGCTGCCGCCGCTCGCCACGCTGCCCGGGGCGAGGCAAGCGATCAGCACCGCAACGACGGCGTACACCAGCAACGCGTCTTCATCGCTGGTCGCGCGGGGAGATTCTCGAAGGCGCCGGCCGAGCGCGTCGACGAACATCACCAGGAGCGTGACCGCCAGGCCGACGGCGACGAGGATCTCGAGTCGGTCCGTCGTCACCAGGCCGAGACCGAGCCCGAGGACGCCGATGATCTGCAGGGGCAGCGCCAGGTATTTGTCGGGCACGGCCGAGTCCGTCGTCAGGAAGAAGGCTGCTGCAAGGACGACGGACGGCAGCGTCGAGATGGCGAGCGGCAGCATTTTCGCCACGACACCGGCAGCAGCCCTTGGTCCCCCGGCAATCAACGCGCTCGTCGCCCGCCACGTAGCCACGACTCCCCCGAAGACGAGCAGGTTGAGAAAGGGCACTACGTGCGTCAGGTACAGGAGGAAGGCCAGGGTGCCGAAGACGGTCGCCGCCCGCCACCCCGGGGCAGTGCGATGGCGCCACAGGAACCCGGCCGCCACGAGGAACAACCCGACGCCGACGCTGAAATCGTAGAACCCGTACTGGAAGGCGAACGTGAAGGTCAGCGGAACGGCAAGGATCGCGAGCCAATCTCGGCCGGCGCGGACGCTTCGCAGCGCATACAGGAGCGCAAGCGGCATCAGGATCAC
This sequence comes from Candidatus Limnocylindrales bacterium, assembly GCA_038322255.1. Lineage (GTDB taxonomy): Bacteria > Chloroflexota > Limnocylindria > Limnocylindrales > CSP1-4 > UBA5189. Next base: position 5,366 of record JBBQFS010000038.1, on the reverse strand, counting down.
GTAGGCGATCTGCAGGAGCTTCTCCGACGCGGCCGGTTCCAGCACGAGCGTGGCCAGTGCCAGTCCGATCGCGGGCAGGATGTTCGGCGCCGGGAACGCCGTGAAGTCGAGATATCGGAGATGGACTGCTCCCGCGCCCTGGAGCACATCACGGATGACCGCCGCGCTGCCGACGTGGGTCGCTCCATCAACGGTGACGAAGCGCGGGATCGCCACCAGGAACGCGATCTCCGCTACGATCGTCAGCGAGAGAAGGATGAGCCCCCGTCGGCCCGAAGTGGCGGCCGATCGACACCACGGTCCGGCCAAGGCTGGCCTAGCCCCGTATCCGGACCGCGGTCTTGAGCGCACTCACCGCGGCACTGAAGACGGCCTGGTGGGCGGCATCGAGCGCTGGATAGTCGGCGATCTCGAAGGCCAGCTGGCGCGCGCCGGCTCTCCAAATTGCTAGCTCGGGTCCCGTCATCGCTACGCATTCGTCGATGGCCTGTGCGAAGAGATCAGGTCGCGAGAGCGGGAAATCCCAACCGGCGTGCCTTGCCGAAAGGTCGTGCCACGGCGTCTGGTCGCTGATGAGCACGGGGCAACCGGCGATCAATGCCTCGGTGATCGCGTGGCCGAAGCTCTCGCCTTGCGTGGGCAGGAAGAACACGTGATGCCGAGCAAGGACCTCGGTGATCCGGTCCGGCTCGACGTGCCCAAGGTGATTCATGGTGATGTTCGGCGGTAGCTCGCTTGCGAGCCGCCGGCACTCTGCCCAGTAGTGCGGATCCTCGATAGGCCCGTAGACGTTGAAGTTCACGCGACCCCGAACGGTCTTCAGGACGCTGATCGCGAACTTCAGGTTCTTCATCGGAGAGATCCGGCTGAGGTAGGCGAGCTCGAGCGCCCCAGCGTCCTTCGACGGGTCCTGGATGGCCGGCCCGGGCTGCAGTGGGATGTCACGCGCGATGAGGACCTGTGCCCGAGCACCGAAGTGCTTGATGACCGCGTCCTTCTCCTTCGCCGTGGCGACGTGCCAGATCGCGTCATCCAGGAGGTGGAGTGCCCCAACGAGCCACAGGACCAGCCGCTTCCTGGTGCCCTTGAGCGCAAGGGCGCTCGCGTGCAACTCGCCGCGCGGCGCAAGGATCAGGCCTTGGCGTGGGACGAGCCCGAGCTTCCGCAGCGCCAGAGGGATGAGGCTGAATTCGAGCGAGAACAGGCTGTTGAGGTAGAGCGCGTCGTGAGGCGCACGCCGCAGCGATGTCAGCAGGCCCCCGAGACGGCGATGCCGCGGCGACAGGTAGAGATAGCGCGCGTCGCTGCCGCTGATCCATTGATCGGACGCGATGCCCGCCAGCCGGTTCTTGGCACCAAGATCCCGATCACCGGTGATGACCAGGAAGGCAAACTCGTCGGCCAGCCGCTCCACGATGCGCGGAACGCTTCGGGTTGGGCCTCCGGCGAGGTAGGCCGGCGGGTACCACCCCACCAGGATGAGAATGACAGGCCGCTCCCGAGGGGGCGCAAGACGCGTGTCAGCGTCGTCGCGAGCAAAGCCGGTGCGAGGCACCGGGCGGACGGGGGAAATGACCACGCCCTGGTTCAAGTTCGGGAGGTCGACGGGCCGGGCTGGCCCTGTGGCGGTTGTCGGTTCGCGAGCGCGATCTGGCGTGCCAGCGCGGCGAGGATCTGCATCTGTTGTCGGATCCGAAGGTGAATGTTCAGTAGGATGAGAGTCAGGAGCCCGATCCATGAGTAGATGATGACATCGGTGCCGCCGCCGAGCTGGAGGACTTCGGCGACCCGTGCCGCGATCCCGGGCACCCAGATGAACGAAAGGGCGGCCAGCGTGAGCACCGCGATCGCAAAACCGACGAGGCGCGACCGCTTCAGCTCCAGCAGCGCGTAGGCGATGATCGCGAGCATCGGGAGCGTCAAGACGAGTGGTCCGATCATCGCGACAGGCGGCCCATCAGCAGGTCGACGAGGATCACGGCGAAATCAGCGTTGGTCTGGCCCTTCTGCAGCGTGCGGCCGCTGTATTCGATCGTTGCCGGGACCTCCACCCAGGGCAGGCGGCTGGCTGCAATCTGATGAAGCAGCTCGGACGCGTGTGCCATTCCAGGCTGGCGCAGGCGTATGGCCATCGCGCCGCGGCGCGTCATCGCCCGTAGTCCATTGTGCGTGTCGGTGACGTTCAAGCCGGTGGCGAAGCGCGTGAACCAGATCGCGACTCGCAGCAGGATGCCGCGCACTCTGGGCATGTTGACCGTGGCCCCGAGGAAGCGGCTGCCGAGCGCGAAGTCAGCGTCATTGCGGACCAGCCCGTCGAGGAGGAGCGGGATGTCGGCAGGCCGGTGCTGGCCATCGCCATCGAATGTCACGATGACGTCCGCTCCCCTATCGATCGCCCACTCGATGCCGGTCTGCAGAGCCGCGCCCTGGCCGAGCGTATACGGGTGCCGAAGCACGACAGCCCCCGCCGCGCGGGCGATCGTGCCAGTCTGGTCCGTGGAGCCGTCGTCGATGACGACGCAGTCGAACCCCGCTCGGAGGATCTCGGTCACCACCCGCGAGATGGACGCAGCCTCATTGAGGGCCGGGATCGTGACCACGACGACGTCGAGCGCGGTCTCAGGTCGCGTGACCTCAAAAACGGGCACCAGTGCCCGTCTCGTTCGCGCCTCGGCGGCGGGGGCGGCCACAGTCAGGATCGGGGTCGCGAGGAAGCGACGATCACGGCCGAGCAGACGTCGGCCAAGTCTGAAAGCGCCGGATCAGGGACCTGAGCAGCGCGAACCTGGATCTGGACGGGCGGAACCGTCCTCAGCGCGCTCAAAGTTGACCCCTTACCCCCCGACTATCCTGCCGGTACTCGCGACCGCGTCCCGCGTCGTGGGGGAGCATCTTACATAGCCCATCCGGAGTCGACAAAGGAAGTACCATTAGGTGTTGCTGCCGTACAACGGATTGATCGCCGGAGAGGCGACGACGAGTCGGCACGGATCGTCAGTGGCGTCCCATCGGAAGTGTCACGTGCCTATTGCCGTGGCGCCCCCACACCGTCCGACGCACGGGATACGCGACGGCGTGGCTGACGGATCAAAGCTCGTCCGCGCGGGCCGGTCGTCGCGGTGATGGCTGGCCGTCGAGGGCCAGAACGCAGGCCTACTTCGCGCCGCCGCCGAATGGAGCACGCGTTCCGCGCCCCGGCCGCGCGCTGGCCGGTCAACTTCGATCTCATCGTCGTGACCGCCGGTGCTCTCCTCGCGCTCTCGACGGTCGCCCTCGACTTTCCGGTATCGGTTCGCCTGCCGATCGGACTGGTTGCGACGGTCATCCTGCCCGGGTACGCGCTGAGCATGGCCCTGTTCCCGCGCGGCGAGGTCAGTGGCGTGGAGCGGTCAGCACTCGCATTCGGGCTGTCGCTCGGCGTGATCGTCCTCTCGGTCCCGGCGCTCAACGTCACCCCGTTCGGACTGCACGCCGGGCCAGCCGTCGTGACGGTGGTTGCGATCACGCTGGTCGCAACGGCTGTTGGGTGGTGGCGGCGGCGGGCCCGCCCCAGCGGACATGTGTGGCCCGGAATCACGCCGCTGCACCTGGGTCCGCGGCTTGGCGCGCGGCGGTACTGGGCACTCGCGGGCTTGGGCTTCATCCTCCTCGTGCTCGTGATCGCCTTCGGCCTCACCGGCCCGCCAAGGGTCGCGACGGAATTCTTCGTCCTCGGACCAGACGGCACGATTGAGAGCCTGCCGACGCGGATGACCACGGGAGCGCCGACAACCGTGACTCTGACGATCCGCAGTCACGAGGACTCGAGCGGGCCCTATAGGATCGTCGTCGAGACCGGCGAGTCACCATTGGCCAGCGTGGGGCCGATCTCCGTTCAACCTGGGGAAACCTGGTCCGGCCGCATCAGCTTCAGCGTCGCTCGACCGGGCAACAACGAGGAGGTTCGAATCCTCCTCTTCAAGGATCCGGCGACGCATCCCTTCCGTTCCCTAAGGCTCGAGGTGGACGCCATCTCGCCGAGCCCGTGAGCGACGACGGTCAGGCCAGGCGGACTCGCCCGAGGCTTTGAAGCGCTCGGATTCGCCGCACGAGGTCGAGGCGATCGAGGGCTTTCATCAGCGGACGAACGAGGCCGGACGGCGACCGAACGAGCACGGCAAACACGAGCCGAAGCGGAAGCCACGTCAAGGAGGGGCCGAGCGTCCGGACGGAGGGCAGGCCGAAGAGCGCCATCTCTTCACGCGCCCCGGTGACGTCGCCGGATCGCAGGTGAAGGTAGGCCGCGCTGATGATCAGCTGATGGAAGTATCGGGCCTGGGAACGCGCGATCGTCCTGCCTGGAAGGACCCCGGTCGTTCGGGCGCGCTCGAAGATCGTCATGGTCCGCGCGATGGCCTCGGCATCGAGCGCCATCGACTGCGTGGCCGACTGAGGATGGACCGAATAGGCGCTGATCGTGTCGGGCAGGCAGCGGACCCCGTGGCGCGAGAGCAGCCGGAGCCACATCTCGACATCGGTCGCGTTGCCGATCTCCGCATCGAAGGGTCCGGCGGCGGCGTAGGCGTCGTGACCGACCACGACGCCCGGGAACCACACGAAGCCGAAGCCGGTCAGAAGGCGGTAGACCGCGTCGCGCGGCCCAAGGCGGGCCTCGCTAGCGAACGCGTGCCTGCGGAGGACGCGCCCTGCCTCGTCGACGGCCTCCACCCCGAACAGGAGCACCTTGTCGCTCTCACGGCTGGTCGCGACCGCGCGCAGGATCTTCGGCACAGCGCCCGGGAGAAGCTGGTCGTCGTCGCAGACGAAGATGAGATGCCGGCCCGACGCCCGGGCAATGCATTGGTTGAGGTTGGCCGTCATGCCGATGTTTCGGTCGTTCCCGATGTACAGCGAACGGCCGCCCCACGCATCTAGCGCCAGGCGACAGGCCTCTTCGGAGATCGCCGGCGAATTGTCCGAGACGATGATCTCGACCTCGCCATTCGAGGCCGGAGCTGATTGGACGATCGACCGAATGGCCTCCTGGACGAGGATCGGACGATTGAAGGTCGGGACGCAGATGCTCAGGGTCGGTTGCGCTGGGCCAGGGTCGTTGACCGAGTCGCTCGGACGCCGTCGCCCGAGAGCCGCAGTTCGGTTCGTCTGAAGACCTGGTCGGGGATCTGCCCCTCGGTCACCCACGCGGACAGTTGCCTCCGTGCTGACCCGCCAGCAGCGCGGATCGATCTCGAAGGCGAGAGTACCAGCGCGCGTCCGGGGGCCCCGGTGATCGCCTCAGCCCGACGCGGTCAGCTCGCGGTAGACGTCGTCGTGCTTGCGGGCGCACACGTCCCAGGTAAAGGCACGTGCTCGCTCGAGGCCGCGCG
>JBBQFS010000037.1:0-18517 GCA_038322255.1 Candidatus Limnocylindrales bacterium | reverse complement strand
CGGCAGCGCATCTACGACGTCCTCGCGAGCCTCGTCGAGAAGGGCCTCGCCGCCGCCCGACCCGGGACCGTCGTCAAGTACGCCGCCCTGACCCCCGACCTCGCCGTGGAGCGGCTCGTCGCCAGCCGGCGCTCCGAGATGTCCGCGCTGGAGCGCGACGCGAGCGACGTCATCGGCCGGCTCGGGCCCGAGTTTCAGGCCGGTCGCGCCCACAGCGATCCGCTCGAGCGGGGCCTCGAGTACGACGACGCGTACGAACGACGCGCCAGCGCCAGGGGGCCGTCACGGCGTTGCCGCAGAGCGCCTGAGGGCGGGCGACCATCCGACCGAGCGCTACGTCGAGGTCTCGCTCGACAGCGCCTCGTTCACCAACCCGAGGACCGCCGACCTCGACCAGGCCGCATGGACATGGCGCGCCGATCTCGGCGTGCTCGCCAACGGCACTCGCACCCTGTACGCCCGGGCGGCGCGGATCCGGGTTCGGGGCGGCGCGGCGTAGGCTGGTGGCGTGCCCTCCAACGAGATCGCCCGCTTCCGTCCGTCCCGCTACGGCTTCAGGTTTCCGAACAGCTGGCCGTCCCATCCGGCGCGGAACCTGAACCTTGGGTTCATCCAGATCCCGATCGGCGACACGGGCCGCGGGCTGTGCGGCGGCATGGCCTTCGTGGCGCGCGACCGGTTCGAGCGCGACGAGGAGGCGCCGATCGACGCAACGTCGCCTGCGCCTGGCGTCGCGCTGTTCAAGGAGATCGTCGATCGGCAGTTCGCGTCGTTCGGGCGGCTCTTCTCTGTCCCGCTCCGGTTCTGGCTGGCATCAGCCGGCGGCGAGGCTCGCCGATCCCGCGAGACCGTCCGGGATGCCTGGCCGGCAATCCGGGCCGACATCGACGCCGGACGCCCGACGATGATCGGGCTCGTGCGACTACCCGGCTGGAACCCGCTGCGCCTCGGGCTCGGCCACCAGGTCGTCGGGTTCCGCTACGCCGAGATGTCGCAACGCGTCGCGATCGGGATCTACGACCCGAACCATCCGGGCGACGACTCGGTCGAGCTCGTCGTCGAGCGGTCGGCCGATGGTGCGGTCCGGCTGTCGCAATCGACCGGCGAGCCCCTCATCGGCCTCCTGGCCCTGCCGTTCGTCGCGGCGCGGCACTGACGAGCAGCCGCGCTGGGGGCTAGCGCGACGCCGCCGTTCCGGAGGCGTCAGATGACCCGCTCGACCGCTCCTTCGGGCACTCGAACCGCCTTGGGCGGTCGCATCGTCCGCCCCCGCAGCCAGGTGATGCTGACGAGGCCCGTGAGGAGGCTCGCCGCGCCGCCGAGCAGGACTGCCAGGGCGGCGCCGAAAGTCGAGGCAATCGCCCCCGTCACGAGCCCGCCGACCGGCGTCGATCCCGCGAAGACGGTCGTGTAGACGCTGAGGACGCGACCCCGAAGCTGATCAGGGACGGTCAGCTGGATCACGGTGTTCGCCGTCGCCGCCATGGCGATTCCGCCGACACCGGCAAAGAACATCGCCACCAGCGCAATCCCGAACGAGCCGGAGATGCCCAGGACGACCTCGGCCACACCGAGCGTGACCGCACCGAGGGCGATCACCAGTGGCGTGGTCCGGCCGGAGAACGCGATCGCGAGCGCCGAGATGACCGAACCGACACCGGTCGCGGCCATCAGGAAGCCGTAGCCCGTCGCGTCCGAATGGAGGACCGTCTGGACCAGCGGCGGGATGACCACCGTGAAGTTCATCCCGAAGCTCGCGACGAGGCCGACCACGATCGTCGCGGCCAGCACGACCTTCGTCCGGCGGACATATGCGAGCCCCTCGCCCAAGTTCACCAGGACCGCCGTGACGGTCTGCGGCCGCTCGATGCCAGGTCGCGTGTGAAGGTCTCGCTCGCTCATGGCCAAGAGCGCAACGATCACCGCGAGGTACGAGACGGCGTCGATCAGGAAGGCGGGACCCACGCCGAACAGGCCGATCGTGATCCCGGCGACCGCCGGGCCGATGACTCGCGCGCCGTTGAACATCGCCGAGTTGAGCGCGATGGCGTTGCTGATATCCGCGCGACCGACCATCTCGACCGCGAACGCCTGGCGGGTCGGCATGTCGATGGCGTTCCGGCAGCCGAGCAGCAACGCGATCACGAGCACGTGCCAGACCTCGACGGTGTTGCTGACAACGAGGAGCCACATGACCAGGCCGAGGACCAGCGCGACCGCCTGCGTGATGAGAAGCGTGCGCCGCTTCGGCAGCGCGTCCGCGATGAGGCCCCCGAACAGGCCGAGCACCAGCACCGGCGCGAACTGGACCGCGGCGACGATGCCGAGCGTCAGCGGGTCGCCGGTCAGCTGCAGGACGAGCCAGCTCTGGGCGACCGTCATCATCCACGTCCCGATCAGGGACGTGAGCTGGCCGGCAAAGAACAGCCGGTAGTTCCGATGACGGAGCGCGCTCCAGCCCTGGAATCCAGCGAGGCCCGCGAGGCTGGGCCGACCGACGCTCATGCGGGCGGACGGGGGGCCTGAGGGCCGGCTGCCGGCTGGAGCTCGGCGAGATGCTCCTCGAGGTGCCGGCGTCGCTCGCCGGCCGTTTCGATCATCGCCTTGAGCCGCTCGGTCTTCGCCTGGAGGGTCGTGACCTGGCGATCGATCCGGGTGATCCCTTCTCGCAGCAGCGCGCGGCGTTCGGCGGGATCGCGCGTCTCCCGAAATTTGGCGCCGATCCGGGCGCGGGCCGTCTCGTCCTCGAGCAGCTGACCGATTTCGGCGAGGCTGAAGCCCGCGTCGTCGCGGAGGCCCTTGATGAACTGGAGACGGGCGACGTCGTCCGCGTCGTACAGCCGGTAAGCACCCTCCGACCTCGCCGCGGGCTTCATGAGCCCGACCTCCTCGTAGTACCGAATCGATCGAGAGGTCAGCCCGACCAGGTCGGCGACCTCCTGGATCCGGAGCAATCGGTCGTCGACGGCGGTGGCCGCGCTGCCCGGGTCGAGGGTGCTTGGAACCGGCCCGGTCCTGGGCTCCTGGGAGGTTGGCATCGCCACATTCTAGTGCAACCTTGCCGTTTACGAGAAGGTTATGGATGCATTGCAGGCGCTTCGATCTTCCGCGGCCCTACGATGGCGGCATGGACTACGGACTGGTGCTGCCGTCGCTCGGCGACGATTCGAAGCTCGATGGCATGGCCGCCGCGGTTGACCTGGCGGAGCGGCACGGGTTCAGCGACGTCTGGGTGACAGACCACCTCCTTGTCGACCGGAGCGCGGCGGAGGACTACGGCCGGATCTACGAGGCGGTGACGACCCTGGCCTGGGTGGCCGGACGCTCCCGCGGGATTCGCCTCGGCGCCAGCGTCATCGTCGTCCCGATGCGCAACGCCGTGCTGCTTGCGAAGCAGCTGGCCACGCTCGATGCTCTGTCGGAGGGTCGCGTGATCGCCGGCTTCGGCGTCGGCTGGAGTGCGCTCGAGTTCGCGAACGTCGGCGTCGCGAATCGCTTCAAGGAGCGCGGCGCCTACACGGAGGAGGCGATCAACCTCTGCCGGCACCTGTGGTCGGGCAGCCAGGAGCCGTTCCACGGCCGGTTCCACTCGTTTGACGACTTCGTCTTCGGACCGCTCCCGGCCCAGGGCGCAAACGTCCCGATCTGGATCGGCGGCCGTGATGAGCGCGCGCTCCGTCGCGCCGGGCGCCTCGCCGACGGCTATCACTCGTCCGCGACCAGCCCCGCAAGCTTCGCGAGCCGCGTCCCGACGATCCGCGCGGCCGCCGAAGAAGCAGGCCGCCCGATGCCGCGGCTGTCGGCCCGCGCCCGCGTCGAGCTCGACGGCGGGGCCGAAACCTTCTACACGATGAACGGCTCCCCGGCCGACGTGGCAGGGGAGATCCGCGCGTTTGCCGCAACCGGCGTCGATCACATCGCGCTGGCGTTCCAGCCGCGTGATGTGGAGGGTCTGACTCGTGCCGTCGACCGGTTCGTGTCCGAGGTCCTGCCCCGCGTAGAGCCGAACCACCCCGGCACCTAGAGCTGCGGCAGCTCCTGCTCGTCCGTCTGGGCAGGTGCGAAGAGGTCGCCGAGCTGATCGACCCGATCGACGACCGTCCGAATGGTCCATCGATCGCTGCGCAGGTCCGGATCGTCGAGCTCGTCCCATGAGATCGGCGTGGAGACCGGCGCGCCGTCCGCGGGCCGCACCGCATACGGCGCGACGAGCGTCTTGATCGAAGCGTTCTGGGTGTAGTCAAGCCGGGCCTTGCCGCCCCGCCGGTCCTTGGCCCATTCCCACGACACGAGGTCCGGCACGGTGCTTCCGACGGCGCGCGACAGCCGCTCGACCCAGTCGCTCGTGTCGCGGAAGCTGTACTTCGGCACGATCGGGATCCAGATCTGGATCCCGCGCCGGCCGGTCGTCTTGGCGTAGCCGCGGACGCCGATGTGGCCCAGCGCCGTTCGGTAGAGGCGGGCGAGGGTCAGCGTCTCGTCCCACGTCGTCTTCGTGCCCGGGTCGATGTCGATGAGGGCGAACGTCGGCCGATCGGTAGCGTCGAGCCGCGACGTCCAGGCGTGGACCTCGAACGCAGCCTGATTGCCGAGCCATGCCAGCGCGGCAACTCGGTCGGCCACGAGGTGCTCATTCGCCTCGCGCTCCTCAACGCCGACCTCGCGCCACCGCCGAAGCCATGACGGCGCGGTCTCGGGCAGGTCCTTCTGCCAGAAACCGGGTCCGTCGGCGCCATTCGGGAAGCGGTGCAGGTTGAGCGGGCGTTCCGCAAGGTGGGGCAGCATCGCCGGCGCGATCCTGGCGAAATACCGGATCAGCTCTCGCTTGGTGACCGGCGACGGCAACTGGCCCTTCGGCGGCTGCTTCCCGCCCGGCTCGGGATCGCCGACCTTGGGCTTGAACAGGACCTTGTCGAGGTTGGTGAGCTTGAGCTCGAACCCGCCGACCGACCAGACGCCGTCCTTGGTCATCGAGTCGAGCGCGGCGAGCTCATCAGGCGTCGCCGACCACGCAACCTCGTGCTGGCCATTCGCGGTCGATGAGGCCGTCGATCGTCCGCCCGCGCCGCCCTTCGGCGCGGTTGCCGACTTTGGTGCGGCTGCTGGCTTCGCCGCGGTGGCGGTCTTCCGCGCAGTTGCGGACGCTCGTGCCGTTACGGCCTTCGACGCCGTTGCGGCCTTCGCGGGCTTTGCCGTCATCGCCGAAGTCTCGCGCTTCTTCGATTTCACGGGCGCCGGCATCTCGTCCTCACCTGTATCCGGCAGCTCAGCCTCCACCTCCTCGACGGCCACCGTCGCGGGGACCGGCCGCTCCCGCACGACCTCGATCGGCTTTTTGCCGCCCTCGTCGAAGCCCTTGAAGGCGGCCTGGCGCACGATCCCGTCACGCGTCCAGCCGCCGAGCTCGGCCCGGATCACGATCCCAGGCTTGACCCACACCACGTTCTTGAGCTCTCCGCCCCAGCGCCCGCGGTAGTCTCGCGGCGGTGGCGGATCGAACGGCGAATCATCGATCTCGAGCCCCTTGAGCCGTTCGCGCAGGCGCGTTCGCGTCTGGGCGTTGAAGCCCGAGCCGACCTTGCCGGCAAAGCGCAGCTTGAGCTTCCGGCCCTCGCGCTCGTAGTAGCCCACGACGAGCGCGCCCAGGTCCTTCGCAGCGCCCTCGCCCGGCGTCCAGCCACCGACCACGAGCTCCTGTTCGGGGCGGATCTTGATCTTCAGCCACGTCCGCGAGCGCTTGCCGGGCTCGTAGATCGAGCGGCGGTGCTTGCCGATGACGCCCTCGAGTCCCTGCGCCTTCGCCGCCTCGTAGAACGCCTGGCCCTCGCCGACGATGTGGTCCGCGAAGCGCACGCGCCGGTCGTCCGACCGGAGGATCGACCGAAGGAGCTGCTTGCGACTCTCGAGCGGCACGTTGAGGAGCGAACGGCCGTCGAGGTGCAGGAGGTCGAACGCCTGGTAGACGAAGCGCGTCGATTGCCCGCGGCTGGCCTCCTGGAGCAGGCTGAAATCGGGCAGGCCGTCCGCGCCGATGGCCACGACCTCGCCGTCGACGATCGCTTCCTCGGCGTCGATCCACGTCGCCGTGGTCAGCAGCTTCGGAAAGTACGTCTCGGCGTCGTTGCCGTTTCGCGTGTAGACCCGCGCCGTCCCGTCGCGAATGACCGCCTCGACTCGGTAGCCATCCCACTTGATCTCGAACAGCCAGTCCTCGTCCCGAAACGCCTTGTCCGTCAGGGTCGCCGCCATCGGTGGGATGAACGCGGGCAGCCTCGCCGGCCTTGCCGCGCTGAGGTCGATCTCCGCGACCGCGGCGGGCGCGCGGCTGACCCAGATCGCGTCGCGATCGGCCTTGACCCCGTCGTTCGTCCGGCCGGTCTTGACGCTCTGGAGGTGGTCCTCGGCATCCCAGCCATCGACGGACGAGTCGTCGCGCTTCTTGATCAGCAACCACTGCTCGCCGCCACCCTCGTCGCCGCCCCCGCGACGGCCCCGGCCGCCGGTGTGAATGATCGTGTACCGCCCGCGGAGCTTCTGGCCCTGGAGCGTGAACTTCAGCTCGCCGTCCGTGATCGCCTTGCGTCCATCGGGCGTCTCGGGTTCGGCCGTCCACGTGCCCCAGTCCCAGACGATCACGTCGCCGCCGCCGTACTCGCCCTTGGGGATCACGCCCTCGAAGTCGAGGTACTCGATCGGATGGTCCTCGACGTGGACGGCCATTCGGCGGGCGCCTGGGTCGAGCGTCGGGCCTTTCGGCACAGCCCAGGACACGAGGACGCCGTCGATCTCGAGCCGGAAGTCGTAGTGGAGCCGCGTCGCGCGATGGCGCTGGACGACGAAGCGGCCCCCACCGGGGGTGGCGCCGGCCACCGGCCCCCCGGCCGGCTCGGCCGTCTTCCGAAAGTCGCGCTTGCGCTTGTATTCCTCGAGTGGCATCGGTCAGTCCGCTTCGACGATCGCGTCCGAGCTGACGGAGTCCGGGCCGAGCCGCGGGACGTGCGGCACGATCTCGCTCGTGGTCGGCCTAGGCGCTCTTGCGGCGGCGGGCCGGGCGCTCCTCGTCCGTGGCGCGCTTCGTTGTGCGCGCCGCGGGCTTCGCGTCCGTGGTGTCTTCCGCGGCGGTCGCGTCCTTCGCGGCGCGTTTCTTCTTGGCTTCCGCGACCGACGTCGGCTTGTCGGTTCGGGCCGATGTCGCCGCGTTCACGCTGGCCTGCAGCGCAGCCATGAGGTCGACGAGCTTGGTCGGCTCCTCGGGGGTTTCGATCTCGACCGTGTCGCGGCCCTCGATCTTCGACTCGATGACCTGCATGAGGGCTTCGCGGTACTCGTCGCGGTAGGCGGCGGGGTCGAACTCGCCGGTCATGGCCTCGATCAGCTGCGCCGCCATCTTCTTCTCGGCGGGCTTGATCTCGGGCTCCTCCTCCGGCAGGTCCAGCTCGCCGAGGGCGCGGATCTCGTCGGGCCAGTAGAGGGTCGAGAGCATCATCGTGTTCTGGAACGGGTCGAGCGCCGCGAGGGCCTCGCGGTCCCGGATCACGATCTTGCAGATCGCGATGAGGCCCTTGTCCTGGAGCACGTCCTTCAGCAGGGTGAAGGCCTTTCGGCCGACGCGGTCCGGCTCGAGGTAATAGGCCTGCTTCACGAACTTGGTCTGGGTTTCGGCCTCGTCCGCGTCCACGAACTGCTCGATCTCGATCGAGCGCACGGTCTTCAGCGGCAGCTTCTCGAGGTCCTCGTCGGTGATGACGACGTACTTCTCAGGCGCGTACTCATAGCCCTTCACCGTCTCCGAGCGCGCGATGATCTCCTCGTCCTCTGGGCACCAGATCTTCATCTGGATCCGCGACAGGTCCTTCTCGTGGAGCATGTGGAAGCTCACCCCGGCACGCGATTCGGTCGCCAGGTAGAGCTTCACCGGGATGGTCACGAGGCCGAACTGGATGGCCCCTTTCCACATGGAGCGCGGCACGGATCTCCCTCATGCTCTGCGCTCGCTGCTCGCCGCGAGCGGGAGCCGACTCTACCACCCGGCGGCGATCGCTCCGCGAATGAATCCTGCCGAGCCGTTTCGTTCGGGCGACGAGTGCGTGAGCTCAGGCCCGGGCGCGGTCTCCGTCAGCTCGCGAGCCCTGAGCCGCGTCTCGTTCCAGCTCGCCCGCGAGATCGTCCATCGGTCTCACCGTTCGAGCACCCGCCTTCGCGTCCGACCACAGGACGTGTGTGGGGTCCCAGCGCACGACGATGGCGAGGACGATGCCGGGCACGATGCCGACGACGGACGGGAGGTCCAGGAGCCCGGCGAAGAGACCGCCGCCCGACCAGCCGGCGACGAACCAGAGAACTGCCGCGACGTCACGCTTTGCCACGACACGATCATCGGTCGCGACGAACTGTTGCCAACCCTACGTTCGTACCCGGTACCGAGGACTCGCCCCCAACCGACCAGCGGGGCCAGGCGCCGCCACCACCGGGCCGGATCACGATGCGAGCTCACGCTCCGCACGGTTGATCCACGCCACGATCGCTTCCCTGAGCTTGTCCAGGCCAATCGAGACGGCGGTCGACGTCGTGCCAATGTTGGTGAGCTGGACCTTGAGGCTCCGAATCGCTTCGAGGGCCTCGCGGATCGCCGTGAGCGCGGCCGCAACCTCGCCGAGGTCGACCTCGGCCTCTGACTCGCGCAGCGACGTCAGCGCGAGCAGCCGCGCGAGGCGAACCGCCGCCTGAAGCGTCGGCACGTCCGGGTTCGCCGGGTCGATGACCGCGTAGACGTCGCCCGCGCGCACGTCGAACGGGGCGATGCCCGACGGCGCGTGGGCCGGCGTGAAGATGACCAGCGCCGCCGCAGCGTCGCGGTTCGTCTTCGCGGCCCGAAGCTCGTCGCGCATCTCGCGGCCGGACATCTTGCGGTCCTTGGCCTCGATGACGACGCGCAGGTCGCAGCCACGGGCGAGGTCCGGATCGAGGGTGAGGACGAAATCGCCCTTCTTGGAGCGCCCGTCGTCGCCGGCATCGGTCCCCGTCCGCTCGAGCAGGTCGTTGGCGCCGCGCGCAATCTCGCCGAGGAGGCTTTCGACGAGCTCCTCGAAGTCGCCGCCCTTCGCGGCGGACTTCGCCCGCTCGCCGGCCCGCGCCGCCTGCGCGGCCTCGATGGCCACGAGCTTCTCGTGCAAGGCCTTGAAGCCGTTGTCCATCTCGATCCGGAACTGGTGGAGGGGCGAGTTCATGCGCGTCGGGTCGAGGAGCTGGGCAAGGCGCGAGCCATCGCCGTCGAAGTAGGTCTCGAGCATCGTCCCGATGCGCCCGATTGCTGAGTCACGGCGCCGCGGGTCGAACAGCTCGTCGACCATCGAGCGCAGCTTGCCGCGGTCGCCGAGGAATGCCTCGAGCGTCCGCGGCAGGCGCCCGCCATCGTCGGCGAAGTTGGCGCGGAGCACCTGCTCCAGCGCGGCCGCAGCCTGCTCGTTGGCGGCCCGGCTCTGGTCCGAAAACCGCTCGAACTCAGCGCGCACGGCATCGAGGTTCAGGGTCACGCCGACACTCTGCAGCGCGGTGAGTCCGATCCGCAGCGCGCGTTCGACCAGGGTTGCGTGCTCGTCGGCCGGCTGTGCGGCGAGCCAGCCCGCCAGGGCGCCGTCGGTCAGTACCAAACAGTCGACGTCGATCCGGTCGCCGGCGACTCGGACGCTGGGCTGCGCGCTCGGGAAGGAGACGATCCGGGCTTCCATGGCGCAACCCTGGGCGCCGGTCGTGACAACTAGGCTGTCACGAGCCTCGGTAGGTGGTCATCGAGTACGCCGCGACGAGCAGCGGCACGTGATAGGAACGAGTCACGTCCTCGACGCGCAGGTCGATCGCGATCTTTCGGAAGAATTGATCGTCGTCGGCCTCGGGCGTCGTCCGCCCGGAGAGCACGAACTCGAGGCGATAGTCGCCCGGCGACATCGGCCGCTCGAGAAGATCGCGGACCCGCCCGTCGGCGTCGGTCAGCGCCTGCGTCAGGCGGATCGGTCGAGCGTCCTCACCGAGCTTGTAGAGCGACACATGGACCCCGACGGCGGGGCGGCCGAGCTCGGTGTCGAGGACGTGCGTCGAGATCGTCGGCTGAGCCTCGCCCGGCGTCGATCCGTCGGGCGGCGTATGCGGAGCGTCGTCGGCCACGTATCCTCCAGCGCATGAGCCAACTCAGGATCAGCGTCGGCGACCTGCACTTTACCGCCCGTTGGGAGGCGGAGGCGCCGCAGACGATCGAGGCGATCCGGCGGATGCTCCCGATCGACGCTCGCCTGATCCACTGTCGCTGGTCCGGCGAGTCGACCTGGATCCCGTACGGCGAGTTCCGCCCGGGCATCGACTACGAGAACCACACGTCCCATCCGGCCCCCGGCATGCTCGCGATGTACCCGGGCGGCATCAGCGAGTGCGAGATCTTCTTCCCGTACGGCGCCTGCACGACATCGTCGAAGGTCGGGCAGCTGGCCGCGAACCACTTCGCCACGATCGAGCCCGACGACGGCTGGCAGGACCGCCTGCGCGAGGTCGGACGGCGGGCCCTCTGGGAAGGCGCACAATCGATCAGGATCGAGGAGGTCGACTGATGGAGTTCTTCGCGTTCCTGGTGCTCGCGTTCGTGGCCGCGGTGTTCTTCCTCTCGCAGAGTCGGGCCAGGACCAGTCAGGGTCCCGAAACGCTAACCAAAGGCCTGCCGGATGACCTGCGAGACAAGAACGGCGGAATGATCAGCCTGCCGAACCGAGGCCGCCCCTGGGGGCGCGGTAGCTAGCGCGCCATCGGGCCGTGGGCGCGAGGCGCTGACGTTGGAGATCCTCTGGGGCCCGACCGTGCTCTTCTGGGCCGCGATTCTCGGCGCGATCCTGCTGCTGCCCAGGAGGCGGCCCTGACCTCGGGCGTGTTGATCCGCGGCGGGACCGTCGTGACGGCCAGCGGGTCCCGTCGGGCGGACGTGGCGATCCGGGACGGCCAGGTCGAGGAAGTCGGCGACCTGGCGGGCCTCGCGGACGGCGGGTCGATCGAGGTCATCGATGCGTCAGGGCTGCTCGTGTTGCCCGGGGCAGTCGACGTTCATACCCATACCCGCGTCGCCACGGATGCCGAACCGGACCGCTTCTTCCAGGACTCGGTCGCGGCTGCCTTCGGCGGGACGACGACGTTCCTGGCGTTCAACAACCCCGGAACGGGCTCGTCGCCGGCGGCCGAACGATCTCTCCTCGCGGGGTTGCGCGAGTGGCGCGCGGCCACGGAGCGAGATTCGGCGATCGACTACGGGGTCAGCCTCGCGATCAGCGGCCACATGGACGACCCGGTGGCCGAGCTGCCGGCGATGGTCGACGAGGGCGTCTCGACGGCGAAAGCCTTCATGGTCTTCGACTTCCGGCTCGACGAACGGCGGATCTACGAGGCGATGCGGGTCCTTGGCTCCCGGGGCGGGATGCTCCAGGTCCACTGCGAGGACCCCATCCTCATCGATACGGCCGTTGCCGACGCGTTGGCCAGAGGCGACACCGCGCCGCGGTTCCACGCCTCGACCAGGTCGACGGAGGCAGAGGCCGTCGCGACCCACCGCGTGATGGCCTTCGCGCACGCCGGCGGCGTGCCGGTCCACGTCGTCCACCTCTCGTCCGAGGCGGCGCTCGGCCAGGTCCGAGACGCCAGGGCGGCGGGGGTGCGCGCCCACGCGGAGACCTGCCCGCACTATCTGGCCCTCACCGACGCCAGATATGCCTCGCCGGATCTCGCCTCCGTGGCCGGGTCGGTGATCTCACCGCCGCTCCGGGCGGCGTCTGACCAGCGCGCGCTGTGGGTGGGCCTCGCGGATGGCGAGCTCGAAGTGATTGCCACCGACCACGTCCCGGACCGGATGTCGGTCGAGAAGGCCGAGGCGATGCGCGGCGTCTCGTTCGAAAAGGTCAGCAACGGCGCGCCGGGCATCGAGACGCTGCTCGCGATCGCCTATTCGGAAGGCGTGGCCAAGGGCCGCATCACCGTCGAGCGCCTGGTCGACCTCCTCGCCACCTCGCCCGCGCGCCTGTTCGGCCTGGAGCGTAAGGGCGCGATCGAGCTCGGCCGCGACGCCGATCTCGTCCTGTTCGACCCCGCCGCCCGCCGGACCCTCCGCGCCGCCGACCTCCACCACACCAGCGACTACACGCCATACGAAGGTTTCGAGCTCACCGGCGCCGTTCGCTCGGTCTTCGTCCGCGGCCGCCCGGTGATCCGCGACGGCGTCTTCGTCGGCCAGCGCGGCGACGGTCGCTTCGTCGGACGCACCACCGTCGGCTGAGGCGATGGTCAGGCTGCGACGAGGTGCGCCCGATGCTGCAGCACGTGCGCCGTCAGGTCGAAGAATGTCTTGAGGGCGATCATGACCACGAGGGCGGCGACGGGCGCCCCGATCTCCGCGATGGCGGCACCGCCGATGAGGATCGTGAGGTGAAGGACGATCAGTCGCGGGTACGGGCCGAACATCTGGGACGAGGTCGTGGTGCGGCGATATTCGCCGCGGCCGACGAAGTTCAGAAAGAACGAGGCGCCATGGCTGATGAACAGACCCACGGCGGCCAGGATCGCGTACGGCCAGAGGATCTCGCCGAACCCACCCGCGGCGGCCGTTCCCAGGCTGGGCAGCGGCTCGCCGGTCGATGCGCCCGGTGATTGGAAGACGACGTCGGGAAGCGACAGAACGAACACGCCATGGACGACCCAGAAGATGCCGTAATGGAAGATGAAGAAGCCGGCGAGTCCTCGCCGATCTTGGTCGGAGAGTCCGGATCGGGCCATCCGGAGCGCAACCGCGAGATCCCCCTTGAGGCCGCGTCCTGGCTGCTCCTCAACCGGGGCACCGCCCGCGAGGAGGAGGCGCGGGACGTTCCAGAAACCGACGATGCCGTTCTCGATCCAGTACGTGACGAGGATGGTCCAGAGACTCCAGCCGAAGAAGGTCACGCCAACGAGCGGGATGGCATTCGCGAGCACCAGGGCGACAGCCGATCGCTCCGTGGCGGTGCGTCGATAGAGCCCGAACGCCCGGCCGAGCGTCTCGACCGAGGCCATCAGGTGGGCTCGACCAGCGGCCCGGGCAGGCGGGCGTCGGGGACGCGGTGCGACCGAAGGTGCAGGCCCAGGTCAAGCGCGGTCTTCAGGACAACGAGGACGAGGAGCGCGCCGATCGGGGCGCCGAGGACGGCCACGACGACCGCACCGAGGATGATCGTCATGTGCAGGACGATCACGCGGCCATAAGGCGTGGCCATCTGCCGGGCCGGCGAAGCGGTGACGTACTCGCGTCGGCCGACGTAGTTGAAGAGGAACGAGGCGCCGTGGCTGACGAAGAGCGCCACGGCAGCGATCGCGACCGACGGCCACAGCACCTCGCCGAACGCGCCGCCCGCGCACGCCCCAGCCTTCCCGGCGGCACAGCCAGCACCGGCAAAGCCGAACGCGGGTAACGCGAACACGAAGATCCCATGGACAATCCAGAAGATTCCGTAGTGGACGACGAAGAAGATCGCGAGCGCAATGCGCGCGCCGACCGTGGCCGTCCCGAAGCCCGGCGCGCCGGACGTGGCGTGCCGCTGCGCTTCACGCGTCGCCTGCCATGCCGCCTTGAGCTTCGCGGCGTCCTCGTCGCTGCGGGTCGCCACGGCCGCCGCAACGTCGGGGAGCTCGGGCAGGGTCGGGATGGACGAACCCTCCGCCAGCGCGATCCTGGGCACGTTCCAGAAGCCCACGATGCCGTTCTCAACCCAGTAGATGACGAGGATCGTGAGCAGGCTCCAGCCGAAGAACAGGACGCCGACCAGCGGGATGGCGTTGGCGATGAGCAGGAGCACGGCCGTTCGCGAAGTCGCCGTGCGGCGATAGATCCCGACCGCGCGGCCCAGCGTCTCGACCGTCATCGGAGGCGCTCGTAGGCAGGCAGGGTCAGGAACTCGATGAACTCGTCCTCCAGGACGAGGCGGTCGAGCAGCTGGGCCGCGTCTGCAAGTCGCGAGCTCCCGTCATCTGGGCCGCCCGGCCCCGCGCTGCCAAGAGCCGCCATCTCGTGGTCGCGGATCGCGCGGTAGCGCTCGGCCGTCAGCGGCGAGCCGTCGTCGAGCGGCGTGCCGGCAACGCGCCACTGCCACAGCTGGGATCGCGAGATCTCGGCCGTCGCGGCGTCCTCCATCAGGTTGTTGATGGCGGCTGCGCCGTTGCCGCGCAGCCACGAGTCCAGGTACTGGAGCGCCACGGAGACATTCAGCCGCACGCCCGCCTCCGTAACCTGGCCGTCGTCGACGCGCAGGTCGAGGAGCGCCGCGGGGTCGCCCGGGACCTCGGCGCCGAGCGGCGCCTCCCCCACGCGCCGCCCGCGCTGGTCGGACGCCGACCCGAGGACCTCGTCGAAGACCTTCGTCGCGAGGGGCACGAGATCGGGATGCGCGACCCAGGTGCCGTCGAAGCCGTCGCCCGACTCGCGCTGCTTGTCCTCGCGCACCTTCCGCATCGCAGTCTCATTCACGGCGGCATCCCGGCGGGAGGGAATGAAGGCGGCCATGCCACCCATCGCGTGCGCGCCGCGTCGGTGGCAGGTCAGGACGAGTCGCTCGGTGTAGGCCCGCATGAATGGCACCGTCATCGCGACTCGAGCCCGATCCGGCAGGACGGTGTCCGGCCGCCCGCGGAACGTCTTGATCGCCGAGAAGAGATAGTCCCAGCGGCCGGCGTTGAGGCCCGATGAATGCTCGCGCAGCTCGTAGAGGATCTCCTCCATCTCGAATGCGGCATGGATCGTCTCGATCAGGACGGTCGCCCTGACCGAGCCGCGGGGAACGCCGAGGGCCGCCTGCGCCTGGACGAAGACGTCGTTCCAGAGCCGCGCCTCCCGGTGGGACTGCATCTTTGGGAGGTAGAAGTACGGCCCGCTCCCCCGCCGGATGCGTTCGGCGGCGTTCCAGAAGAGGTACAGGCCGGCATCGAACAGGCTCGCCGAGATCGATTGGCCGTCGACGAGCACGTGCCGCTCCGGCAGGTGCCAGCCCCGCGGCCGCACGAGCAGCTGCGCGACCCTGGGCCCGAGCCGGTACGACTTGCCCTCGGGCGAATCGAACGCCAGCGTGCCCCGGACCGCGTGGCGGAGCGCGAGCTGCCCGCCGACGACGTTCGACCACGTGGGCGACAGCGAGTCCTCGAAGTCGGCCATGAACGCCCGGGCCCCCGAGTTGAGGGCGTTGATGATCATCTTCGGCTCCGCCGGCCCGGTGATCTCGACGCGCCGGTCGAGGAGATCCGGCGGCGCCTCGGCGACGCGCCAGCTGCGATCCATCCTGATCGCCGCCGTTTCCGCGAGGAGGCCAAGCGAGGCGCCGGCGTCGATCTCGGCCTGGCGCTCGACGCGCCGGTCGAGGAGGGCCTCGCGAACCGGGTTGAACGACCGATGGAGGTCCGCCACGAAGGCCAGGGCGTCCGGCGTCAGGACCTCCTCGAACCCCGACACCCGGGAGCCAACGATCCTGACTCCGTGTGGCAGCTGATCGCGTGCGGTCATGCGCGAACGTCAGCCGACGTGACGACGGCGCACCGTCGCATCGATCAGCCCGTACGGCTCGGTCGTCGAGACGAAGATCTCGCCGGGGTTGTCCAGCCCGAACGATGCCAGGTCGACCTTCCAGTGGTGCAGGTTCGGGAGCACCATCCGGACCCAGTCGATCGATGCCTCGGCGTCCATCATCGCGGTGCCCATGATCCACATCGAGGCCTGGACCGACGGGCTGAAATGCTCGGCCAGCGAGCCCATGAGCGCCGTCCTGGCCCGCTGCCAGGCGGCCTCGAAGTCGAGCCCGCCGCCACCCGCGAGCTCCGGCCGGTAGCCCCAGGTGGCCCGAACCTTGGTCGCCATCAGCCTGTCGTCGACCTCGGGCAGCGTCGTGTAGCGGTCTCGGTCGAACCCGGAAAAGGCCGACTTCGTGGTCTTCATGACCGTCAGGTCGTCGATGCCGGCCTCGACCTCAACGACGCCCGACCGATCGACCGCGACACTCGCGAGCCGGGTCAGCTCCCCTGACCTGACGAAGGCGTCGGGCGCGGCTCGCCCGTGGTACTCGACTCGCGACCAGTCGTGCTCCGCGATGTCGACGGTTGCCCGACTGCAGATCTCGTAGCTCGCGAAGTGCCGGGCGAGCTCCAGCCCGAACTCTTCGGCCGAGCCCGTGAGGCGATCGCGGGCGAACGCATAGACCGTGTTCTTCATCGTGTCGGTCGCGATGACGCCGGTGTTGTCGCCTCGCATGTGGACCGCATCGAAGTCGCCCTCGAGCGCGACCGACACGGTCAGGTCGCGGAGGTGATGGCGATCGGGCCCGCGGCGGACGGTAACGAGCCGGATCCGCGACTTGCCATAGCGATTCTCGCCGATCTCGTAGGCGCCGTTCTCCGATGCGGGATCAGCCACGCGGATGGACGGTGAGTGAGCGGTGGCGGTCGGTGGCGATGTCGATCACGGCGTCGAGGGCCCGGTGAAGCTCCGAATCTCGCTCCCGGCCCAGCGCGGCGGTCATCTCGGGCAGGAGCTCGAAGCGCGATCGGCCGGCCACGAAGACACAGTAGCGGAAGCCGAAGTGCGCCTCGTACGCCCGGTTGAGGCGGTCCAGCTCGGCCGCGACCTGGTCTCGTTCCCGTGCCGCCTCGGACGCGAGATTCGCCGCCGAGTCGCGGTCGTACCCTTGCTCGCGAAAGGACAGCTCGGAGACCGACGCGGGCGGCGCGCCGAGGGGGGGGTGGGCGTCGACGAGCTCGCGTTGGTCTCCCTCGGGCAGCCCGTGGGCAATCTCCCGCGCGGCGACGAACAGGGCCTGCCACGACCCGAACGGCCGCGCTGCCGCGAGGCGCCCGAGGAATGCCGGCGCGCCTTCGAACAGCGGCGCCAGCGCTGCCTCGAATTGTTCGGCCGGGGCGGCATCCAGCGCCGAGAGGTCGGCCTGGTCCGCGCCGCGGGTCACCAGCCGCCGGCGTCCCGCAGGAGGCGATGGAGGATCCGGGCCGAGACCGCGCGGCGGTAGTCGGCGGTGGACCGCACATCGTCGATCGGCCTGAGCTCGCCGGCAAGCGTCTCGGCCGCGAGATCCGCGATTTCGGGCGTCGGCCGGGCGCCCTCCAGCACCGCCTCCGTGGCGCGAGCGCGGATCGGCGTCGCGGCAACCGAGCCGAGCGCGACGCGGACGTCGGACCAGCCTGGGACGCCGAGACTGCGCCAGGCGAGGGCCAGCATGACCTTCGAGATCGCCTGGGCGCGCCGCGTCCCGACCTTTCGGAACCGCAGCTCACGGCCGGGCGGGAGCGGGAAGCGAACGTGAAGGATCAGCTCGTCCGGCGCCAGCGCCGTCTTGCGGTAGTCGACGAAGAACTCGCCGGCCGGGATCTCGCGTTCGCCGCGCTGCCCGCCGACGAGGATCACGGCATCGGCTGCGAGCAGGATCGGCAGGGTGTCGCCGGCCGGCGAGGCATTCGCGATGTTGCCGCCCAGCGTGCCCCGATTCTGGATCTGCGCGGCGCCGATCGTGGCCGCGGCCTCGGCCAGCGCCGGAAGATGTTCGCGGCACAGCGCCGACCGGCGGATCTCGGTGTATGTCGTGCGCGCCCCGACCACGAGACTCGTGGCTTCGAGCGAGATTCCCCGCAGGTCATCGATGTGCGACAGGTCCAGCATCCGGTCCGGGATCGGGCCGAGCTCGCCGGTGATCGCAACCATGATGTCGGTCCCGCCCGCGATCGGGCGTGTCGGCCCGGCGGCGAGGCGCTCGTACGCCTCGAACAGGTGGCGCGGAACGTCGATCGCTGGCTCCGCGGGCATGTCAGCGCTCCGGCGGGCGGTTGCCGCGGCGTCGACGGAAGAGCAGCGCGATCAGCGCGGCGATGAGGACGAATCCACCCACGATCTCGCGCAGGCCGAACGCGGTCCTGATCGGGCGATCGGGCTCAGGCATCACTGGCTTCAGTCGAGTGGCGTCGCGACGGCGGCGATCGCGTCGACGATCTTGGTGTACCCGGTGCAGCGACAGAGGTTGCCGGCGATCGCCTCCCGGATCGGGTCTGCCTCGGGCCCGCCGCCGGCGTCGAGGTAGGCGCGCGCGGCCATGAGCATCCCCGGCGTGCAGATCCCGCACTGCGCGGCCCCGTGCTCCAGGAATGCCTCCTGAAGGGCATCGAGCGAGCCGCGCTCCCGTGCCGCCAGCGACAGCCCCTCGACCGTCCGCACGATCCGGCCCTCGACCTGGCAGACCGGGACGAGACACGCGTCGACCACCTGGCCGTCGAGCAGGACGGAGCACGCGCCGCACTCCCCTTCGCCACAGCCCTCCTTCGTGCCCGTCAGCCCGAGATCCTCGCGCAGCACGTCGAGCAGCCGGCGCATGCCGGAGACGTCGACCTCGGCGGGAGCACCGTTGACGAGGAACCGGAAGGCAGTCATGCCGCCGGCTTGTCCATCACGCCCCGGAGGCGCGGCGCGGCGTCGGTCCCGTGC
>JBBQFS010000036.1:0-18537 GCA_038322255.1 Candidatus Limnocylindrales bacterium | reverse complement strand
GATGAACCCATCGAACAGCGGGTGCGGCCGCTCGGGCCGGCTCTTGAACTCCGGGTGGAACTGGCTGGCGACGAACCACGGATGGTCGCGCAGCTCGACGATCTCGACGAGGCGGCCATCGGGTGACTGGCCCGAAAGGATCATGCCGGCCTCCTCGAGCGCGGCCCGGTACTGGTTGTTCACCTCGAAGCGGTGGCGGTGTCGCTCGTAGATCACCTCCTGGCCATACGCCTCCGCGGCCTTCGAGCCGGGGGTGAGCTTCGCCGGGTAGAGGCCGAGCCGCATCGTGCCGCCCTTGTCCTCGAGCTCGCGCTGGTCGGGCATGAAGTCGATAACCGGGTTGGTCGTGAACATGTCGAACTCGGTCGAGTTGACGTCCTTCGACCCGACGACCTCGCGGGCGAACTCGATGACTGCGCACTGGAGGCCCAGGCACAGCCCCAGGTACGGCACCTTGTGGTCGCGGGCGAAGTGGGCAGCGAGGACCTTGCCCTCGATGCCGCGGTGGCCGAATCCGCCCGGCACCACGATGCCGGCGGCGCCCTCGAGCGTGTGATGGAGGTTTTCCTTCGTGAGCGCCTCCGAGTCGACCCAGCGGATTCGGACGTCGACCTCGTGCGCCCACCCGGCGTGCTTGAGGGCCTCGGTCACCGAGAGGTACGCGTCGGGAAGCTCGATGTACTTGCCCACCAGTGCGATCTCGAGCTCAGGCTTGTCGCGCTTGATCCGCTCGACGAGGGCGCGCCAGCCGGTGAGGTCCGGCACCGCGTCGGGATCGCCGAGCGAGAGCTCGCGGACGATCAGCCGGCCGAGGCCGAAGTCCTCGAACTGGAGTGGGACCTCATAGATGGTCTCGGCGGTCGGGGCCGGGATGACGGCATCGACATCGACATCGGTGAAGAGCGCGATCTTCTCGCGGATCTCGGTCGGGACTTCGTGGTCCGAACGGAGGACGATCACGTCGGGCTGGATGCCGATCCCGCGCAGCTCCTTGACCGAGTGCTGCGTCGGCTTCGTCTTGAGCTCGCCGGTCGCGGCCAGCTCGGGCAGGAGCGTGACGTGGACGTACATGACGTTCGCCCGCCCGACATCCTTGCGGAGCTGGCGGATGGCCTCGAGGAACGGCAGCGACTCGATGTCGCCGACCGTCCCGCCGACCTCGACGATCACCACGTCCGGGCTGCCGTCGCGGGCGACGCGCCGGATCCGCTCCTTGATCTCGTTGGTAATATGCGGGATCACCTGGACGGTCCCGCCGAGGTAGTCGCCCCGACGCTCCTTGGCGATCACGGCCTGGTAGATGCGACCCGTCGTGATGTTCGAGAGCTGGGTCAGGTTCTCGTCGATAAACCGCTCGTAGTGCCCTAGGTCGAGGTCCGTCTCCGCGCCATCGTCGGTGACGAAGACCTCGCCGTGCTGGTACGGGCTCATCGTGCCCGGATCCACATTGATGTACGGATCCAGCTTGAGGATGGAGACGGACAGGCCGCGCGCCTTGAGGATCCGGCCGATGCTGGCGGCGGTGATGCCCTTTCCGAGTGAGGAGGTCACGCCTCCGGTCACAAAGACATACTTCGCCACGGTCAAGGTCCTCCGGGGGTTTTTCTAATGCTACTGGATGGGCCCGGCCGGATCAACCGCGGAGCCTGGCTTGACGCGTCTTGAGCCCATGGATGAGAGCACCTACGACGCCTGGCGACAGGCCACCGTCCGCGAGTACGCGGACGAAAAGGTCGCGGCCGGCGCCTGGCTGGCAGCAGAGGCGGCGGAGCGCTCCGAGGCCGAGTTCCGGACGCTGCTGCCGGACGGGCGCATGACCGAGGACCACCAGCTCCGATCGATGATCGACGAGTCGGGCGAACGGGTCGGCCACGCCTGGTACGTCGCCGAGGACCGGCCGGTCGGACGAGTGATCTTCGTCTACGACATCGCCGTCTCGCCCGAGCATCGCCGGAAGGGCCACGCCCAGGCGGCCCTTCGCGCGATCGAGGACGACGCCCGGGCGATGGGCTACATCGGCGTCCAGCTCCACGTCTTCGGCGGCAACACCGGTGCTCGCGAGCTGTATCGCAAAGCGGGCTACGCCGAGACCGACGTGATGATGCTCAAGCGAGTCGACGGCTGACCTCGAGCGGGTGGCGGCCTTTGGCCTCGCCAGGGGACGATGGACGATCTCGCGATGTCGCCTAGTGCTGCAACGCGGGAGAAGGCAAGACGCCCGGTCAGATCGGCATGCGGCCTCGAAGCCAGTTCGCCAGGTCCTCGGCGCGGTCGGAGCGGGTCAGCGCGACCCCGAGGACGATGATGATCCCGCCGAGGACCTGCTCGATCCGCATCGCCTCCGACAGGAACGCCGCGGCGAGGACCACCGCGACGAACGGCACCAGGAACTGGTAGGCCGTGATCCGGGTCGGGCCCAGCAGCCGGATCGCATGGAAGACCAGGACGTTCGCCAGGCCGGCGGGAATGAGCGACGAATACGCGAGCCCAGCCCAGGCGCCCGCATCGACGGCCGGCCAGTTGGCCGAGCCGGCCTGGAGCAGCCCCGGCAGCGCGAGCACGAGCGAGCCGCCGACCATCGCCCAGGCGGTGGTCCGCAGCGGCGAGTGGCGGCGCAGGATCGGCGCGCCGAACGCGGTGTAGATCGACCAGCACAGCGTCGCGCCGAGGGTCAGCGCGTCCCCGACGAGCGAGTTCGTCAGGCCGAAGCCGGATCCGGACGCGACGACGACCCCTACGCCGGCGAACGAGATGACGCTGCCGAGGAGCTTGGAGCGGGTGAGCACGTCCGCGCCACTGACGACCGCCAGCAGGGCCGTCAAAACGGGCGTTCCCGCGACGAGCATCGCGGAGTCGCCGGCGGGGATGTCCTGGAGGGCCGTGGCCCACAGGATCTGGTAAACCCCGAAGCCGAGGGCCCCGAGGCCCAGGACCGGGATGATGTCGCCGCGGGGCAGGGCCAGCGTGCCCTCGCGCCAGCGCAGCACGACCAGCAGGATGAGCCCTGCGATCCCGAACCGCAGCAGGGCGAACGTGACCGGCGGGATCTGCTCGTTCGCGGCCTTGACGACGATGAAGTTCGCAGCCCAGAAGACCGTGACCCCGAGGACGCCGGCCTCGGCCAGGCGGCGATCT
The DNA here is from genome assembly GCA_038322255.1 of Candidatus Limnocylindrales bacterium. GTDB lineage: Bacteria > Chloroflexota > Limnocylindria > Limnocylindrales > CSP1-4 > UBA5189. Next base: position 15,402 of record JBBQFS010000036.1, on the reverse strand, counting down.
CGCGGCGTCGACGCGGGCCGGGACGCCGAAACGCCCGCCGGCTGGCCGGCGGGCGTCGAGCCCGGTTCGATCGGGTTCGCGGCGTCGATCAGACGTCCTCGTCGAGCTCGAGCGCCTCCTCGTCATCCTCCTCGGTGAGCTTCAGCCACACGAAGAGGCCGGCCAGGACGATCAGCGGGATCACCAGAATCGCGCCGAGGGTGATCCCCAGGGCGACGGCTACGGTCTTGAGCGCTTTCATGGATCGAACCTCCTTGGTGGTCAGCGTGCCCCGGCTGGGGCGTCCTTGCCTCGCCGGAACGCCGGCGCCCGAGCGATGAGATCCGCGATGTCCTCTCTCGTGAACTCGATCAGCTCCATCTTGAGCCCGCTCGGGCCCGCGATCGAGATCCGAGCGATATAGGCGCCATCGAGCTCGAAGAAGAACAGGTCCCGCGGGTGCTTCTCGTCGAAGAACCGGCCGATGACACGGAGCTGCGATTCGTAGTGCTTCGGCGTCGGCTCCGCCGCCTGGCCGCGGCGGCCGATGGCCTCATCCATGAACCCGCCGACGTCGTCGTCCTGGAGGGTCAGCGTCTCGCGAACGGCCTGGCCCATGGACTCGCCGGTGCCGGTCGAGCCCTGGATGCCGGTGCCCTGGATGATGAACCCCGTGTCGGTCTCGACGAAGACCACGCCTCGCATGCCGCGATCGTCGAGGTACGCGCCGACCGAGCGCAGCACCTCTTCCCAGTCCTGCCGGGGACTCCCCTCGTAGATCCGCATCGGCTCTCCTGGCGGCGACCTGAGTGGTCCGGTCAGTCTACCGACGCGCCGCGGCCGCGGCAACGAGCGCGAGCGCAAGCGCGCCGGCGACGCGGGCGTTGTTGACGATCAGGGCGGTGTTCGCCCGTACCGAGCGGCCGTCCGTCAGCGTCGCGATCCGGGCCAGCAGCCACGGGGTGAGCTCGGGGCCATGGACGTCGGCCGCCTCGGCATCCGCGATGGCCTGCTCGACAGCCGCCCGCGCCTGGGCCTCTGGCAAGGCCACGTCGGCGGGCACCGGCACGCACAGCAGGATGCCAGAGCCAAGCCCCAGATCGAGATGGGTGGCGGCGAGCGCGGCCGCGGCACCGACGTCCGGAACCGAGTGCGGCGCGGGCATGCCCGCGCTCCGGGCGTAGAACCCGGGCAGCTCCGCCTGGCCGATCGCAACGACCGGCACGCCTCGTGTCTCGAGGACTTCGAGCGTGTTCGCTACGTCAAGGATCGCCTTCGGCCCGGCGCAGACCACCGCGAGAGGGGTTCGGGCGAGCTCGTCGAGGTCCGAGGAGATGTCGAGCGAGGGCCCGGCGCCGGCCGGACGCCGGTGGACTCCGCCGATCCCACCGGTGGCGAAGACCCGGATGCCCGCGGCGTGCGCCGCGATCATCGTCGCGGACACGGTGGTCGCCGCCCAGCCGCCGCTCGCGATCGCGATGCCGAGGCTCGGGCGGGCCGCCTTCATCACGGATCCGCGCTCCGCGGTTGCGAGGGCCTCCAGCGCGCCGGCGTCCAGGCCGACGAGGAGGCGCCCTTCGTGGACTGCCACGGTGGCGGGCACGGCGCCGGACTCGCGCACAGCTGCCTCTGACGCGCTTGCGACCGCGAAATTGTCCGGATAGGCCAGCCCGTGGCTGATGAGGGTCGACTCCAGCGCCACGACCGGCCGGCCCTCGGCGAGCGCGGCGGCGACCTCGGGCTGCAGCGTGAGGCGGTCGGTGATGCCGCTACGCTCCCCGGGGTTCATCCCGGCGGCAGCTCCGTGCGCGGGCTGCGCAGATGGCGAGAGGCGGCGCGGTGGCCGGCCACCGTCGCGCGATGCAGTGCGTCGGCGCCGAGGTGGCCCGTCCGAAGGGCGCCGAGCCAGCCGGCGATGAACCCGGCATCGAAGGCGTCGCCCGCGCCGGTCGTGTCCTCCGCAGTCACGGGCGTCGTCGCGACGTCGAACCGGAGGGGCGGCTCGCCGGGGGGGGCGTGGTCGTCCCGGGCGAAGACGCGCGCGCCGCGAGCGCCGCGCTTGATCACGGCGACCCCGGCGTCGTCGAGGAGGCCCTCGGGTGCGTGGCGGCCCAGGAGCGCCTCGGCCTCCTGTTCCGTGGCGAAGATCAGGTCGGGCTTCAGTCGCGAAACGAGCTCGCGCGCCTGGCGGCGGCCGTGGGCCAGCAGGGGCCCGACCGAGGCCAGGTCGACCGAGACGCGAGCCCCGCGGGCGCCGCGGGCCCGGGTGAGCTCGACCGCGCGCACGCCCGCCGAGCCCAGGGGCTCGACCAGCAGCGAGTACGCCGGCAGGTGGATCAGGTCGATGCCGTCGAACCATTCGGCCTTGAGGTCGTCAGGCTCCATGCGGGTCGCCGCCCGACGGTCGGCGACGAACGACCGCTCGCCACTCGGTTCTACCAGCACCCCGATCCGGCCCGTTCGGTGACCCGCGACCCGGATCGCGCGGACCGTGACCTCGTCGCGCCGCAGCTGGGCAACGAGCGACCGGCCGGCCCCATCCCGCCCGATCGCGCAGACGAGCTGCGATCGCGCCCCGAGCCGCGCCAGCCAGCGGGCGACGTTCGCGGCCGAGCCGCCCTGGCGGATCACGACCCGGCCCGGCACGTCGGTGCCGCTTTCGATCGGAGCGGAGGCGCGGAGAACGACGTCGAGGACGAGGTCGCCAAGGACAAGCACGCGGGGCGGCGCGGAGCGCACCGGGGACGTCGGGGCGGGGGACGTCGGGGCGGGGACCGTCACAACGCGGATGGTAGCGATGCCGACGTGCCTTCAAGGTCGTCGAAGCGGTCCGTTGGTACGATTCAGGCTCGATGACGCCCAAGCTCGACCAGCTGGCGATCAACACCATCCGGACCCTGGCGATGGACGCCGTCCAGAAGGCCAACTCCGGGCATCCCGGGGCGCCCATGGGCGCCGCGCCGATGGCCTATGTGCTGTGGACGCGATTCCTGCGTCACGCCCCATCCCGGCCGGACTGGCCGGACCGCGATCGCTTCGTGCTGTCGGCCGGTCACGCCTCGATGCTGCTGTACGCCCTGCTCCACCTGACCGGCTATGGCCTGGAGCTGGAGGAGCTCATGCAGTTCCGGCAGTGGGGCTCGCGAACGCCCGGCCACCCCGAGCACGGCCTGACGCCAGGGGTCGAAGCGACGACCGGCCCGCTCGGCCAGGGCTTCGCCAATGCCGTCGGGATGGCCATCGCCGAGCGCCGGCTCGCCCGGGAGTTCAACCAACCCGGCCACGAGATCGTCGACCACCGGACCTACGTCAACGCCTCCGACGGCGACCTCCAGGAAGGCATCACCTCCGAGGCCGCGAGCCTCGCCGGGCACCTCCGGCTCGGGAAGCTGCTCGTCCTGTACGACGACAACGGGATCCAGCTGGACGGCCCGACCGGGATGGCCTGGTCCGAAGACGTCCTGAAGCGGTTCGAGGCATATGGTTGGGGCACGGGCCGGGTCGAGGACGGCAACGACCTCGCCGCCATCGAGGCGGCGATCGAGGCCGGGCGGGCCGACGACCGCCCCACGCTGATCGCGGTGCGGACGCACATCGGCTATGGCGCGCCGAACAAGCAGGACACCCAGAAGGCCCACGGCTCGCCGCTCGGCGAGGACGAGATCCGGCTCGCCAAGCAGTTCTACGGCTGGGATCCCGACGCGCACTTCCTGGTGCCGCCCGAGGTCCTCGAGGCGATGCGCGCGGCCGTGCCGGCAGGCGAGAAGCTGGTCAAGGACTGGGAAGCTCGCTACTACCGCTACCGCGACGCGTTCCCGAAGGAAGCGGGCGAGCTCCGTCGACGCGACCGAAGCCTGGGCCTGGCCGACGGCTGGGACGCGAGCCTGCCGGCGTACCAGACCGGCGAGGAGCTGGCCACTCGCCAGGCAAGCCAGGCGGCGATCCAGGCCCTGGCCGGCCCGGTGCCCGAGCTCTTCGGTGGCTCGGCCGACCTGTCCGAATCGAACCTCACGCAGATCGAGGGCGAGGATCCGTTCGAGGCCGGGGAGGCCGGCCGGAACCTGTGGTTCGGTGTTCGAGAGCACGGCATGGGCGGTGCGGTCAACGGGATCGCCTACCACGGCGGCTTCATCCCGTACGCGGCCACGTTCCTCAACTTCAGCGATTACATGCGCGGCTCGGTTCGGCTGGCCGCGCTCGCGGGCCTGCACGTGATCTACGTCTGGACGCACGACTCGATCGGCCTTGGCGAGGATGGCCCGACCCACCAGCCGATCGAGCACTACGCGGCCCTGCGGGCGATGCCCAACCTGTGGTTCGTCCGGCCCGGCGACGCAAACGAGACGGTCGCCGCGTGGCGGCTCGCCGTCGAGCGTCGCGGCGGACCCGTCGCACTTGCCCTGACCCGCCAGAAGCTGCCGACGCTGGCGGGCTCGTCCGAGCGGGCGCGCGATGGCGTCGCCCGGGGCGGGTACGTCCTGCGGCCGGCGCGCGGTGAGGACGCGAGCAAGGCGCCAGAGCTGCTCCTGATCGCGACGGGCTCGGAGCTCCAGCTCGCATTCGCCGCCGCCGAAGCCCTCGAGAAGGACTCCATCGCGGCGCGCGTGGTCTCGCTGCCGTGCTGGGAGGTGTTCGAGGCGCAGGACCAGGCCTATCGCGACTCGGTGATCCCGCCCGCGATCCGGCGACGCGTGACGATCGAGGTCGGGGCGACGATCGGCTGGGAGCGCTACGCCGGCGACGAGGGCGCGATCATCGGCATCGACCATTTCGGCGCGTCGGCGCCGGCGGGCACGATCTTCGAGAAGTTCGGCTTCACCGCCGATCGGGTGATCGACGTCGCCCGACGGGTGGTGCGCGACGGGCTGCGGGGGCGAATCCCGACGCTCGATCCGGGCCACCAGCCGTCAGGCCTGGGGCTCGGCAGCTCGGGCAGCACATCCGCTGGCCATCCGACGGTCGAGGGCGGCGACGCGGGCGTGGATCGCACGCCGGCTTCCGATCCGGGCCACTCGTGATGGCGACAGGGCGCGTGGGCCTCGCAGCGGATCACGCGGGAGCGGCGCTCAAGGCCGAGCTGCTCAGGCGGGTGGCGGCCGCCCGACCCGGCGATTCGCTCGTCGACCTCGGCGGGGACGGCTCCGACCCGAACGACGACTACCCCGATTTCGCCCAGCGGCTCGGCGATGCGGTGCGGGACGGCGAGGTCGATCGAGGGATCCTCATCTGCGGGTCCGGCGTGGGGGCGAGCGTCGCCGCGAACAAGATCCGGGGCGTGCGGGCTGCCGTGTGCCACGACACGTACTCGGCCCACCAGGGCGTGGAGCATGACGACATGAACGTGCTGGTCCTCGGGGCACGGGTCATCGGCGCCGAGCCCGCGCTGGAGTGCTCGCTGGCCTTCCTGGGCGCGAGCTTCAGCGGTGAATCTCGCCACCGTCGCCGGCTCGACAAGGTCCTCGAGATCGAACGCCTGACGATCGAAACCGGTGCAGAGGAGGCCGATTCCCGACCATGAGCGCCCGCATGAGCCTGTCCCTCCCGGCAACCGACCAAGCACGCTTCGACGAGCTCGTCGCGCGGGCGACGGACGAACAGTGGGCCGAGCGCCTCTTCGACCGCGACACGTCACTCTGGACCGACGACGCCGAGGTCGCCGAACGGATCGCCGACCGGCTGGGCTGGCTCGACGCCCCGGGGCACTTCACCCTCCTGGTCCCCGCCCTCGAGGGGTTCGGTGACGGGATCGTCGAGGCCGGGTTCGACGTCGCGGTGGTCATGGGCATGGGCGGCTCGAGCCTCGCGCCGGATGTCCTGCATCGAACCTTCGGCACGAGCGAAGGCTTCCTCGACGTGCGCATCCTCGATTCGACCGACCCTGCGGCCGTTGGTGCGGTCATGGACGACCTCGATCCCCTCGAGACGCTCTGGATCGTCGCGAGCAAATCGGGCACGACGACCGAGCCCCTGGCGTTCATGGCCGACGCCTGGTCCCGCGTCGAGGTCGAGCTCGAGACCCGCCACTCCGACCAGAAGCCCGGGGAGTTCTTCGTCGTCATCACAGACCCGGGGAAGAGCCTTGAGTCGATCCCCCACCACGACGATCTCCGCGAGCAGCTCCTCAACCCGCCCGACATCGGGGGTCGCTACTCGGCCCTCACCTACGTCGGGCTCGTGCCGGCGTCGTTGATCGGGCTGGACCTCGACGCGCTGCTCAGCGCGGGCTTGACGATGATGGACGCCTGCCGCGAGCCGAACGCCCGCGCGAACCCGGGACTGGAGCTGGGGCTGGCCCTCGGCGGCCTCGCCCAGGCGGGTCGTGACAAGCTGACCTTCCTGACCGACCCGGAGATCTCGAGCTTCGGCGCCTGGGCCGAACAGCTGCTGGCCGAATCCACCGGCAAGCACGGCCTGGGCATCGTCCCCGTCGACTTGGAGCCTCCGCGGCACGCGAAGGCCTACGGTCCGGACCGCGCGTTCGTCCTGCTCTCCCTCGTGGACAGCCGGATCGACGAGCTGGAAAATCTGGCTGACGAGCTCGAGGAGGCCGGCCAGCCCGTCATCCGTATCGAGCTTGACGACCCGATCGACCTCGCTGGCGAGATGGTCCGCTGGGAGGTCGCGACCGCGATCGCAGGGGCGGTTCTCGGCATCGACCCGTTCGACCAGCCGAATGTCGAGGAAGCCAAGCAGCTCACGCGGCGCGTGCTCGCAGGAGCGACCGGACACACGCCGGACGCGGAGCCGGACGAGCCGGCAATCGAAGCGAACGGCGAGCCCCCGATCCGCATCGCCGATCACACGGTGGAGCAGCTGGCCGAGGCGCTGCGCCCGACGCTCCAGCCGTTGGCGCCACCGAGCTATGTCGCGATCCAGGCGTTCATCGCGCCTTCGGCCGGGGTCGACAAGGCCATAGCGCGCGTCCGCGGCGCCCTTGCCGCGACCGGCTGCGCGACGACCGCCGGCTACGGCCCGCGCTTCCTCCACTCCACGGGCCAGCTGCATAAGGGCGGTCCGCCGATCGGGGTGTTCCTGCAGCTGACCTCGGACCACCCCGACGACCGCCCCATCCCGGGCTGGCCGTACTCCTTCGGCGAGCTCATCGACGCCCAGGCCCACGGTGACCGCGAGGCGCTGCGGGCGCATGATCGGCCCGTCGTGCACTTGCATCTCGGCGTGAACCTCGAGAACGATCTCGCGAGCCTTGAGCGGGCCATCAAACGCGCGCTCGCCTAGGGCTAGGGGGACGGACATGCGACTCGGCTTCATCGGGCTCGGGCGCATGGGCGCGAACATGGTCCGGCGGCTGTTGCGCGACGGGCACCAGATCGTGGCCTACAACCGCTCGCCCGAGAAGACGCAGGAGATCGCGGGCGAGGGCGCCACGGCGTCGTTCTCGATCGCGGAGCTCGTCGAGAAGCTGGAAAAGCCCCGAACGGCCTGGATCATGGTCCCGGCCGGCGCCGCGACGGAAGCCCAGATCAGGGAGCTGCTCGACCACCTCGAGCCCGGCGACACCATCGTCGACGGCGGCAACACGAACTTCCACGACGACGTCCGCCGCCACGCGGAGCTGGCGGACCACGGCATCCGGTATGTCGACGCCGGCGTCTCGGGCGGCGTCTGGGGTCTCGCCAACGGCTTCTGCCTGATGGTCGGCGGTGACCGCGAGGCGGTCGAGCCGCTGGAGCCGGTCTTTCGCTCGCTCGCCCCGGTGGACGGGTACCTGCACGCCGGCCCGCCCGGCGCGGGCCACTACGTGAAGATGATCCATAACGGTATCGAGTACGGCCTCATGCAGGCCTACGCCGAGGGCTTCGAGATCATGCACGCGAGCGAGTACCCGCTCGAGCTCGAGGCGATCTCCGACCTCTGGAACCACGGCTCCGTCGTGCGATCGTGGCTCCTGGAGCTCGCGACGCTGGCGTTCAAGGCCAGCGGCACCGACCTCGCCAATATCAAGGGCTGGGTAGCCGATTCCGGCGAGGGTCGATGGACCGTTCAGGAGGCGATCGATCGCGACGTCCCCGCACCGGTCATCACGCTGTCGCTCCAGACCCGCTTCCGCTCTCGCCAGGACGACTCCTACGGCGCCAAGGTCCTCGCCGCCCTGAGGAACGAATTCGGCGGGCATGAGGTCAAATCGAGCTGACCGATGGCAACCTCACGCGGGACCCGCCGTTCGCTCTCCGAAGACCGAGCTGAAGCTCCGCGCGCGCCCACCCGCGCGGCGCGCGTCGTGCTGCCGAGGCCGCCGTCGAAGATCGCTGCGCCTGCGCCAGGCGCGCGCACGATCCGCGACGAGCGGCTCTCCCGAACCGGTAAGCGCAAGCGGCCCACCTCGAAGCCAGAGGAAAACCCGCTGCGCGAGGGCCTCCGCCTCGAGCGCGTGCCGGATCCGCACGTCATGGTCCTGTTCGGGGCCACGGGCGACCTCTCCCATCGGAAGGTGTTCCCGGCGCTGGCCCAGCTCTGGCGGACGAACCTGCTGCCCACCGACTGGGCGCTGGTCGCGGTGGGGCGCCGACCGTACGACGACGAGACGTTCCGGTCGGACATCGCTGCGTCGCTCCATGCCAACTGCCGGATCCAGCTCGAGCCGGAGGTGGAGCGCGACTTCCTCCAGCGGATCGCGTATCACCGGGGCGACTTCGCTGACGACGCGACCTACGACACCCTGACCAAGAAGCTCGAAGCGATGCACCTCGAGCACGACACGGCATCGAACCTGCTCTTCTACCTGGCGACGCAGCCGTCGGCCTTCCCGCAGATCGTGGCCGAGATCGGGCGCTGCGGGCTGGATCACGAGGTCCACGCCGGCGGCTGGCGGCGGATCATCATCGAGAAACCGTTCGGGCGCGACCTCGACTCCGCCAGGAAGCTCAACCGCGAGGTCCTGCGCGTGTTCCGCGAGTCGCAGGTCTACCGCATCGACCATTACCTGGGCAAGGAGACGGTCCGGAACCTGATGGTCTTCCGGTTCGGGAACGGCATCTTCGAGCCGCTATGGAACCGTCGTTACGTGGACCACGTGCAGATCACGGTGGCGGAGTCGCTCGGGGTCGAGGACCGCGGCGCCTTTTACGAAGAGACCGGCGCGGCGCGCGACGTCCTCCAGAACCATCTCCTGCAGCTGCTGAGCCTCGTGGCGATGGAACCGCCGGCGACGTTCGAGGCCGATGCACTGCGCGACGAGAAGCTCAAGGTGCTCCGCGCGATCGCACCACCGACGTTCCAGGATGTTGCCAGCGACGTCGTCCGCGGCCAGTACGAACGGGGCTGGGTCGCGGGGCGACCGGTCAAGGCGTATCGCGAGGAGAAGGAGGTCGACCCGCAGTCCGAGACCGAGACGTACGTGGCCGCCCGATTCGACATCGACGACTGGCGCTGGTCGGGCGTGCCGTTCTACCTGCGCACCGGGAAGCGCCTGGCGAAGCGCGCCACGGAGATCGCGATCCAATTCCGCGACGTGCCCCACCGCCTCTTTGCCAATACCGCCACGGACCCGCAGGCGAACCTTCTCGTCATGCGGATCCAGCCCGACGAGGGAATGCTCCTGCGATTCAACTCGAAGGTCCCCGGGCTCGGGCTCGAGATCAGGCCGGTGACGATGGACTTCACCTATGGCGCCGCGTTCTCGGCCGACACCCCGGACGCGTACGAAACGCTGGTGCTCGACGCGACGCTCGGCGACCAGTCGCTGTTCACGCGTGCCGACGAGGTCGAGGCGGCCTGGACGCTCGTGACGCCGATGCACAACGCGTGGCTCGACATGCCGGCCCCGGACTTCCCGAACTACGCTGCGGGCACGTGGGGCCCCGTCGCCGCGGATGCCCTGATCGAGCGTGACGGCCGGCGCTGGCGGCGGCTATGACGCTCCAGCCCGGCGGCCCCATCGCGGCCGCGCCGGCGGCGCCCGGCCACCCGGTCCTTCGCTGGTCGTCGCGGGCGCAAACCGTGGATGGCGTCGCGACCGAGCTGGCGAAGATCTGGGGCTCGATCTCGCTGACCACGCCCGGGGAGGACGGTGGGAGCGAGCGCCGCGTAGCCGCTCGATCGAGCGTGATGAACCTCGTGGTGGTCGCCGGCCGGGGCGAGGTCGGCGAGCGCTCGGCCGCGGTCGTCGAAGGCCTCAGCGGCCGCCACCCGTCGCGCACGCTCATCGTCTCGCCGGCGGACCCCGACGGTCCGGCGTGGATCGATGCGCAGATCCAGGCGCATTGCGTCCTGCCATCCGACAGCGCCCCCGAAACGTGCTCCGAGCTCGTGTACCTGACCTGCGGCGGCGAGGCCGGGCAGCACCTGTCCGGGCTCGTCGCGCCGTTGCTCATCCACGACCTGCCGGTGACCGTGTGGTGGCCCGGCGAGCCGCATTTCGAGTCGCGTTCGTCTGCCGAGCTGCTGACCATGGCCGATCGGGTCCTCGTCGACGGCTCCGGCTGGTCGGGCGACGGTCTCGCGCGGCTGGCCGGCATGGCATCGCTTCCAGGCCAGTACCGGGTGGAGGTCGCCGACTTCGCCCTCTTGCGGCAGGCCCGCTGGCGGGAGGCCATCGCCTCGACCTTCGATCGGCCGGCCCTCATGCCCTATCTCGGCCACCTCGACCGGATCGAGATCCACTACGCCGCGCCCGACGGCGCCCCGGGCAGCGCGAACGTCGTGCGCCCGATGTATCACGTCGCGTGGCTGGCCTCTCGCCTGGGGATGACGGTGGTCGAGCCGCTGCGAGCCGGTACCGCGCCATGGACCGGGTACGAGGGCCTGCTCCGGTATGGGCGGCGGCGCGTACCGGTCACGCTCCGGCCGGTCGAGTCGACGGCGCCGAGCGGGACGACGTTGATCGTGGAGCTGCACGCGACCCGCCAGCGTTCGCAGCTCTGGGTCGAGGTGACCGCCTACGCGGACGGCGTCATCGTCCAGGCCGAGCTCGATTCGGAGCCCATGCCTGAGCGCCGATTCCTCGCCCCCCGCCGCCGCGAGGCGGACCTCCTGGCGGAGACGATCGACGCCGCCGGTCGCGATCGGATCTCGGCCGAGATCCTGGCCATGGCTGCGCGGCTCCTCGCGGCATGAGCGACGACCGAGGGACGAGGGGCGAGCCGGACGTGCGGGTCCTCGAAAATGCTGATGCTGCCTCGCGCGCCGCCGCCGAGATGCTCGCCCATGCGCTCCGCGAGGCGGTCGAGCGGCGCGGTCGCGCCGATTGGGTGACGACCGGCGGCTCGACCCCGGTCGGCATCTACCGGGCGCTCGCGGTTTCGCCGTTGCGTGAGCAGGTCCCGTGGTATGCCGTCCACGCCTGGTGGAGCGATGACCGCTTCGTGCCCCGCGACCATCCCCTGTCCAACGTGCTGCCGTTCGACCAGATTCTCCTCTCGGCAGCCGCGCGGGCAGGCCTGTCCGGCACGGGCGCCGATGCGGCAGAGGTGGAGCTCGGCATCGAGCCGGGCGTTCATATTCCGGTCGAGAACATCCACGCGCCGGCGACCACCCGTGCGATCGCGGCCAGCGCCGGACCCGAGCGAGTAGCGAGTGAGTACGAAGCCGAGCTGCGTGCCGCCAGACTCCCGGTCGCGGACTCGGGCTTCCCCGTCTTTGACGTGATGCTGCTCGGGATCGGCGACGATGGGCACGCGCTCTCGGTCTTCCCGGGCTCTTCCCTGTTCGATGCGACAGCATGGGTGAGCGCCGTGCCGGCCCCGACGCACATCGAGCCGCACGTGGCACGGATCAGCCTGCATCCCCGGATCGTCGAGGCCGCAGGCTCGGTGATCATGGTGACCCACGGCGCCGGGAAAGCGGAGATCATCGCCAGCGTGCTCGGTCCCGAGCGCGACGAGCGCCGCTGGCCGGCGCAGGTCGCCCGCCGACGGGGGGCGACATGGTTCCTCGACCGGGCCGCGGCGGCCCAGCTGTCGCGCTGACGTTCGCCCGGTCCGTCGCGATTCCGGCCTGGCATCGCTGATGGCCGGGTTCGGCCCATTCAGCCACGTCCCAACGAGGTATCGCTCGCCGGTCGACGGTACCGAAATCGCCGTCTTCGAGGCCCTCCCGGCCCCCGCGGGTCCCGCGGCGCTCGCGGCGCTCGCGGACGCGGCGACGGCGACTCGCGCCTCGGATGCCGCACCACTGCAAAGGCCGCTGCTGCTGCTCGTCCACGGCGCGACGGCTGACCACACCACCTGGCGCGCCGTCGGGCCACGGTTCGCGCGTTTGCGCCGTGTCTTCGCGATGGACCGCCGCGGGCGCGGCGCATCGTCGGATGGGCCGAGCTACACGATCGAGCGCGAGTACGAGGACGTCGCCGCGGTCGCGGACGCCATCGCCACGCAGGCCGGCGGCCAGGTCGATGTCGCCGGCCACTCCTACGGCGGTCGCTGTGCGCTCGGCGCCAGCCTCCGGACGCCGACGATCCGCCGCCTGGTGGTCTACGAGGGCGCCCCAGTCCCGCCCGGGATGTCCTATCGGCCGCCGGGCCTGGTCGAGGCAGTTCGAGCCGCCCTCGATCGGGGCGAGAGCGAGGGCGCGCTCGCGACATTCCTCGGCGGCATCGTCGGCATGTCCGATGCCGACCTCGAGCGCTATCGAGCCGACCCGGTCTGGCCGGTCCGCGTCGACGCGGCCCACACGATCCTGCGCGAGATCGAGGCGGAGGCGACCGGCCCGGCATCGCTCGAGGCGCTCGGGGTCGTCGCCATACCCGTCCTGCTGCTCCTCGGATCCCTCAGCCGCTCGCCGTTCCGGATCGGGACGGAGGCCCTTGCTGCCCGCCTCCCCGACGCCGGGGTCGCGGTGATCGAGGGTGCGGCTCACGCGGCGCACCACACGCACGCCGACGAGTTCGTGGCCATCGTTGAGGCTTTCCTGGATCGAGGCTAAGGCCCGCGCCCGAGGCGGTTACGGCCGGGGAGGGCCACCGCGCGGGCGCCGTCCCGCCTGAGGCTGGCTATTCTGGCGTCGGAGGTGCCCATGGCGAGCTCGACCGACCGGCTCGACGTCCTCCGGGGCCGGATGCGGGGCCGCGTCGTGGGCCCGGAGGACCCGGACTTCGACGCCTTTCGCCGGACGTTCAACGCGATGATCGACCGCCGACCCGCGGTCATCGTCCGACCGCTGGACACGGCCGACGTCGCCACCGCTGTCGCGTGGGCCGCGGAGAACGACCTCCCGATCTCCGTCCGTGGCGGCGGTCACGGCGTGGCCGGCCACGCCGTCGGACACGACTCGCTGATGGTCGATCTCGGCGAGATGCGTGCGGTGACCGTGGACCCCGCGGCAAGGACCGCCGATGCGGGCGGGGGCGCCTTGCTCGAAGATCTCGACCGGGCCACGACAGAGGTCGGGCTCGTGGCGCCAACGGGCACGTACCGCGACACCGGCGTCGCGGGGCTGACGCTCAGCGGCGGAATCAGCTACCTCCTCGGCTTCGCCGGTTTCGCCTGCGACGCCCTCGTTGGCGCAGAGCTGGTGACCGCGGATGGCCGCGTCCTCCTGATCGACGCAACGCGGGAGCCGGAGCTGCTCTGGGCGCTACGGGGCGGCGGGGGCAACTTCGGCGTGGTCACGCGGCTCCGGTATGCCCTGGTGCCCATCGACCACGTCTACGGCGGACAGATGCGGTTCGCCGATGAGGCCGTGCCGGACCTGGTCCGGCTCGTTTTCGAGCTGCAGGCCGAGGGCGCGCCCGACGCGCTCTCGCTCCTGGGGACGATCGGGCTCGATGCCGACGCAGGCGCCGCGGCAACACTCTACGGCGCGTGGGTCGGCGACCCGGACGAGGGCCCGTACGCGTTCGCCCCATTTCGGGAGCTGCCCGGCCCGATCGCCGACGAGGTCGGGCCGATGACCTACCTCGCGCTCCAGACGATGGGCGACCGCATGGGTTCCTCCTATCGGCACTACTGGAAGGGGCAGTTCGTGAATCGGGTCACGCCGGAGCTCTACGCGACGATCCTCGAACAAGCGGCGACTGCGCCGGCCGACAGCGTGGTCCTGATCGAACCCATTCACGGCCGGGCCCATCGAATTCCGGAGAGCCACGCGGCATTCGGCGGGCGAAAGGCGCTGGCCAACGTGTCGGCGCTCGGCATCTGGACCGATCCGGCGGACGATGGGGCTGTGATCGACTGGGCCCGCCGGACCACCACCGCGCTGGAGCCGTTCTCGCTGCGCGGCGGCGGCTACCTGAACTACTCGCCCGCGGACGAAACGGCGAAGCGGGTCGAGCAGGCGTTCGGACGCGAGTCCTTTGCGCGCCTCCAGGCACTAAAGAGACGGGTTGATCCTGACAATCGTTTCCGGTTCAACCCCAACATCCCACCGACCTAGGTGTTCGTGGCCGAATCGTGGACCCATCCTGTCGCCGTGACCGAACCTGAGGCGCCCGAAGCCGGACGCCAGTGTCCGTGGTGCGCGGCGCCGGGCTCGCGGCGCTCGGTGAGGTCTCCGCCGTCGTGGCGGCCGAGTACGCCGGTGCCAGCCGCGGCGGCGCTGATCTCGAGTCAGTCGGCAAGCCGAGCGAGGTCCTGATCCAGGCGCTCGAGCGACTGGAGGACGGGACGCTGGACGTCGAGACGGCCCCCGCGCCTCCGACTGCCGACGCCGCCACGACGGGCAGTGCCGCAGGGCAAGGTGGCTCCGGCCGAGGGCGCGTCGCCAAACGAGAAGCCGGCCGCCGACGACGGCCTGTCCATCTGGCGCGACCTCCCGCCAGTCGACGGGTCGTTTGCCGATGTCGAGGCGGACGCGACGCCCGAATCCTGAGGGTCCGGGGCCCCGCCGCTACCATCGGGCCATGACGGACGAACGGCCCTACTCCCCCGGCCTCGAGGGGGTCGTCGCCGCCGAGACGGCGCTGGGGTACATCGACGGCGAGAACGGTCGGCTCCTCTATCGCGGATACCGGATCGGCGACCTCGTCGAGAGCGGGAGCTATCCCGCCGTGGCCAATCTGCTGTGGACGGGCGAGTGGGAGCCAGGCCATCACCTCGCCACCGGACCGGTCCCCGAGGGCGTGATGGCGAGTTTGCGCGCCCTGCCCCGGAAGGCGAAGCCGATGGACGCGCTGCGCACCGCGGTCTCTGCCTGGGGTGCGACCCAGGAGCTCACCTACCCGCCCACGCCTGAGCAAGCCCGTGCCCTCACGGCGTTCTCGCCGTCGGCCCTCGCGGCGTTCGCCCGCCTCCGTGCGGGGCAGGAGCCCGTCGAGCCGGACCCGTCGCTCGACCTGGTCCCGGGCTTCCTCTACCAGCTCACCGGCGCCCGACCCGACCCCAGCACAGCGAGGGCCCTGGCCCGCGGGTCGTAGGCGCGGTACACGCGATGGCCGAAGCCCATCAGGCGGTCGCCCCGATCGAGCGTCTCCTTGACCCATTGCTCGGCCCGTTCGACCGAGCCAACCTGGTGGATCTGCTCGACGACCTC
>JBBQFS010000035.1:0-18957 GCA_038322255.1 Candidatus Limnocylindrales bacterium | reverse complement strand
GGAGGCCCCTGCGAACGCGTTGCTGGCATGCGGATCGGCCCGATCGGCTGGTTCGAGTAGCCGCCGAGGTTCGGACGCGGGAATTTGAAGAAGTTGAAGCGGACGACGCCGTCCTCGGCCCGGATCCAGGCCATCGGCGGTTCGCCTTCGCCTTCGAAATTCTGCCAGCGCTCCAGCTCAATGTCGGGATCGTCCGTGCCGAGCGACGGGCGTCGATCCTCGCCATGGAGGCGGCGATAGAGGGCGGCCGCCTCGTCGGCGTTGTCGATGATGTGCGCGATCTTCCCCATGACGGGCTTGCGCCCGGCGTACTCCGGAAGCGCCGCGTGTTCAGGGCGTTTCGATTTGGACGGCTGGCCGCCAATGAGCTTGGCGGGGTCCGGAGGGATGCTCAGTGACGGTGGCGTTCGGTTGCCGGGCCGCGCCGGCGACCGCGGGTCGATGCCCGTGCCGAGATCTGTGTCAGTCGCCGGCGTTCCTGGCAACGTGTCCGCCCGCGCATCCGGCGAGGCAACCGTTGGTGGCGCGGCAGTGGGGCTCGCCGGGGCGACGCCGGGCATCGTGTCGCCAAGCGGATCCACATCTGGGATCCCGATCGAGGGCCGGGCGGGCGCTCGTGGCTCGATGCCCGTACCCAGTACGGTGTCGCCGGCAGCCGGTCCACGTGGCTCTATCCCCGTGCCCAGCATGGTTCTCCGGGTTGGCGGAGCGGGCGGTCGGGGCTCGATACCGGTGCCGAGGGTCGTCGGCCGGGTTGGCGGAGCGGGCGGCCGCGGCTCGATGCCGGTGCCAAGGGTCGTCGGCCGGGTTGGCGGAGCGGGCGGCCGCGGCTCGATGCCGGTGCCGAGGGTCGTTGGCCGGGTTGGCGGAGCGGGCGGTCGGGGCTCGATGCCCGTGCCGAGAATCGTGTCGCCTGCACCGGGGGCAGCGGGGCTCGCGGGAACATCATTCCCCGGCGGCGTTCCTCCACCCCCGGCCGGTTGCGATTCCGGGGCAGGCGTAGCGAGACCGGAGTACAACGCGCCAGCTCCGCCCGAGGCAGCCCCGTGAAGGAGGTCGGCATCGGTCGCAGCCGCGCCCGCGGTCCCGGCGGTCATGCCAACGGCGGTCTTGCCGATCGTGTTTGCCACCCGTCCCTTGGCGACCTTGTCGACGACGCCGCCGCCGAGCGTGCTGATCGGGGTCGAGACGAGCGCTCCCAAGGCCGCGTCGCCGATATCGCCGCCCTCGATGGCCGCCTGAGTCGTGCTCGTCGCAACCGCCGCCCCGGTTTCGAGTCCGACGGCCTTTCCCACCGCCAGTGCCTTGCCGCCGAACGTCGTCGCCTTGGCGGCGTCGCCGATAGATGCGATCTTCCCGACGCCCGCGGTCAGCGCGCTGGCACCCACACCGAATCCGGCACCGCCGCCCGCGCGGGCGCCCTTCTTCCAGTCGCCGCCCGCAGCCTCCGCCCCCAGGGCGCCGGTCACGAGGCCGGTGGCGGTTGTCATCGTCGCGATCTGGACTCCGGCCTTGAACGTTGCGATCGTGCTGCCCGCACCCGCGATCCTGGCGAGGTTCGCCGCACCGAATCCGGCCATGATCGAAAGCGCTTCTTTCAGGATCGTGAGCCCGAGCACCCAACGGCCGGCACCGCGCATCAGCTCGGACTCCCAGTTCCCGACCTTCTCCGCGTAGTAGCGGGCGTTGCGGTCGTAAACAAAGAGGTCGTCGCCCGCCTCGATGAGCTGACCCGCCGTGGCGCGCTGGCGGATGCGGCCGACGTAGAAGCGTGAGTTGCCGAGCATGTTGTCGATGTCGCTCCGCGGGATGTCCTCCGCGCCCGTCGCGAAGCGCACCAGCCGGTGCGTCCGACTGTGGCTGCGGTTGTGCTCGGTCCGTTCCTGCCAGGCTGACTCGACGTCATAGACAAGGCCGCTGATCTTGCCAGCCGCCTGGAGGAGCCCGTTGCCCACACGCTCGCGAACCGCAGCGAGCTCGGCGCTCGAGAGCGGGAGGACACGGTTTTCGTAGTGGATGAGCCAAATGTCCTCCTGCGTCGGGTCGCGCTCGGCGTGCTGCAGCCGCCGCAGGATCTCATCGAATTTGTCCTGGTCGCTCCCGCTCTTCGGTGAGAGGGCCTCGGTGAACTGCTCGGTGCGTCGGGCGGCCACCTTCTCGCTTCGGGCGACGCCGGCAGCGCGTTCGATGCTCGGGAGCTCGAGCATCAGGATCTCGCGCTCGGCCTTCGGTGGGTTGGCAGCGAGGTAGGCCACGACCATGTCCATCTCGCGCTTCACGATGCCTGCCGGCATCTTGGACCAGTCGACGCTTCCCCTAGTGAGCGTCTCGGGCTTCGGCGGCATCGTCGGCGGCGGGGGCTTGCGTCCCCGCCGCTTGGTTCCCGCCCGCCGAGCGCCCTTGGCCTTCTCCTGCCCTGCGGCTTTCGAGCCGAGCTTCTGCTGCGCCAGGTAGAGGTCGCCGAGCCGTTTCTGTCGTCGCCGGACATCGGGCGTCGACGCAGTCGCGGAGGTGACAAACGCCTCCTGCTCATCGATCGCATCCTGCAGCTCGGTCCAGCTCATCTGATCCGCAGGCTTGCCGCTGTCGTCCGGCTTGAGGACGAGCATGCCCGGATCCACGGGGCTGGCAGGCTCGTCCTCGCCAGAGAGCCAGCCCCCGTTTGGTGGCTGTCGTTGCAGCGACGGCGACGTGGCCGAGCCACTCCTGGCCAAGAGTTGGACCACCGCCCGATTGCCTGCTGACTGCTGTAGATCGAGGACCGCGTCCATATCGCTCGCCTGGCTAGTGTCGATCGGCGCAACCGACGGGCCACCGGAGCCGAATCGAGATGCGCCCGACGTTCGAGCTAGCCGACTCCCGGGGCTCGCTTGCGCGCGTGCTGCCGGTGCGCGCATCCGAGCGGCGCGGGCTTGGGCCACAGCGAAACCTCCCGAGCGGTGTCAGGCCGCTCGATCGTAGGAACCGGGTCGCAAAGAGAGGAAGGGCCGATCGGGCAATCACGCGGGCACCGATCGACGACGGCGCGCCGACGTTGATCCTCAAGAACGCCGTCGCCGACTGGTAAGGGGATGCGACGCCTTCTACCGCGGCCTCTACGAGCGTGCCGGCCGGTAGCCCCGTTAGCGGCCGACGGCCTCGACTAGAACCGGCTCACTGATCGACGCAGCCCGTGCGGTCATGCCCAGCCACTCGCCGATCGACCGGACGTCCGCCACCCGGGCGTCGATCGAGGGGTCGAGGGCCTCGGCGGCGGCAACGGCCGTCTCCATCGCGGTCAGGCAGGGCACGCCTTCGGCGATAGCCGCGTGGCGGATCTCGGCGGCGTCGCGCACCGCGCCCGAGCGCGGCGTCGGCGTGTTCACGACGAGCCGGACCTCGCCGGCGTCGATGAGCCCGACCATGTCGGGGATCGCGCCGGCGATCGGCCGACCCTCGGCGTCGAACGCGGACAGCTTGGCGACGGGGTCCGCCTCGAAACCCGCGGCAGCGAGGGCCGCTCGCGTGCCGTCCGTGGCAGCGAGCCGGAAGCCGGCCCGATCGAGGGCCGTCGCGAGCCGCGGCAGCTGCGGCCTGTCGCGATCGGCGATCGAGATCGCTGCGAGGGGCCGATCGGCGCCGGCAAGACCGGCCGTCGACGGCATCGACGGCAGCAGGCCCGCGCCGCGCAGGGCCTTGGCCAGCGCCACGCGGACGTCCTCGTGGATTCCGATCACCTCCCCGGTCGACTGCATCGACGGCCCGACCGACGGATCGACGCCGCGCAGCTTGGTCGTCGAGAAGGCTGGCGCCTTGACGGCGACGTACGGGGGCGGCGCGAGCAGCCCGCCCGGCCAGCCGAGCTCGAGAAGATTCGCGCCGAGCGCGAGGCGGACGGCCAGCTCGACCATCGGCACGCCGGTGACCTTGGACATGAAGGGCACGGTCCGGGACGCGCGGGGATTGACCTCGATCAGGTAGACGCCGTCGTCGCGGACGATGAACTGGGCATTGACGAGGCCGCGCGCGCCCAAGGCCAGCACGACCCGCTCCATAGTGGCGACGATCAGGCCCTGATCGGCCTCGCTCACCGACTGCGGTGGGAACAGCCCAACCGAGTCGCCCGAGTGCACACCCGCCCGCTCGACGTGCTCCAGCAATCCCGGGATGAGCACCCGCTCCCCGTCCGACACGGCATCGACGTCTACCTCGATGCCCTCGAGGTAGCGGTCGATCCGGACCGGCCGATCGGGATCGACCACCGTGGCGGCGGCCAGCTGCCGAACGAGATCCTCGGGCGAGTAGCAGAAGTCGATGGCGAGCCCGCCGATGACGAACGACGGCCGAACGATCACTGGGTAGCCGATGCGCTCGGCGAGGGTCAGCGCCTCCTCGATGGATCGGGCCATCCCGCCCTCGGGCTGGGGAACGCCGAGCCGATCCAGGAGGGCCGCGAAGCGCGAGCGTTCCTCGGCCTGGTCGATCGCCTCGAGGTCCGAGCCGAGGAGCTCAGTTCCCGCGGCGACGAGGGGCCCGGCGAGGTTGAGCGGAGTCTGGCCGCCGAACGCGACCATCGCGGGCATCTGCCGCGGTTGGTCGCCGTCGGCGTCGACGGCGCTCTCGGCCTCGAGCAGGCTCCCGACGCTCTCGACGTCGAGCGGCTCGAAGTACAGGCGAGTCGAGGCGTCGAAGTCGGTAGACACGGTCTCCGGGTTGGAGTTGACCATGACCGCCGACCAGCCCTGCTCACGAAGGGTTGCGGCGGCCTTCACGGCGCAGTAGTCGAACTCGATCCCCTGCCCGATCCGGACCGGGCCGCTGCCGATGACAAGCGCGGCCGGCCGCGGAACCGGCGGGGCCTCGGGCGCGGAGCCGGCAGCGGCGTAGGTCGCGTAGAAGTACGGCGTCTCGGCCGCGAATTCGGCGGCGCAGGTATCGACCATGGCGTAGCCCGGCCGGAGACCAAGCGCGTGCCGAGCGTCGCGGACGGCGTCGACCGGCACGGAGGCGAGATTCGCGATGTCGCCATCGCCGAACCCGAGGCGCTTCGCGGTTGCGAGCAGTGCTGCTGCATCGGCGTCGATGCCCGAGGGGGTCGCGCCAAACGCGCTGGCACCATCCATCGCGGCGCCGACGAGCCGAGGGCCCATCGCCCGAATCTCGCCCTCGAGCGCCACGTTGCGGCCCATCTCGCCCAGGAACCACGCCGCGATCCCGGTCGCGCGCTGGATCGCCTCCTCGGGGACGCCTCGGCGCAGTAGCGCCAGCACCCGCCACAGTCGCGAGTCGGAAGGCGAGAGGAACTGTCGGAGCACGATCGGAGCCGCCGAGCGCTGCGCGAACCGCGTCGATTCGCACGCCGTGCCCGATTCGTCGAGGTACCGGATCGGCGCGTCGTCCTCGGGATCGCCGCCGAGCACGGCCGCAAGGTAGCCGAGCGTCGGCTCCCAGCCGAGATCCTCGGCGAGCGGTCCCGCCCCCGCCTGTTCGAGCCCGCGGAGCGCCTTGTTCAGCGCCGCTCCGAAGGTTCGATCGATGGCCATCACCTCGCCGGTCGCCTTCATCTGGCTGCCGAGGCTCCGATCGGCACCCGGGAACTTGTCGAACGGGAAGCGCGGCAGCTTGACCACGACGTAGTCGAGCGCTGGCTCGAACGCCGCGACCGTCGTGCCCGTGATGACGTTCGGGATCTCCGCCAGCCGCCGCCCGACCGCGATCTGGGCGGCCACGCGCGCAATCGGATAGCCCGTCGCCTTCGAGGCGAGGGCCGACGATCGCGAGACCCGCGGGTTGACCTCGATCACCGCGTACTCGGTCGAATCGGGCGAGAGCGCGAACTGGACGTTGCAACCGCCCTCGACCCCCAGCGCCCGGATGATCGCGAGGGCGGCGCTCCGCAGCCGCTGATGCACCGCGTCGGGCAGCGTCTGGACCGGCGCGACGACGATCGAGTCTCCGGTGTGGACCCCGAGTGGGTCGACGTTCTCCATCGAGCACACGGCGATGCAGGTGTCGTCGGCGTCGCGCATCACCTCGTACTCGATCTCCTGCCAGCCAACGAGACAGCGCTCGACCATGACCTGGCCGATCGGGCTGGCCCGCAGCCCGGCCCGCACCCGCTCTCGGTACTGCGCCTCGGTCTCGACGATCCCGCCACCCGTGCCACCGAGCGTGAATGCCGGGCGGATGATCGCCGGGAGGCCGATCGCCTCGAGAGCCGCATCGATCGATCGGGCCCGTCCCTCTGACGTCGGGCCTTCGACGATCGCCGAAGGCGCGTAAGGCTGGTCGATCCGGTCGAGCAGGTCGCGAAACGCCTCGCGATCCTCGGCCATCCGGATCGCCTCGAGCGGCGTACCAAGGAGCTTGACCCCGTACCGCTCGAGCACCCCGGCACGTGAGAGGTCCATCGCCAGGTTGAGCGCGGTCTGGCCGCCAAGGCCCGCGAGCAGGCCCTCGGGCCGCTCGCGCGCGATGACCGCCTCGATCGCGGGCACGGTCAGCGGCTCGAGGTAGACGGCATCGGCCACCTCCGGGTCGGTCATGATCGTGGCAGGGTTGCTGTTGACGAGGATCGTGCGCACGCCTTCGGCGCGAAGGGCGCGGCAGGCCTGCGTCCCGGCATAGTCGAACTCCGCGGCCTGGCCGATGACCACCGGTCCCGAGCCAATGATCAGCACGGACGCGGGCTTGGACGCGTTCACGCGCGGGACCTCAAGCGGCTTGCTCACGTGCCACGTGATCGAGGAACTCCCTTGTCTCTCGACGGCTCCGCAGTCGGTGGACGGTCGTGGTCGCGGGAACCTTCGCGAGCCGCGCGAGGACTTCCGGTCGCTTCTTCTCCGGGTAGGTCCAGATCCAGACAAGGAACTCTCGGTCGATCTTGTCCGAAAGACCCGGGATCTGGTTCGGCCGTCCGAAGCGACCGGCGAGCGCGAGACGCCGGATCACACGCCACAGGCAGACGAGCCGCGGCAGATCGAGGAAGACGACCGTGTCGGCCGCGGCCAGCCGCGCCTCCATCGTCGAGCCCTAATTGCCGTCAATGATCCAGCGCTCGGCCGCGATCAGCTCGGCGTGGGTTGCCTGCCATTCGTCATCTGGCATCGCCTCCCAGCCCGGGCGCCAGAAGAGATGATCGAGGTT
This sequence comes from Candidatus Limnocylindrales bacterium, assembly GCA_038322255.1. GTDB lineage: Bacteria > Chloroflexota > Limnocylindria > Limnocylindrales > CSP1-4 > UBA5189. The sequence continues at coordinate 11,832 of JBBQFS010000035.1, read as the reverse complement.
GGTCAGCGGCAGGCCGGTCCGCCGCGCGAGCTCGCGAGCCAGGGTGGACTTCCCCGATCCGCCGCTGCCGATGACAGCCACCCGCTTCACAGGCTCGCGACGAAGCGATCGAAGACCGCAAGCGCGTCGAGCGGGCCGGGCGCGCCCTCGGGATGGTACTGGACCGTCTCGATCGGGAGCTCGGCGTGACGCAGGCCCTCGACCGAGCCGTCGTTGAGGTTGACCTGGCTGACGCGGAATCCGCCGCTCCGGGGCAGCGTCTCGCCCACGACCTGGACCTCGTGGTTCTGGGCCGTCACCTGCACGAGGCCGGTATCGAGATCGCGAACGGGATGGTTCGCGCCGTGGTGGCCGAAGCGCAACCGCGTCGTCTCTGCCCCAGCGGCGCGTCCGACGATCTGGTGGCCCAGGCAGATGCCTAGCAGCGGCCGTCCAGCCTCGATCACGGCCTGGGCGAGCGCGACGGGCCCCGCGAGTCGCGCCGGATCGCCCGGGCCGGGCGAGAGCACCACGCCTGCGACATCGGCCGCGAGCACCTCCTCGGAGCTCGCGGCGTGCGGCAGGACGCGGACCCGCACGCCGCGCCGCCGGAGGCTGTTGACGATGTTGGCCTTGAGGCCGTAGTCGACGATGGCGACGAGCGGGCCCGACTCCCCCAGCCCGATCTCCCGGACCGCGGCCGGCGACACCTCGGCCACGAAATCCTGGTCCTCCCAACGAGGGACGGCGCGGGCGCGAACCTCCGCCGCCTCCCGATCGAGCGAGCCCGGTTCGAGGATCAGGCCGCGAAGGCTGCCGTTGGCGCGGAGATGCCGCGCCAGGGCCCGGGTGTCGATCCCGGCGATCGCCGGAATGCCGTTGTCGCGCAGGAGGCGAGCCAGCTGCTGCGCATCCTCGAGCACTGCCGCAGTTGCGTTGGCCACGATCAGGCCGCGGAGCCACGGTCGAGTCGACTGGTCGTCCGCGACCACCCGACCGTAGTTGCCGATCAGGGGGTACGTCATGACCACGACCTGGCCGGCATACGAGGGGTCGGTGCAGACCTCCTGGTAGCCGGTCTGGCTGGTGTTGACGACGAGATCGCCGCCGCCATGGACCGGCGCCCCGAAGGCCACGCCCTCGAAGATCGCCCCGTCTTCGAGCGCCAGCAGGGCCGGGCCGAGGTCGCCGATTCGTGGGTCGACGATCGCGCTGGCACGCGGCGACGGAGGACGGGAATGGGGAAGGCCGTCCGGACTCGGGACGCGGCGAGGTTCGCCGCCGATGGGGCTGGACGCGGCCATCGAGCGCTCCTTCCCGGCCTCACGGAACCGGTTCGCCGGCCTCACAGGACCGGCTGTCAAGGGTCGCCGAAGGGTAGCACGGTGCCTGTCCTCGACGGGGTCGACCGGCTACCGTCCCGGTGTGCGCGATGCCTTGAAGCTGACCCTCGAACGCGCCCGCCAGATCGCGGTCATGGGCCGGCAGCTCGATGCGAATCGGCCCGCGGGGATCCTCGACGTCGTCCGCCACCTCGGCTCCCTCCAGATCGACCCAACGGCCGTCGTCGCCCGGACCGAGCACCTCGTCCTGTGGGCCCGGCTCGGGCGGTCATTCGACCCCGCCGAGCTCGACCGGCTCCTGGCCGAGCGCGCGCTCTTCGAGCATCGGGCCTTCATCTACCCGATCGAGGACTATCCGCTCCTGCGGCCGTTCATCGAGGCCTGGCCCGAAGGCGACACGTCCTGGCCGAGGCGAGTCAGAGGCTGGCTGGCGACGAACGATGCGTTCGCGCGGTACGTGCTCGGGGAGCTGCGAGCGCGAGGGCCGCTCCTGTCGCGGGATCTCGAGGACCGCTCGATCGAGCCGTGGAAATCGCGAGGCTGGACGCACGACCGGAACGTCGGCCAGATGCTCGAGTTCCTGTCGGGCCAGGGGCGGATCGCGATCTCGGGGCGCGCGGGCGCCCAGCGGTTGTGGGATCTCGCCGAGCGTGTTCTGCCAACGGATGCGCCGCGAATCCCGCTCGAGAAGGCTCGGCGGATCCGGACCCGGCGTCGTCTGACGTCGCTGGGGATGGTTCGCGTGGACTCCCCCGACGACGCCGGCGAGGAGGGGGTCGAGGCCCAGATCGAAGGCGTACGCGGCCGGTGGCGGGTGGACCCCGACCTCATCGATCGACCGTTCGCCGGCCGAACGGCCCTGCTCTCACCGTTCGATCGGATGATCTACGACCGCCGCGTCACCGAGGCGCTGTTCGGCTTCGAGTACCGGCTCGAGATCTACGTACCGGTCCCGAAGCGGCGTTGGGGCTACTACGTCCTGCCGGTGCTGCACATCGAGCGGCTGATCGGCCGGGTCGATGCACGGGCCGATCGCGACGCCGGCGTGCTGCGCGTCCCCGCGCTGCATCTCGAGCCGGGCGCGACGGCCGAGGACCTCGACGCGACGCACACGGAGCTCGGGGAGCTGGCTGCGTGGCTGCGCCTCGAGCGAGTCGAGGTCGAGCGGGTCCAACGGGCGAAGTGACTGGCTGCTGGGCACTAGCCACCTGCCTGCCCGAGGGCCGCCGGCCTCCCGGTACTAGACTCGGCTCCGGATGGCCAGCTTCATCGCCGAAACCACCAACCTGCTCGGACGGACGCCCGACGTGCTCCGGACCCTGCTCACCCAACTCCCACCGTCGTGGCGGGCTGACCGATAGCCAGCGCGAATATGCAGGAGGAGTCATGAAGCAGGCTCGCAATCCGGATTCGGTCCATGCCCCGGTGGGACGGTACGTCCATCAGATCGAGGTCAGCGGCGAGAGCAGGATGCTGTTCCTCTCCGGCCAGGTCGGGATGGAGGCCGACGGCACGGTGCCCGAGGATCCGGTCGCGCAGCTCGGCGTGGCGCTCCAGAACGTCCTGCGCAACTTGGAAGCCGCCGGTTTCGAACCGACCGACCTCGTCAAGCTGACGACGTATGTCGTCGGCGTGATGGACCCGGCCGGCCGTCGCGCCGAGCTCGACCGCCTGCTCGGCGATCACGTCACGACGAGCACGCTTTTCTACGTGGCCTCACTCGCGAGCCCGGTCTACAAGGTCGAGATCGATGCCTGGGCAGTGCGCTGATCTCGAGTGAGCCCGTCCCCTTCAGAGGCTGACGGCGCGCTGTCAGCCTGTTGGCCGCGGCGTGTGGTCCGATGAATCGCGAGCGGATTAATCGCGTCTGCGCCGTGGGCCCGGTGGCGCTGTCGATCCTGGCGTTCGGCCTCGCGCTCATCGGCGGCATCTCCGGATTCGCTCAGCCCGCGCACGATGAAGGCGCGGCGGCCCATGTCTTCCAACTGTTGATCGTCGCCGAGGCCCCGTTCATCTTCGGCTACTTCTTCAGCGCGAACTGGGAACATCTGCGGCGCGTAGCCCTAACAGCGGGGCTTGACCTGGCCGCCCTCGCACTGGCGTTTGCGCCGGTATTCTACTACCACCTCTGACGGGCTCTGGAGCCCGACGCACCATAGGTCGTTCTGTGTATTGCGAGCCCATTACAGCCACGCACAGAATGTTGCAGCCGCCTTGCCACACCGCGCGACTGCGGAAGGACCATGTCAGTCGACATTCAACCTGCGACGCGCTGCTACCCGCGTGAGGATCCCGAGTTCGCGTTCGATATTTCGAACGCCGTCGATGACATCGGCTCCTATCCCGCCGAAGTAGAAGCAAGCCTCCACGAGAAGTACCCGATGATCCGGATTGTCGTCCGCGACGCGCTTGCAAACGTTGCAGGGCCGGATGAGGATGAGGTTGTCTGGTATTGCTATCGCGATGGCTCGGCGCTCACGCGCTGAAGGACTTGTCAGCGTCTCGGCTATTGAATCAAGAAGGCTCTCGGACACTCGAGCTCGACGATGGCTACCACGTAGATCCGTCGGTCTGCTCCGGGGCCGTCTTACGTTCAGACTAAGTGGTGAGCCTGGAAGGACTTGAACCTTCAACCCGCTGACTAGGAGTCCGACTCCGATCGTGCTGGCTGGCTCGTTCTGATCGTACGACGGGTGCCGTGACGTCCACGGCGTCGTCTGTCGTGACGCCCGGTTGTGGGTATGAATTGGTGCGTACAGAAACGGCCCCCGTCGCCCGCCGCTGGACTGGCAGCTAGGATTGCCAAAGTGGACGAGCACCGGTGGCACTTCATCGCAGCTCAATCGGACGATCGCGGCCGCATTATCGCCGCGTGCGACCGATGCGGCACCATCCGCGCGAGTCTTCAACCAGCGCCGGGCGAGGAGCGGACAATCGACCTCCGGGGCACTTGTCCAGGTACGGCGCAGGCACCACCATCGGACGACGAACCGGGAATGGCAATCGGTGCCCTAACGCGGCCTGACGACCGATAGGCCATCGCGGCGATGACAGCGTCGGCCTCGGGGCGTCGCCGGCGTGGACCTTGTTCTCGGATTGAAGGCCTCCCGCCGGTCGCATTACGCGTGGAATCCACGTACGCGCTGTACGCGGCGACGGGAAGTGGCCAAGGCCACGTTCGAAGCGGATCAACGGGCGAGGGATGAGGCGGGCGACACTGGACTCGAACCAGTGACCTCTTGCATGTCAAATATAGGTTCGATCCATAGTGCCCCTGAGCGTAGGGAGGGGTCGGAATCGAGGGGTGTTATGCGGTCACGTCCTGGCCCGCCCAGGTTGTGGCCAGCAGGCCAGGACACAGTACGGCCCCGTCGCCCGCCGCTGATCTGGCCGGTCAGAGCCGGGATCGAACGCGACGGCGTTAAGGGGAATGCCGAGCAGTCGGTCGCCCGTTGCTCGTCTATCGGCCGCCCGGGAAGCGAGATCGAGGGCGGGATACCGAGCCGGCGTCAGTCGCGGTACCAGGTGGCGGGACCGTCATCGCGCGCCCCGAACAGCGTGTCTGTGCTGGCGTCGCAGGTGAACGTCCAGCTGAACTGATCTGGCGCCTTCAGGACGAGGACCGGACCGCAACGAGCTTGCTTGAACGAGGCAGTCATCGTGTCGGCGTCAGTGGTTCCGCTCAGCCGGCCCGTGAAGACGGTCGTCGGCGCGCCGATCTCTGAGCACGTGGTGCCGAACTCGTCGACGTGACCGCCCGAGGTAGCGCCTGATGACCCTGCCGAGCTCGTCAGTCGTCATCCGTCGCCCGACGGAGCTGGCGACCTCGCTGCCAGTTTTGTACGCTGGAGTCCCTCGATGGATCCTTTGGTGTTCGCGGAAGACGCCCTAGCCTACTTTCCGCCGAGTGACTCGGCTGAGTTCCTGGTGACCGACAACGTCGTTCTCTCGCACGGTCGCCACAACCCGAACCGCTGGGCCGCCTACGCCGCTCGAGTCCGCTTCTCAGCCGACTACGTCGAGCGTCAAATCGACGACGTTCAGGATTGGTTCGCGCTTCGAGGACGACGTGAATTCGTGTGGTTCCTCGGACCCTCCGCCACGCCAATGAATATCGTCGATCGCCTTCTATCTCGTGGCGCGTTTCGGGACCCCGAGGAAGGATCGTTCTGCACGCCGATGGTGCTGGATCACGAGCCGCCACCGGGCCCGGCCGGGGTTGAGGTTCGGCGCGTCACGACATTCAAGGACTACGTGCGGGCGCGAGAGATCTCGATGGGCGAGATCCCTGAGCAAGGGCGCGAGGCGATCCGAGACAGCCTCCCAGCCAGTTGGGCGCACGCCCGCAAGGACGAGTCGCGCTCGGACTTCCTCGCCCTGCTCGACGGCGAGCCGGCCGCCTGCGGCACCTCGTGCGACTGATTGACGGTGTGCCGTACCTGGGCACGGCCCTGACCTTGCCATGGGCTCGTGGCCGCGGCTGCTACAGAGCCTTGGTTCGCGCTCGCTGGGATGAGGCCGTCCGTCTCGGCACGCCGGGCCTGATTGTTCATGCCGGAGAGATGTCGCGGTCCATCCTCGAGTCGCTCGGGTTTCACGGGAGCGCGCGTGTGGAGCTCTTGGTCGGCTGCTAAGGACTCGCGGCCGAGGGCAGCGTGGGGTCCGCGATTGCCGGATCCCGATAGCTGTGTCCGTAGCGCCGACCTTTCAGCCCTGCTTGGTAGACCCTTAGGCGATGAGCTATGCCTGAAGGATCGGAGAGAACATGAAACCGACAAGTCGTCCAAAAGGCGGGGCCGCATCAGCGAAGATCACCAAGCGGATTCAAGAGCTGGGGGATTGGAGAGGAGAGACCCTCGCTCATGTCCGTCAACTCATCCAAGATGCCGACCCCAACATCCAGGAGGAGTGGAAATGGGTCAAGCCCGGCTCTCAGGGAACCACTATGTGGTCCCATGATGGCGGCGTCTGCACAGGGGAAGTGTACGAACAGGTCGTGAAGCTCACATTCGTTCGCGGAGCCTCCATCAAAGACCCGAAGAAGCTGTTCAATTCCAGCCTGGAAGGGAACACGCGGCGTGCGATCGACCTCGGCGAAGGGGAGAAGATCAACGCAGCTGCCTTCAAGCAACTCATCCGCGCCGCGGTGGCGGCCAACTCCGCAGCGCACGCTCAACAGGCAGCCAAGAAGAAGTAAGCCCCGATCTGCCGACGCAGACGCTGGCGTCCGCCGGTTCATCGGCGCATACGGCCGTCGTTGACTGCTCGATCGACGATCGAGTCCTGGTGCTCGACTGCCCAATAGCCGCGGACGCTTCGGCGTCTTTGTGCCCGCACCGCACGCAGCGATCCATGATGGCGGTCGACCACCGTCGAAACAGTGATGGAAGCGCAGGTTCCCGGCCTGAACTGAGCGGCCGCGTTGCATTTCTGGTTCGTGTCAGGAGCGCCTGAGATTCTCGACCGGCTCGATACAGCGACCTGCGGCGCGACCGCCCGCTCTACGCCACTGCCGCGTATCCCTCGGTTACCTCGTTCTTGTGTGCCGCAAATGCAGCCAGGACCTCGTCCCTTTCCTTCGCCGGCACTTTCACGAAATCGAGGGTTCGCCCTAGCTCAGCCGCGACTTCATCGAACTCCTCGGGAGAGATCCGCAGATCGCTATGCGCCGCTTCCAGGCCAAGGGCCGTCTTTCCCGGATTGGTGGCGGTGAATTGAAAGGGTCCCCCTGCGACATTGCACGCCCACAGAGTTCGCATGAACTTGAGCCCCGGGACTCGGGGCAGATGGCCTCAGCGTCTCGTTGTCGCCCGCCATGTCGCTCGCCGCACATGGGCCGGCCGGTATGAACGCGTGGATGAACGCGAACGCCGAGGCAGTCGTCATGCCGAGCATGAGGAGCAATGCGCCCACTACTGCGACCACACTTTTCTCAAGCCCGCTCAAGGTCGATTGGCTTCGCGGCGACGGCTTCGAAGCCGGCATCCGACGCCTGGCGGCACGGCTCTCGATCCTATGGGATGGGACCGTCCTCGATGGCGAGCTCACGGCCGATCGGTTCTACGGGACGATGGCCGCGCTCCACCTGATCCTTTCGTGTTCTCTAGGTCACGGTGCGAAAGGCCTCAGCGTTCCACAGCCGTAAGTGGGGCACGCTACGGGCCCCGTCGCCCGCCGCTGATCTAGCCGGCCGCCTTGGCGCGCGCTCCCGAGGTGTGTGCTGGCCTCCCCGCCTCGGCAGATACTGAGCGGCTGAAGGAGGGGACCGACATCGTGAGCGAACAGGGTTGGAAGGACTTCCTGCACGCCGAGGGCGTCGAGGACTGGGTCGTGCTGCACGGTGGTGCGGTCGCCGTCTATCGCGTCGAGTCCCTGGCCGAAGGGACAAAGCTCGCCGAGGCGATCGGGCACGTGGATGGTCTCGACGAGAACAGGACGCTTCTGACTGTGACCGGAGACCGCGTGACAGTTCGGCTCACCCGTGGCATGTTCCAGCTGGAGCCGATACATGTGGATCTGGCGCGGGCGGTGTCGGCCGTGGCCCGGTCGACGGGGGTGTCGGCGGACCGTGGCGCCGCCCAGGAGGTGCAGCTCGCGATCGCGGCGCAGCCCGGCACGATCGACGTCGGATTCTGGCGCGCGGTGCTCGGCTATAGCCCGAGGGACGACGACAACGCGGTCGACCCGCTCGGCCATGGGTCGACAGTCTGGATGCAGGAGCTCGACCCGTCGAAGCCACTCCGGCACGCGATGCACCTAGATGTGTCCGTGGCCCGTGAACACGCCGGCGCGCGTCTGGAGGCCGCCCTCGCCGCGGGCGGGCGGATCGTCGACGACTCCGCGGCGCCGGAGGCCTGGATCCTCGCTGACCGAGCCGGCAACAAGGTGTGCATTGCCGCCTGGCCGGACGGCGCCATGCGTTCCGGTCGCTGACGACCTAGCGGGGGGCACGGACGGCATCGACGACTCGTGGCACGGATCTGGTCATCGTCCTGTGTAGCGATCCCGACGCGAGCCGGGCCGCCCGTCAGCTCGATTCTTGCGCGTTCCGATCGCCGTTTCCCAAACTCTCCCTGTAGGGTATTACGACGACCAGTGCCATACAGACCCTAGTCGACTGACTTGGACCTCGCATCGATGTCGCTCAGCGGTGGCGAATGTCACCCCGCGTGACCCGATCAACGGGTGCGAATGTCCCATTGCCTTCCGCGCCGCAGGAAATGCTTGGCGGGGTCGCACCTAGCACTCCGGGATGAAATGGACGAAGACGAAAAAGATCAGTACGAAGGCCGCCGCAAATCCAAGGGACATACCGATCAAGAAGGCGCTGGTGCGCTCGAACAAGCGCCGAGCGCCCCAACCGACGATCCCACCGATCAGGGCCCCAAGGATCGTGATTCCGAACACAAGTTCCTCTGCGGGCGGGCACAACGCGGCCAGCAGCGTCAGGAGGGAGACGAGTAGGCCGACGAGTGCCCCGATCACCCGCCACGTCCAGATGGCAATGGGCGCCGGCGCCGACGATGAGCGGCGATCGCGCCCGCGTGACAGCGCCAGGGCGAGTTCGGCCTCGATCGCGAGCGGGCGCTGGGTTCTGTCGGCGGCTAGCGCGGCCTCCGATGTCGGTGCCCCGAGGATGACAGCGACGGTGATGGGCGGTCCGGGTGTCGAGGACATCATCGAATTGACCGGGTTGCCAGACGCAGAAGTGCGATTGCGCATCCGACGACTCCACGACGGCGGTTACATCGAGGGCATCGACGTCACGACCATGGGATCCGGATACGACCCCCTTTCCCCGCGCCTTATGCCCGAGGGCCTTCGAATCGTGGGGGTTTGGCCGCCTGATCCCTACATTCAGGGGCGAGCGGCCGACCAACGGCCTCTCGAGACCATTCCTGCGCCACGTCGACGTAGGCGAGTCGTAGGCGCCGGCGCAGGTAGTCCATCTGCGAGCCATCAGGCTTCGGTACGCCGCGGAGCCGGTCATCGAGGTGACGCAGCGCCGCCTCGCATCCTCGCCGGTTCCGGTGACGGACTGAGGCATCTTGCCCCGTCCGGGATGGGGTCCGTGGGCTGGCACGCTATGGGTGCCGGTCGTAGGCTCAGAGATCGTGACGGGCCTGACCGCCCACCGCGCAGGTAGGGCCTCGTGCACGGCGTCCCACGCGGGCCTGTACGTGATCCATGCTGGTAGTCAGCCGTCTCCAGGCGATCTCAGCGGGTGGAGCCGGCGCAGTCCCTTCCCGGCCGCGCGGGTGCCTCCGCTCCCGCCCGGTTCCTGGTAGGGCTGCGCCTCTCGGACCCGGTGGCTCACGTACCCCACCAAGGTCGTCTGGAACAGAGCACCAATTTCGGTTCGTGGCGGCCCCACCATCAGTCGCCACGGTCGATCCCTCGACAGGACAAGAGGCGTCGGAAACGGAAAGGTGAGGCTTGTCGACGCGGGCACGAGCACGCGGAAGAACCAACCCGCCAGGTCGACCTCGTCTCCCGTGTTGCCATATCGAAATAGATCGGCTCGGTCGAATCCTGGTTCGACACCGTGACGCTGGTCACGCAAAGCAGAGTCTTAGCGTCGGTCGCCTTGAACGCTTCGATGTCCCCAGGAAGACCCCACTCGTGGAAGAACAGCCACGGCTCGGCAGGCGGCTCAGCGGACGTCATCGTCGATCAAATCTCCACGCCTCTCGCTCATACCAGCTCCGGTTGGTCACCTTATGCCACCCCGATCGCGAGCCGTCACGATACGTCGAGCGTCGGTCCTTCAAAAACGATTCCCTCAAGCTCACTAACGATCATCGCCTCGACGAGTGACGGACTCGGATGTCACGACGGGGGACAGCTCGAACGGCGGTTCGAACGCGCCCGCGAGGAGCTCCAGCCGCTCGCGGCGGTCCTGCCAGGACAGTCCCCGCATATCGGCCCGGCCAAAAACGGCACGTCGAACATAAACGAATCGGAGCTGGTCACGAAGCGCCGGGAGCCATGGAGCGCGGCCATCGTGCCAGCGAAGCGTCCGCTTCAGCTCTCCATCGAGGACGGTGCCATTCCACAGGATGGGCAGCCGTTGCGAGCCGGCGGATGCCGGCTTCGAAGCCGTTGCCACGCAGCCAATCGCGGCGGATCCCGCTGCGGTTGCGTGTCTCGATCGTGCCATCGGGGAGGAACCCGAGCAATCCGCGGACGCCATCGACCTCTGGTTCCATCGCGAAGCGTTCTGGGTCGCGGATGGCGGCCAAGCGGCCGCGGCGGCCGTCGTTCGCGACGAGTTGGGGAAGGACGTCGAGCACGTCAGAAGGGTAAGGCCGGCGCGCTTACGGAGTCGGGCTGGGCACTCCCGCGTCCGGGTTCGTCTCCAGGATGAAGAGCTCCTGCGAGAGGCCACTGGGAAGTCGTTGCACGCCAACGCCGACCGTGATTCGATCACCCACTTTGACAAGAGCGCGGTCGGGAGGCTGGTAGAGGACCGAGCAGTTCTGCTCCGCGTCGGTTTTTCCATCCGGGATCACGCAGACGTTCGATCCCGTGACGTTCACTACTTGAACGACACCCGTGATCTCTTGCTCGATGGCGAGGTCGCGCGTGAACAGACGATCGTTCGCGATCCAGCCGGCGCCAACTCCGAGAAGGAAAACGATGAGGCCAGCAGCTCCACGGTTCACAAGGGAGATGGTAGGACCGCGCCGGGCTTGCCGATCAGCCCAATCAGCACGGCCCGAACGGCCTGTCTGATTAGGCGAGGGGTCGGCCGCGAGGCAGGACGGCCGACCCTCGCGCGACGCGCACGCCTGCCTGACACAACGCGCCCAGGGAGGCCGGCCACGATGGTGCGATGCGGACTACGTGTTCACGACGGCGGTGGGTACGCCTCTCGACGGGCGCAACGTGACACACGAACTGGCCCGATCGGCAGCCCGTATGGATCGAATCCTCGCCCGCGACACTGCCTAATGTGGGTATGGACGTGGGTACGACCCTAGAATCAGAAGGCCCCTCCATTAGCCAGGAGGGGCCTTCTTACGTTCGGATTGTGTGGTGAGCCTGGAAGGACTTGAACCTTCAACCCGCTGATTAAGAGTCAGCTGCTCTGCCATTGAGCTACAGGCCCATCGCATTCACGCTCAGTTACAGCAGGTAACTGGCGAAATCGCCGGCTGAGACTTGACCGCTATGCTCTAAGAGCACATGATTGCGACCTTGGGGTAAACCCGCAATCAGGAGTCTCGACATGGCGAAAGCACCAGCCGGCACGATCGAGGATACCGCATCCCCCGACGTGCTCCCCAACTTGGCCAGCTTCGGCCGGCACCTCCGGGCGGGCAACCGCTCGCCGATGACGATCAAGTCCTACACCGAGGCCATCCGCCAGTTCGAAGCCTTCCTCGAGGCGAGGGGGATGCCGCGGACGGTCGCCGGCATTCACCGCGAGCACGTCGAGGCCTTCATCGAGGACCAGCTGTCACGGCTGCGCCCAGCGTCGGCCGCGAACCGCTACCGGAGCCTCCAG
>JBBQFS010000034.1:0-19525 GCA_038322255.1 Candidatus Limnocylindrales bacterium | reverse complement strand
CCTCGTCCGCTCGTCGTATCCGGCGCGCCTCGCTGGGAGTGGCAGCCAGCGTTTCACCTTGCTGGCCGCCTTCGCCGCTGCCGCGACGTTCGCGCTGCTGCTCTTCGGGTCCAACGTCACCGCCCGCGACGCCGGGCTCGTGTTCGGCGACTGGCCGCTCATGAACGGGGCGGTCGTGCCGGCGGTCCCGGAGGGCCGGGCGGATCTCGCGGTCCTGTACGGGGCGCAGGCGCTGCACCGCTACGTGGCCGCCGTGGTGTTCGCGATCCTCGCCGCCGTGACTTGGATGGCCTGGCGCGGGCGCCGGGCGCAGCCCCGCATCGCCCGCGTGGCCCTCGCGATCCTCATCGTCTACACGATCCAGGTCGCCGTCGGGGCCCTCCTCATCGCGACCCGGCTCGCGCCGTGGGCCCAGACGCTCCACGTCGGGCTCGGGGCGCTCGTCTGGGGCGGGACGGTGGCCCTCGCGGTTGGGGCGTACTACGAAGCGAGAATCGCCGCTCCCCTCGAGGCGCCGGCTGGCAGGGGTTCCTCGTCCGCGGAGGACGGGACCGGCCCCGACGGGCGCCGCGAGACGGTTGGCGCTTCGGTCCGCGCCTATGTCGCGCTGACCAAGCCGCGGATCATCGAGCTCCTGCTCGTGACGACCGTGCCGGCGATGGTCCTCGCGACGCGCGAAGTGCCGGGCATGCCGATCGTCGACTGGGCCTGGCTGACCTTCTGGACCCTGAGCTGCGGCACGCTCGCAGCGGGATCCGCGAACGCCATCAACCAGTACCTCGAGCGCGACATCGATGCCCACATGGCCCGAACCCGGCGCCGGCCGCTGCCGGCGAACGAGGTCACGCCGGAGCGAGCGGTTGTGTTCGGGATCCTGCTCGGCGCGATCTCGGTGGCATTGATGGCGTGGACCGTGAACCTTCTGGCGGCCTTCCTCACGCTACTCGCGATCGGCTTCTACGTCGTCGTCTACACCGTGATGCTCAAGCGCAGCACGCCGTCGAACATCGTCATCGGCGGTGCGGCCGGCGCGCTGCCGCCGGTCATCGGCTGGGCCGCGGTGACCGGCAACGTCGGGCTGCCGGCGCTGCTCCTGTTCCTTGTCGTCTTCTACTGGACGCCGCCGCACTTCTGGGCGCTGGCGCTGCGGATCCGCGGCGATTACGCGGCCGCCGGCGTGCCGATGCTGCCCGTCGTGCGCGGTATTGCCGAGACGAGCCGCCAGATCGGGCTCTACACGATCCTGCTCGTCGCGCTCACCGTCGTCTTCGGGGTTGTGGCACGAATGGGCCTGCTGTATCTGGTCGCCGCTGGCGTCCTCGGCGCCATGTTCCTGTGGCGGGCCTGGGTCCTGTGGCGCCAGGGGACCGCGCCGGAGGCCTCGACCGCGCAGGCCATCCGCCTGTACCGCTACTCGATCACGTACCTCACGGTGCTGTTTGCCGCCGTTGCCCTCGATTCGGTGATCCGGATTCCCTGACCGCAGCTGGGACGGCCTGACACCGTGCCGGGCTGCCGCGACGGGATTTCCCCGTGAGCCTGCAATGTCATTCCTCTAGAATCCAGCCATCCCGCGATCGGCTCGGCTGGTGAGCCGGAACCCTCCAAGCCGGAGTGCAGACGCGCATGCAGCTGAGTTTCCTCGGGGGCGCGACGACCGTGACGGGGTCTCGCTTCCTGCTCACCACCGAGCGTGCGCGCATCCTGATCGACTGCGGGATGTTCCAGGGCAGCCCGAATGAGACCATCCGGAATCGGGTCCCGCTCGGTTTCGAGCCCGACAAGCTCGACGCGATCCTCGTGACCCACGCCCATCTCGACCATTGCGGGATGCTGCCAGTCGTCGTGCGCGAGGGCTTCAAGGGCCCGATCTTCCTCACGAGCGCCACAGCCGAGCTCACGGAGCTCGTCCTGCTCGACAGCGGCCGGCTCCAGGAGGAGTTCGCGAAGCGCCATACCCGCTGGGAGCGGCGGCACGCCGACGAGGCCGTTCAGGCCGGCGAGGTGGCCGCGGTCAAGTACCGCACGGCGCTGGAGGAGGCCCGCCGGACCGAGGCAGAGGGGCACGTCCCCACGACGATCGAGCCGACGGATCCGGTGGAGTCCCTGGCGTCGACCGGTGCGGTGCCGCCCGACGCGACGCCCTCGTCCGAGGAAGCCGCCATGGAGTCTGCGCCGGGCACGGCCGATCCCGAGGTCGCGCTCCGGGCGCAGCCGCCGGAGCTCATGACCGATCTCGAAGCGCCGCTCTACACCGAGGATGACGCCAAGCTGGTCATGCCGCTGTTTCAGGCGGTTCGCTACGGCCGCGAAGTCCAGGTCGCTCCCGGAATCCTCGCCACGTTCGTCGACGCCGGCCACATCCTCGGCTCGGCCATCATCCAGCTCGTCATCCGCGAGACCGATGGCGGCGAGCCGACGACCATCGTCTTCTCGGGCGACCTCGGGCGCCCGAATACGCCGATCATCCGGGATCCGACGGTGATGACCGAGGCGAACTACGTCATCGTCGAATCGACCTATGGCGGGCGCGAGCACGAGCCCTCGGAAGAGGCGGTCCGGCTCCTTGCCGAAGCGGTCCGCGCGGTCTCGGACGCGGCCGGCGTGCTGCTGATCCCGTCATTCGCGATCGGGCGGACGCAGGAGATCGTCTGGGAGCTCGACCGCCTGATCGACCGCGGCGAGATCCCGCTGCTGCCGCTCTACCTGGATTCGCCCATGGCATCTCGCGCCTCGGACATCTACCGCCGCCATCCCGAGTTCTACGACGAGGAGACCAAGAAGCTCCTGGAGCACGGCGACACGCCGCTCGACTATCCCAACCAGACCATCACCCGGATGGTCGACGAGTCGAAGGCGATCGCCACCGCCGCCCGGCCGTACACGATCGTGGCCTCGAACGGCATGCTCACCGGCGGCCGGGTCGTCGCGCACCTGCGCAACCTGATCGACGACCCGGCGGCGACGATCCTCTTCGTCGGCTACCAGGGCGTAGGCACGCTCGGCGCGCACCTCCAGGCGGGCGCGAAGACCGTCAAGGTAGACGGAAAGGTTCGGCAGGTCCTCTGCCGGGTCCGGTCGATCAGCGGGTTCTCGGCCCACGCCGACGAGTCAGAGCTCCTGGATTGGCTCGGCAACTTCGCCCGCGGGCGGCGACCGGGCGATCCCGGCTACCCTCGGACCGTGTTCCTCGTGCACGGCGACCCCGAAGCCCAGCTCGCGATCGCGCCCAAGGTCGAGGCGCTCGGCTATCGCGTCCACATTCCGCGCTGGCGGGAGCAGGTCGAGCTCGGGGTAAGAGACGGCCCGTAGGAGTCCCTCGGACGCTGGTTGACGGGCGGCCGTCCGCCTATTGACGCCTAGCTCGAGCCCATCCGAGGAGGATTCCCTTGACCACGACTACCGCCACCGCACCGTTCGACATGAGCCAGGTGCAGCGCGGGGCCCGCAACCGGCGCACGCCCTACTACGAGGCGACCCAGCGCTACGGGCCGAAGGGCTACACGGTCTACAACCACATGTATTTCCCGATCCGGTTCGACACGTTCGAAGCCGAGTTTGACGCCCTCCTCAACGGCGTCACGATCTGGGACGTCTCAGTCGAGCGATGCCTCGAGATCTCGGGGCCCGATGGCTTCAAGTTCGCGCAGCTGCTGACACCGCGCGACCTGTCGAAGTGCCAGGTTGGACAGGCCAAGTACGTCCTGATCTGCGACTCGGACGGCGGCATCGTCAACGACCCGGTCCTGACGCGGATGGACGAGAACACGTTCTGGTTTGCGCTCGCGTCGTCGGACGCGCTGCTCTTCGCGCGGGGACTGAAGAACGCCCATCCCGACCTCGACGTCACGATCCGCGAAGCCGACGTCGCGCCGCTCCAGGTCCAGGGCCCGAAGTCCAAGGACCTGATGCGCGACCTTCTCGGCGATTCGATCCTCGATCTCAAGTACTACTGGTGGCGCCACGCCGTGATCCGGGGCATCCCGGTCGTCGTGACTCGAACCGGCTGGACCTCGGAGGTCGGATACGAGATCTACCTCCTCGATTCGACCCGCGGCGTCTACCTTTGGGAGACGCTGATGGAGGTCGGGGCCCCGTACGGCGTTCGACCCACCGGCCCGTCCGACATCCGGCGCATCGAGGGCGGCATCTTCAACTGGGGCGCCGACATGACCTACGAGCACAACGCCTTCGAGCTGGGCCTCGAGCGCCTCGTCGACTTCGGGCTGACCGACGACGCCGCGATCTCGATCCCGGCGTACCGGCGCATCCGGGACGCGGGCGTTTCGCGGCGGATCGCCGGCGTCGAGTTCGATGGCGAGCCGTTCCCCGAGCTGAACAACGTCAAGTGGCCGGCTTCGGTGGCGCTGGCGGGTGGAGCGGGCGCCACCGCCGTGGGCCAGGTGACCTCGGCCATCTGGTCGCCGCGCCTCGGCCGAAACATCGGCTATTGCTGGCTGCCCCCGGAGCTCGCGGCGGAGGGCACCGGCCTGGTGGTGGAAACGGAGTGGGGAAGCCGGACCGCGACGGTCGTCCCGATGCCGTTCGTCGACCCGGAGAAGCGCATCCCGGTCAGCTAGGACCCGAGCTCGGCGGAGAGGACGGCCGGGCCGCTGCGGGCCTGCCCCCCAGCTGGCTCGATGGTCACGACGAAGCGGGTGGCAGGCCCGATCTGGAACGTCGCCCATTCGTCGAGGGATCCGATCCAGTAGGCGGTGCCGCCCGAGAAGTACATCCACCCGATCGGTACGCTTCCGCCGCCCTCCTCGAGCCAGCAGCGGTAGCGCTTGTCGTTCGGCGGTGCCGCGAGCGCCGTCGTCAGGACCACGAGATCGTGGCTCGACCACGAGATCGTGCCGGCGCTCGCGCCATCGGTGCTGCGCAGCGGGACCACCCGGTGGCTCGGCGAGCCGAGCACGCGATCGACGGCGGCGAGGGCGCTCGACAGCGCCCGCGCCTCGGCCTCGGCGGTCGAGCGCCGCGCAACCTGGTCGAACGTGATGACGGCCGCGCCCGAGAGGACGATGATCGAGGCAGCAAGCCCGACCCATGTCGCGATCCGGCGGCGCGAGCGCAGGCTGGCCATCGCGACCGGACCGTGCGCGCGCTCGCTCCCGCGCACGGCCGAGAGGACGCTAGCGCGCAATGAGGGCGGCAGCTCGAACGCCTCTACCGAGGCCGTTGCGGCATCGTAGGACCCTGGCAGCGCGCTGGCGAGGCCGCGCTGAACGCGTCGCCAGGCGTCCAGATCGGCGCGGCAGGCCGGGCAGCCCGCGAGGTGCCCGCGCAGCGCGACGTCCTCCGACGCGGTGGACCGTTCGAGTCCGGCCAGGCGCGCCGGCTCGAGGAGCAGGTCCTCGATCCGCTCGTGGGCCGCGGCGTGGTCCATGGCCATCACCGGCCTCGCCCGGTGGAGCGCTCGGCGGGTGGGGCCTCACTCGAGGCGCGCTCGAACGCTTCCTCGAGCTCGGCCACCGTGCCGAGGCGCACGCGCAGCTGGGCCATCGCGCGGCGCGTCCGCGATTTCACGGTGCCCAGCGGCGCGTCCAGGCGCTCCGCGATCTGCGACTGCGAGAGGTGGAGGGAATAGCCGAGCACGATCACCTCGCGTTCGTGCTCGGGCAGCTCCGAGATACCGGTCCTCACGACGGCCTGGACCCAGCGCCGGGTCGCGATCGTGCTCGGGTCCGTCGAGGCATCGGCGACGAGCTCGGGCGGCACGTCGGCGCGGCCCGATGGCCCATCCGGGCCACCGTCGGATGCGATGGCGTCGAGCCGGATGGCGTCCCGCGACGGCCGGCGGCCCTCGGCGCGGTGTCGATCGATCGCCCGATGCCGGGCGATCGCCAGCAGCCAGGTCAGCAGTGATCCCGAGCGCGCGTCGAACTGGCGCGCCCGCCGCCACAGGGTGACAAACGCATCCTGGACGACCTCGGCCGCGGCCTCGCGGTCCCCGAGGAAGCGGACGACGGAGCCGAACAGAAAGCTCGAGTGGCGGTCGTACGCGATCACGAATGCGGCCTCATCACCGGCCGCAATTCGCGCCACGAGGCGGCCATCGTCGAGCTCGGTCAGGTCCTCGCCGATCATCGGGCCCTCGTGGTGCGCACGGGCGGATGGTCAGCGCCTGTCCGGCATCTGTCCAGCGCCTGTTGAGCGACGCGAGCCGCGGCGGACGGGAACTCCCCGGCCGGCGAGCGGGCGTGAGGCCGGCCGCCCGCTCAGTAGCAGGCGGGGCCGCCACACGGCTTCTTCGTCGCAGCCGGACTGGCACTGACGCCGTGGACGGGTGTTCCCGCCGGGGATGCCAGGAACCACACGCCACCGACGCCCTGGCCGGTGACATCGCCCGCCGCCGCGTCGGCGGCGAAGTAATACAGCGGCCGTCCAGCGAGGGTCACCTGGAGCGTCCCGTCCTGCCGGGTGATGGTGGCCAGCGAGCCCGTGACGCCTGCGCCCGCAGTCACGTCTCCGCTGCTCAATGCCGTCAGCGGCGGCCAGCTGGCCGCGCAGTCACTGGAGCATGCGCTCGTACCGCCCGTGTCCTTCATGAACACGTACAGCGACCTGCCGTCGGCCCCGGCCAGGTAACCGCCGAGCGTGGGATCCTGCCGGACCTCGAGCTGCAGGGCCGTCGCCTGCGTGGCCAGGCTCGTTGCCGCCGCCGCCGGCGCCGTGCTGGCCGGGGCCTGACCGGCCGTGGTGGCACCGGGCTGTGAGCTGCAGGCGGCCAGGACGAAGCTCGCGAGGAAGAGTGTGGCCAGCGTGGCCATGATGGCCGGCCGGCGACGTCGCTCGCGGGTCATCCTCCGTTGCGTCATTCGATCCCTCCTGCCGGGGCGATCCCGGCTTGCCCTCTCTCCATACGCCGGGCGACGCTGAATTGGATCGCGGTCAGCCCCGGACTACTCCGGCCCACGTGGCCCCCACGATCAGGCTCACGAGGAACAGCAGGAACCGCAGCGCCCAGGACCCGGGCGTGCCCTCGCGCTCGGCCACCTGGCGCGGTGCGAATACGAGCATGACGTAGAAGGTGAGCACTCCGAGGAGCAGGAACCCCCCGAGAAACAGCGCGAGACCCACCTCGATGCCACCCTGCTGGAACCTGTCGATGAGCCCGCGCAGGTTGAAAAGGTCGCGCAGGCCGCCGAGGAAATCGCCGAACGAGCCGCCGCTCGCGAGGATGAACGGCGTGACCAGGGCCCGGCGCCGCACGGCATCAAGGGCCGGCGCCCGGAACCGTGCGAGCACGGCGATGCCGGCCAGGGCGACCGCGAGGATCGGGCCGACATCGCCCAGCCCGAGATCGTCAATTGTCTTGTCGACCACCAGCGCGAACGCGCCGACGAGCGGCCCGATCGTCCACGCGACGTCACCACGAGTGGTCAGGCCGCTGATGACGCCCGGAGCACTGCGCGCGCCGATGCAGATCGCGAGCCCGAACAGGCCGACGAGCCCGATCAGCCCTTCCAGCGGGCTCGGGCCCGACCGGGCGTCGGTGGCGGGGAAGAGCAGCGGCTCGACCAGGACCAGCCAGGCCACGAGGAGCATGTCCTCGAGCCGAACCGAGCGGCGGAGGCGCTCGATCACCTCGGTCGGATGCCGCCCCGCGCCACGATGCGCGCCTCCGCATCGGCCCAGCCCGGGTCGAACGGCCGCCCCGGCTCATCGAGGTCGAGCACGACCGGAGCGTGGTCCGATGGGATCGGTTTGCCCTTGCGCGCCGCGCGGTCGATCTCGACCGCGACGACTCGATCGTCGACCGAATCGGTCGGGAGGAGGTGATCGATACGCATCCCGAAGTTCTTGTGGAAGTTGCCCGCGCGGTAATCCCACCAGGTGAAACGGCCGCGTGCGCCAGGCTGGCGCTCGCGGAAGGCGTCGTGCAGGCCCCACTCGAGCAGCGAGCGAAAGGCCGCGCGCTCGGGCGGCGAGACGTGGGTCCCGCCGTGCGCGCGCGCCGCCGCCCAGACGTCCTCGTCGGTCGGCGCGACGTTGAGGTCGCCGCCGAGGAGGAGTCGCTCGGCTGGCTCGTGCGTCTCGTCGAGCCAGCGGCGCGCCCGTGCGAACCAGCGGAGCTTGCCCTCGTACCAGCGCGAGCCGACGACCCGGCCGTTGGGCGCGTACAGGCTGACCAGGCGCAGTGGCTCGTCTCCGGGGGCGACTACCCGGATCGAAAGCATCCGGGCCTCGTCCGACGGATCGAAGTCCTCCTCCTCGATGGCGACCGACGCACCCGCGCCGCTGTTGCGGACCGGCCCGTCGCCGAAGTTCGTGATGGGCTCGTCGATCGCGATGCCGTCCCGCACGGCGATCGCGACGCCGTTCCAGCGACCCTCGCCGTGGTGCACGAGCTGGTAGCCGGCCATCTGGAAGGGCAGGTACGGGGCCTCCGCATCCGAGAGCTTCGTCTCCTGCATCAGCAGGACGTCCGGTGTTGCCCGCTCGAGCCACCACTCGACCTTCTCGAGGCGGGCCTTGAGCGAGTTGACGTTCCAGGTGGCGATGCGCATCGCGCGCGGCTAGCTGCTGCGGAGGTCGGCGATCGTCATTGCGTCCATCTCGGGCTCGCCATCACCGTGCTCCTGGAACGGCAGGCCCAGCGTGTCGAAGGCCTGGCGGGTGGCAGCCGGATCGGAGGTCGTGAGCATGAGCGCGCCGTCGGTGTCCTCGGCCACCCCAACGATCCCCGTGATGTTGACGCCCTTCTCGCCGAGGGCGGTGGCGACGCGCGCCAGCGAGCCCGGCTTGTCCTCGAGCTGGACCGTAAACCAGACCATCATCGGCCTCCACCTCCTGTGCGAGGGATGGTAGCGCCGGGGGTTTCGCCGAGCCGGTCTTCGCTACCCTCCGCTCATGTCGAAACCCGTTCTCGCACCTACGGTGCAGGTCTTCGGCGCGCCGGACTCGCAGGCCACGAGGGCCGCCTTGCGATTCTTCAAGGAGCGGCGCTTCGACGTCCATCTCGTCGACCTCCGACGGAAGCCGATCGCTGCCGGCGAGCTACGCCGCTTCGTCGAACGGCTGGGCGCCGCGGCGCTCGCGGACAGGCACTCGCCCGCCTGGCGCGAGACGGGGCTGGCCTACCTGTGGATGGACGACATGGAGCTTTCGGGACGGCTGCTCGCGGATCAGCGCCTCCTCCGGCTGCCGCTCGTGCGAATCGGGCAGGGCGTCACGGCGGGTCGCGACGAGGCGGGCTGGAAAGCGCTCCTCACGGGCGCCGGACCTGGTGATCGCCGATGACTTCGGCCCGGAGGCTTCACGCACGTGATCACGCTGATGTTGGCGGAGCGCATCGCGCAGAACCTCGTCTCGCGGACCTGAGCGACCCCGGTCAGCGGTCCCGGCGCAACCTCGGCCACGAGGCGAAGCCCATCGCGACGGCGATCAGGACCAGCCCGGCGTAGGTCCAGAAGCGGTCGCCGACCATGAAGCTGCCGCCTAGCGGGACGCCGAGGCCCTGCGCGACCCAGACGAGTCCGGTCAGCGCGGCGACCGCGGCCAGGATCAGCCGGGTCCGGTCGGGTCGGCGCGAAGCGTCGCGGCTCACCGTCGTAGGATGCACCGACGGGCGCCGGGCCGCGTCCGACAGGAGGCGAACGATGGAGCAGCGAGGCTCGGACGCAAAGCGCGCGGCCGTGGCCGCCCACAGCGCCGACAGGCGTGTCGAGGGCGCGCGCGAGGACGGCACCGAGCACGATCGCAGCGGCGAGCCGATCGGCGAGCACCGACGATCCGGACGGCTGGTGCTCGGCAAGGACGCCGGCCGGAAGATGGCCGCCGACCCGACGATGACCGAGGACCGAAAGCTCCTCGAGCGGACGACCCGGCCGGCCTTCCTCGACACCGACCCGTGGCGGGCCTTGCGAATCCTGGCCGAGTTCGTCGAGGGCTTCGACGCGCTGGCCGAGCTCGGGCCCGCGATCACGGTGTTCGGCTCGGCTCGGGTCTCCGAGGGCGATCCGGCCTACGCCATGGCACGGGAGATCGGGCGCCTCCTGGCCCTCGAGGGCTACGCGGTCATCACCGGCGGCGGGCCTGGGGTCATGGAGGCCGCGAACCGTGGCTGCCAGGAGGGTGGCGGCCTCTCGGTCGGGTGCAACATCGAGCTACCCCACGAGCAGTCGATCAATGCCTACGTCGATCTCGGCGTCGAGTTCCGGTACTTCTTCGCGCGCAAGACGATGTTCGTGAAGTACGCCGACGGCTTCGTGATCCTGCCCGGCGGCTACGGCACATTGGACGAGCTGTTCGAGGCCCTGACGCTCATCCAGACCGGCAAGATCCGGCATTTCCCGGTGGTCCTCGTTGGCAGCGCCTTCTTCGGCGGCTTCCTCGAGTGGATCAAGGTCAAGCTGGTGGGCGAGGGGATGATCGCGCCGTCGGACGTCGACCTGATCCAGGTCACCGATGATCCGAAGGAGGTCATCGAGATCGTGCGGAGGGCGGGTCGCCGCAAGGCCGAGCAGCCCGCGGACACCTCGATCTGACGCTGGGCAGACGTAGCTTCAGCGGAGCGGGACGGCGACCTCGAGCACGCCGTTGACGATCCTGATCGGGTAGTAGCGGATCCGCCGGACGCGGGTGAACCGCCTGGCCTCGGCCTTGATGCCGGGCGGGTCGGGTTTCGGCTCGCGGCCCTCGGGGGACCAGACGGGGTGGTAGCCGCCGTCGGGGTCGAGCCCGCCGGTGGTGGGCATGCGCGTCGGGTTGCCGGTCGCCAGGTCGAACTGGCCGCTGTGCAGCGGACACGCAATCAGGCAGCCCTCGAGCTCGCCCAGCGAGAGCGGCGCCGACATATGCGGGCAGCGATCGTCGATCGCGACGATCCCGCACGAGGTGTTGGCCACCAGGATGTCGAGGTCACCGAAGCTGGCCCGTCGCATCGCGCCGCGCGGCAGGTCCTCGATCCCGACCACCGACACGAACGGCGCGCTCGCGGCGCCGGCCGCCGTGAGCCCGGGCGGGATGGGCGCGAACGCCACGGGGCCGTCCTCGATGGTCACCGCCCGATCGTAGCCCCAATCATCGAACGACCCCGCCGGGTTGCCCTCGGCGGGGTCGTGGTAACAGAGGCTCGGGTGATCAGTCCAGGCCGACCGCTGGCCGGCTGGACGCGGTCGCCCGGACAGGCGGCGCACTTGTCCGTCGGAGTGCCAGCTCCTCCATCCCGGCTGCCGCGAGCGCGGCCACGATGGCTGCGCCGGCGCCGATCCAGAAGGTGCTCGCCACGCCCAGGCTGAAGGCGTCGTGGATGCCCGTGACCATGTTGCCGATGAAGGGTTGGATCGTGGGCACGAGCGCCGGCGGCATCGCCTTCAGAATTGCGGTGCCCAGATCCCCGACGCCGGCGAGCTGGTTGAAGTCGAGCGCGCCGCTGCTGCTCGCCTGCGCGAAGCCGGTGACGATCTGCGCGGGCACGCCCGCCGCCGTCATCTCGGGCACCAGCTGGCCCTTGAACTCGGTCGCGAAGATCGTGCCCACGATGGCCAGCGCAACCGTTCCGCCGATCTGGCGGAAGAAGGTCATGTTGGAGGTTGCCACGCCGAGCTCGTGGAACGGCACGGCGTTCTGCACGACGATCGTGAAGACCGCGAAGGTCGGGCCCACACCGAGGCCGGCGATGAACATCCACAGCCAGACGATGGGTAGCGGCGTGTCGGCCCGCAGCTGGGTCATCAGGAGCGTGGCGACGCCCATGGTCACGATCGCGCCGACGATCAGCCACTTGTAGCGGCCGGTCCGGGCGACGATCTGGCCGGACGCGATGGAGCTGCCGATCAGACCAACCATGAGCGGCAGCGCCGCGAGGCCGGACCACGTCGGCGAGAAGCCCTGCACGAACTGGAACCAGCGGGGCAGGAAGATGATCGCCCCGAAGAACGCGAAGCTCGCGAAGAACGTCGAGATCATCGCGGTCGTGTAGGTCCTGTTCCGGAACAGGTGCAGGGGGATGATCGGCTCCTTCGCCTGAGCCTCGGCGAGGACGAACAGCACGATGCCGAGCAGCGCGATGAGGATGAACCCACCGACGGTCGGCTCGGTCCAGTCGTTGAGGGCGTGGGTCGTCGGATTGAGCTGGCCCTTTTGGGTCAGGCCGACCAGCAGAAACGAGATCGCGATCGTGAAGATCGCGCCGCCCAGGATGTCGAAGCTGCGAGTCGCCCGTGGGTTCTTGACCACCGGCAGCAGCCGCCAGATGAAGTACAGCGAGACCAGGCCGATCGGCACGTTGACGTAGAAGATCCAGTGCCAGCTGATGTTCTCGGTCAGGAAGCCGCCGACGAGCGGCCCGACGACGAAGGCGACACCGAAGACCGCTCCGAACAGGCCCTGGTACTTGCCGCGCTCGGCCGGCGTGAACAGGTCACCGATAACGGCCAGCGCGACCGGGAAGAGTGAGCCGGCGCCAATCCCCTGGATGCCCCGGAAGGCGATGAGCTGGGTCATGTTCTGGGACAGGCCCGACAGTGCGGACCCGACGAGGAAGATCACGATCCCGATCATGAAGATCGGCTTGCGGCCGTAGAGGTCGGAGAGCTTGCCCCAGAAGGGCACGCTGATCGTGCTGGTGAGCAGATAGATGGTCACGGCCCAGACGTAGATGTCGTTGCCGGCAAGCTGGGTCACGACCGTCGGCAGGGCCGGACCGACGATCGTCTGGTCGAGCGCGCCGAGGAACAGGCCGAGCATGACCGCGATCAGGATCTCCATCTTCGCGCGGAAGGACAAGCCGAGGGCCGGGTCCTCCTCGAGCGTCGGGATCCTCGGATCAGGGGTCGTTGGTGACGATGCCATTGGTCTTCCTTCGTACGGGGTGGGTGGGTCGCGGCCGGGCTAGGTCGCGTCGGAGAAGTGGTGCTCGTGAACGGCGCTCGATTCCACCTCGGCCGAGAGCGCACGGCGGAGGCTGCGCAGCGCCGCGAGGACGATCGGACGTTCCGAGGCGGGGAGGTGGCCGAGCACGGCGCGCATCCGCTCCCGCCTGGTCGTCTCGGTCTCGAATAGGGCGCGGACCCCACCGGCGGCGGGACGGACCATCACGAGGCGGCGGTCGTCGGGCACGCGTTCGCGCTCGATCAGGCCGTGCTCCTCCATGCGGTCGATGAGCCCGCTGGCGTTCGAGAGCGAGACGCCGAGCAGGTCGGCGAGCCGGCTCATCGCCATCGCGCCGTGGTGCTGGAGCAGCCACAGCACGTGCATCTGGCTCATGCTCACGTGGCCCTGGACGAGCCGGCCCATCGAGGCGCAGCGGAGCTCGCCGACCCAGCCCCCGACTTCTGTCAGGATGGCTTCGATGTCGGCGGTCTCGACCGGGGTTTCCGTGATACTTCGCATGTAGTGAAGCATTCTACCGACATGAATGATTCCGTCAACATCAAGTGTCGGGCGGCCGACGAGGAGACGGCTTGATGCGCTTCGCCCTGATGATCGAGGCCCAGCAGGGCCTGTCCTACGAAGACCAGCTCGCGATCGCCCGTCGGGCCGAGGCCGCCGGCTTCGAAGCGATGTTCCGGAGCGATCACTACGCGAGCTTCCCGGGGCCTTCGGACCAGGCCACCACGGACGCCTGGGCCGTCATCGCCGGCCTGGCGCGCGAGACGACCACGATTCGGCTGGGCGCGCTGGTGAGCCCAGTCACGTTCCGCCCGCCGGGGCACTTCGCGAAGCTCGTCACGACCATCGACCACATGAGCGGCGGCCGGCTCGAGATCGGCGTCGGCGCCGGCTGGAACGATGCCGACCACCTTCCTTACGGCCTGCCCTTCCCGCCGATCGACGAGCGAGCCGACCTGCTCGAGGACCAGCTCGAGATCCTGCACGGCCTGTGGGTCGAGCCGGACGGCTGGTCGTACGACGGCCACAAGGTCATGGTGGCCGGCGCGGCGCTCAATCCTCGACCGGTCGACGTCCCGGGCCGGCCGCGCGGGCGCGACGGCCGCGATCCCAACGGGCGGCCTCGACCGCGGATCCTCGTCGGCGGGCAGGGCACGCCGCGGGGGTTCCGGATCGCCGCGCGCTGGGCCGACGAGTTCAACCTGACGTCGTCCTCGGCCGCGACCGCCGCCAAGAAGATGGCCGAGCTCGACGTGGCCTGCCAAGCCGCCGGCCGCGAGCCCTCGACGCTGACGCGATCGGCCATGGTCGGCGTCCTCCTCGGGGCGACCGACGCCGAGGTGGAGCGACGGGGGTCCGACATGATGCGATCGATGGGTGAAGGCACCGGCACTGCCGGCGGCTGGCTCCGGGAGCGGCGCCGGCGCTGGATCGTCGGGACGCCCGACGAGGCCCGCGCGACGATCCAGGGCTACGCCGACGTCGGGATCGAACGCCTGATGCTGCAGGACTTCCTGCCACGTGACTTCGAGATGATCGACCTGCTGGCCTCGGAGCTCATCGGGCGGGCGTGACTTTCTAGCCCGCGGCCTCGGCTGCGCGGAGGTAGATGGGGTCGTCGCGGCGGATGGGGTCGGGGTCGACGCCCCGTGCCCGCGCGAGCCGCTCCGTCAGGAGCTGCAGCGGCACCGCCGACCCCAGCACGGAGGCGACGACCTGCGGCAGGTCCGGAGCGGGCGGGATGACCAGGCGCCCTGCGGGCGTCAGCCCAGCCGGCAGTCGGTCGGCGTAAGCGGGACCAAGGATCGCCCCCGCTCGCACGCCGAGCTCGGCCACCGCGCGAAGGACGCCTCCGGCCCGCTGCGCCCGCTCGTCCGCGCGTGACGCGTCGGTGAGGATCAGGACGAGCCCAGCTCCCGGGTCGATGCCCGCGAGGTGGCCGTGGAGCAGCGTCTCCAGCTCGCGCATCGCGGCCGGGAGGTGGACCCCCTCCTCGACCTTGAGCACCAGCTCGCGGGCCGCCGGTCGATCCGCCCCGCTCGCGACGACGATCAGCCGATCCACGCCGGCGAGCCCTTCGGCGAGCTGCTCCGTGTCGGCGACCGCCGGCGACGCAAGCCCCGCCTCGAGGAGGGTTCGGGTAGCAGCGGCCCGCAACGGCTCTCCGGTCAGATGGGCCGCCACGGCCGTCGCCGCCAGCAGCGGTGACAGATAACCGACCGTGTGGCACCAGCTCTGGTCCTGCTCGTCGGTGGTCACGACGATGTGGGAAGCCACCGCCCCGGGCGAGCGGTCCGAGACGGTCAGGAGGGCGACGGTCGAGCCCGAGGCCCGGGCCTGCTCGAGCGCCTTGTTCGTGGCCCAGGTCCCGCCCTCGTGGCTGACCCCGATCACGAGCCCGTTCTCGCCTCCGAGCCAGTCCTCGAGCGAGCCTTCGAAAGCCTGCACCGCAACGGGCGCGCCGGCCTGACCCAGGCGCCATGGCAGCCCGGCCGTCCGCATCGCCTCGCGCAGGATCTCGACGGTCCCAAGCGCGCCGTGCTCGCTGGTGCCGCAGCCCGTGACGAGGATCGGCTGGCCCTGCTCGGCGGCCGTCCGGATCGCCGCGGCGAGGCTGGCCGCGGCCCCACCGGGCTGGCCAAGCAGTTCGAGCACCCGCGCCGCGAGGCCCGGCTCGGCCTCGATCATCTCGGTCATGTGGTAGGGCGGCGCGTCGCGCCGCGAGGGCATGTCGCTGCCGGCCCACGGGTCGGGCGCGCCCGGCAGGGCCTCATTCGCAGGCGCGGTCATCCGGTCTCCGCGCTGGCGGGGATGCGCCCGAATCGTCGCAGGGGGCCGTATCGGAAGAGCACGCGCCCGATCAGTCGGTCAAGGGCCACGGGCCCGTAGCGGGTTGAGTCGATCGGCGGCCCGAAGCCGGCGGCGGCTGCCGCCACCGCGTCGGCATCGGCCGTCAGCCAGGCCTCATCGGGGGCCAGAGTCAGGTAGCCCCCCGCGAATCTTACCTGCTCGCCGGGTCGCGCCGCGACGCGCTTGATCGCGAGCACGTCGGACATCGGCTCCCGGAAAACGACGACGGCACCGCGCCGCGGCCATGCTCGGGCGAGCGGATTCACGACGAGCCAGTCACCCGGCTCGATGGCCGGCACCATGGACGCCTCGGTCACGGCGACGCGCCACGGTCCGTGGGCCCGATCAGCCAGGGCGTCCCGCCACGCGCGTCTTTTCCAGTCCGCCGGTAACCTTCCAGGCCGCGTCGACCTCGTCGATCAACTCGAGGAGGCGCTTGGCGTCAGCGAGGTCAGTGGAGGCCTTGACCTTGGAAACCTGCTTGTTCGCCTGCCAGAACAGGTCGTGCAGGTTCGGGACCTTCTCGAGGTGCTCGGGCTTGAAGTAGTCGTGCCAGAGGACGTCGAGGTGATGCTTGACCAGCTCGGCGCGCTCTTCCTTTATGCCGATGGCACGGGTCCTGAACGCAACGTCGTCATTTGCCGCGTACTTCTCGACAATCCTGTAGCACGACTCCGCTTCGATTCGGGCTTGCTCGGGATCGTAGACGCCACACGGTAGGTCGCAGTGCGCACGGACAACGGTCTGTGGCGCGAGGAAACGGAGGACAAAGGTCGCGATGAACATCGGAGCTCCTTCCGGTTGGGCGAGGCCGCCTGGCTCGAGGGAACGATTGTTGCCTCGGAGTGTCGAGACACGCCTCCGGACTGTCAAACGCCCGGGGTTCCAGCCGTGATTCGGCACCTCCAGCCGCCGGCGCGGGGCCGCAGCGGGCCGTGGCTCGTGGCCCTCGCGATCGGGCTGCTGCTTGCTGTCCAGCCGATCTGGCGCGACAACGTGGCCATCGCGGTGGCCGGCGCCCTCGGGCTGACCCTCGTCGCGTCGGCGCGGTGGCAGCTGCGCTGGCTGCCCGTCGTCGTGATCATCCTCTGCGGGGTCGTGCTCCGCGTGTCGGTCTGGCACACCCAGGCGTCGGATGTCGCCGATGTCACCAGCGTCGCCATCCGCACGATGCTCTATGGCGGGGACCCGTACGGTATCGGCTACGTGGTCTCGCGCCCCGTCGGGTCGCCGTTCCCCTACGGCCCGGTGGCTCTCCTCTGGTACCTGCCGTCCTATAACGACCCGGCGCTGCTCGAGTTCCTGATCTCGGTCGGGCTCATGCTGTACTTCGGCGTCCGGGCCGCCAACGGACGCCCGATCGGCCTGGCCGTATTTGCCCTCGCGCCGCCCCTCGTCCTGGCAGCGATGGACGGTTCGAACGATACGAGCGCGGGTTTGATGATCCTCGCGGCACTGGCGGTCAGCGCGAGGCGGCCGTTCGCGGGCGCGATCCTGCTCGCGGTCGCCGTCGCATTCAAGCCATATGCGATCGCGTGGCTGCCGCCGCTCGTGATGTCGGCCGGCTTGCCGACGCTGTTCGCCTTCCTCGGCGCGTCGATCATCGCCTGGGCGCCGGTGCTGTTCGTCTGGGGCCCGGGCTCGTACCTGCGCAGCCTCGAGATGGCCCAGGAAACCCACCTCCGGCAGGCGTATTGGAGCCTCGCCTCCATCCTGGACGGCATCATTCCCGGCGCGGCTCCGCGGGCCCTCGAGACGATTCGGTACTTCCTGGGCGGTGCCGTGGCGATCTTCGGCGGCCGGCGCGTGCGCTCGATCGACGGCGTGATCGCTGTCGGGACACTGGCCTTCGTCATCGCCCAGTTCGGCGGCTACTTCGGCTCATATGTCTACATCGCCGCCGTGGCGCCGGTCCTGTGCTGGCGCCTCGACGACTGGCTGCGAATGGGCCTGCCCGACCTGGTCCGGGCGTACGGCGAAGTCCCGGACGTCGCGCGCAGGCTCCGTCGGCCGACGCTGACCGCGGGGACGCGTCGAACCGATCGCATCCCGGCACGGCTCCTGCACGCCAACCCCACGCCGCGAGCGCGGGTGCGGCCCACCAGGAATCCGATCGGGTAAGGCTCGCGGGGATCGAGAGTGGCTCGGGGACCCAGGCGCGTCACCACGCTTCCGGAACGCCGCCCCGAGTGGCTGTCGAAGCACGCCGCCTGATCAGAGGCGCCGGCTGCGGGCCCCAGCCCCGCGTATCATCGGGCCAGATGACCGAGCGAGGGCTCCCCATCGCCGACGGCGCGCCGGCCTGCCCCTTCGTCGCCTTCGAGGATGAACGCGACGAGCGAGCCGCGACCCCCGATCCCCGCCACCGGTGCTACGCGGAGACGCGGCCCGCTCCTCGGGCCCTGGCCCACCAGGAGGCGTACTGCCTGTCCTCCTCGTTCCCGGTTTGCCCGACTTTCCAGGACTGGGCCCGGCGCGAGGCGGCCCGCTCGCGCGCTGACTCGCCGCGACCCGTCGAATCGGGGGGCGAAGACGCCGTGTCCCGGCGGAACCCACCCCGGACCTGGTCCGCGCCGCCGCCCTGGCTGGGTGGCCGGCGGGGTGGACCCGCGGCGGGAGACTGGGTCGACGACGACCCCCACCTGGATCCCAACGAGTCGATTCAGGCGGCCCAGCCCACGCCGGGCGGAGGGCTGTCCGGGAGCTACGCCGATCGCGCCATCTCGGATCCGCGCGCTGCGGCAGCGGACGACATGGACGCGGACCAGCCCGAGGACGGGCGAGCCGCCGAACTGCCGCTGGCCGGCGGCGCGTTTCCCGCGGCCGATCAGCCGCCGGGCGCCAACCGGCCCGAGGCGCCGGCGCCGACGCCCGCCAATCGCGCCCCCGAGATCTGGGACGAGGAGCCCGCCGCAGGCTCAGCCGAAGCGGCCGCACATCGACCGCGACGGGAGCGCGACCCGGGACGCGTAGCGGCCTTCACGGGCGATGCCGCCGGCGAGCCCCAGCCGCCCGGACCGGGACGTCGGCCGGAGCGGCACCGTGAATCAGATGCCCCGGAGTGGGAGCGGGCAAAGCCGATGGAGGCCTACCCGACGCTCCGCTCGCGCCGGCTACCCGAGCTGTCCGTCTCTCCCATTCTGCTGGCCGTGGTCGCGTTGGCCCTCGCGGCGGCTTTCGTGTTCGCGCTTCCGGGCCTGCTCGGCTTCGGCAACCCGCAAACCGCCGGATCGCCTGGCGCCACCACGCCGATCCGTACGGCACTGCCGAGCTTCGCCCCGACACCTGTGCCCCAGCCCACGCAGCACATCTACATCGTGCAGGCCAACGACACGATGTCGAGGATCGCCGGCCGCTTCAAGATCCCGCTGGCCGAGCTCATCGCCGCGAACGCCGCGAACATTCCCAATCCGAACACGCTGCAGATCGGCGACCAGGTGATCATCCCGGTGCCCCTGCCGAGCCAGGTCCCTGCCGCCAGCCCGGCCTCGAGCCCCTAGCGAGGGGCGAGGTTGATGCTCGTGATCTTGCCGGCCTCGACCCGGAACGAAGCGTCGAGGTGCTGGCTCGGGGCGCCCGGTCGCACGCTCAGGACGTCCGCCTGGTAGGTGATCCCGAGGTCCCGGACGTCGCCGGGGATCATCTTGAGGCCCGCCTCGGCACGGAGAAACCAGCCGCCGACCTGCTCGACGCCACGGAGGGTTCGGGCGTTGTCGCCGACGTGGATCCGCATCTCGACGCGCTCGTCCATGAGGGCGACCGCGGCCGCGCGATCGCCATCGTTGAGCTTCTCGAAGAAAACTTCCATCGTGTCGACGGCACCCATCGGCCGGAA
>JBBQFS010000033.1:0-20118 GCA_038322255.1 Candidatus Limnocylindrales bacterium | reverse complement strand
CGCCGTCGAGCGGCTGCGGCTCGGCGACCCGATCTGGACGCTCGACGTTCACGGCCGGCGTACCCGGGGCACCGTGATCGCGCTGGGCTCGACGACCGCTCCAGCCGACCACCACGTCCTCAAGCTGGAGCTCGCCGATGGCCGCTCCGTCACCGCCTCGCCCGGCCATCCCCTGGCCGACGGGCGTCGCCTTGGCGCGCTGGCGCTCGGCGACATCGTCGATGGCAGCGCGATCGTCCGGCTCACCCCCGTGTCGTATTCGGGCGGCCAGACGTTCGACCTTGTCGCGTCGGGCGCGACCGGGCTCTATCTCTCGAACGGGATCCCGCTCGGCAGCACGCTGCTCTCGAGCCGCTAGACGGGTTTGGCGACCTCGGCGGACTCGGTGGGCTCGGCGGACGCGCCGACCTCGGCGGACTGCGTGATCTCGGCGGGCGCTCCCGTGGTTTCGGCGGCCGGCTGAGGCTCGTCCCCTCGCGAGCCGGGGAGGCGCTGGACCCCGGGGCCCGTCTTCGAGAGATAGTCGAGCACGACGGCGACCTGGCGGATGCGCTCGTCGACGTCGAATGACGAGTGTCCGGTCCCGAAGAGGTACAGCTCGTGGGGGTGGCTCCGCGCCTTCAGCCGCTCGACGTAGTTGAGGATCTGGGGCAGCGGGCAGCGGCTGTCATGTTCGCCGGCGAGTAGGAGCAACGGCGCGGTCACCCGGTCGACGTACTCGATTGGCGAGCGTTCCTTCATCAGCTCGGGGACGTCCGCCGGCTCGCCGCCAAGGAGCGCCCGGTCGTACGCCTGGAGGAGCGGCGACTCGTCGGCATAGGCCGCGGGGTAGTCGGCCACGGGCACGCCAGCGACGCCGGCGATGAAGCGCTCGGGGTGCATCCCGTGCATGAGCAGCGTCAGGTAGCCGCCCCACGACCACCCGGCGATGACCGCTCGCCTGGGATCGGTGATGCCACGGGCAAGCAGGTCGTCGTGGCCGGCGACGATGTCCTCGACCTCGGGCCAGCCGATGTTGCCGATCAGCTCGTCGCGCCACGCCGCACCGAAGCCGATCGAGCCGCGGTAGTTGAGCATCGCAACGGCGAAGCCCATGTCGACGTAGGCCTGGACCTCGGGCGACCAGCGGTCGAGGTCGACTGATGTCGGGCCGCCGTGGATGTAGAAGAGCGTCGGCCACGGCTTCGGCCCTTCAGGCTCGATCAGCCAGCCGTGGACGCGCTGGCCGTGCTGGTTCGAGTAGGTCCACGGCACGAATGGGCGACCCGGAGGCGCGGGCCGCGGCGCCGTGAGGACGGGCTCGTCGCGCCCGACCTGGAGGACGACTCCCGGGTTCTCGCCGTTCTGGAGGCGGTACCAGACATCGCCGTTCGGCCTGACCCGGGCGCCGGTGAGGCTGCCGTGGCGCATCGGGAGCTCCTGGGTCTCGCCCGCCTCGAGGTCGAAGCGGTGAAGGTGGTTCCGGCCGTCCCGCAGCTCGGAGAGCAGCACGGCCCGGCCGTCGGGCCACCAGCCGGCGACCTCCGTGTAGCGGTCCCAGGGCACGGCCAGGTCGACGACCTCGCCGGTCTCGACGTTCCAGATCGCCGGCGCGCGCTCGCCGCGGCGCTCGTGGCCGATCGCCAGCCGCGGGTCGCCGGGGATCGGCGACCAGGCGAAGGCGCTCAACGCGCGACCTTCATCTCGCAGGTCGGCGTGGACCTTGCCGGTCCGTGAATCGAGGATCCGGAGGGAAGGGTGGATCAGGTCGCCGTGCTCGGCGTGCTCGATGCAGAGGAGCGCCTCGTCCGCCGACAAGGCCGCCTGGTCCGGTCCGGCCATGAGCGCGTTCGAGCCACCGAGCTGGAGCGACTCCGGGCTGCTCGCGATGAGGTTCGCCGCGCCGCCCGCCTCCGCCCCGTAGAGCGCGAACTTCTCGTGGTCGCTGACCGCCGCGACGGTCCGCTTCCGGCCGATGGCGAGGCCCTCGTCCCAGCCTGCCGGCAATTCCTCGATCAGGGGCTCGGCAGCCCCGCCGGCGAACGGAGCCGCGACCCACACTCCCGACTCGTCGCCGGTTGTATCGCGATGCCAGACGACCCACTCGCCGTCGGGCGTGACCTCGCCCGAGATCAGCCCGACGGGCTCGTTGGTGATCTGGCGGCGCTCGCCGGTCTTCAGGTCCCAGGCATGGAGCTGGTAGATGCCGCTCTCCGACGAGGCGTACAGCAACCGGTCGGGAGCGTCGTTGGACCACGTCGGAAAGCCGACGATGGGCGCTCGGAAGCGACGTTGCCACAAGGGCTCGGAAGAGGGCACGGCGGGCAGCATAGCCCGCGACGCGCGATCGATCTGTCAGCCTGCGCCGGCCCGGCTACCGTTGACGT
The DNA here is from genome assembly GCA_038322255.1 of Candidatus Limnocylindrales bacterium. Lineage (GTDB taxonomy): Bacteria > Chloroflexota > Limnocylindria > Limnocylindrales > CSP1-4 > UBA5189. Next base: position 17,752 of record JBBQFS010000033.1, on the reverse strand, counting down.
CGATGGCCGGCATCGGTGGCTTCGGAGGACGGAGGCTCGCGACGCGATTGGGCCGCGTCGGGGTCTGGAGCTTTGCCTTGCAGCGCCTCACAGCCGCGGATGGCGCAGCCGCCGTGCGCGAATACGAGCGCCTCGGCTACCCGACCGTCTGGATGCCCGAGAGCCTCGGGAGCAAGGAGGCATTCGCACAGGCTGCCCTGCTGCTCGGGGCGTCCGACCGGGTCGCGATCGCCACGGGAATCGCCAGCATCTATGCCCGCGACCCGATGGCGATGGCCGGCGGAGCGAAGACGCTTGCCGAGGCCTATCCCGGCCGCTTCGTCCTCGGCATGGGCGTCAGCCATGCGCCGTCGGTGGCGATGCGCGGCGGAAGCTACGGCCGGCCGATCGAGACGATGGCGGCATACCTCGATGGCATGGCCGCGGCCCAGTACGCCGGCCCTGAGCCAAGCGAGCCTGTGCCGCTGCTCCTCGCCGCTCTGGGCCCGAAGATGCTGGAGCTCGCGGCGACGCGCGCCGACGGGGCGCATCCCTACTTCGTGCCGGTCGAGCACACTCCGATGGCGCGCGCGACGCTCGGCTCCGAGCCGTGTCTCGCGGTCGAGCAGACCGCGGTCCTCTCGACCGATCCCGCCGAGGCCCGCCGGATCGGTCGAGCGTTCGCGCGGCACTATCTCGCCCTCCCGAACTACGCCAACAACCTGCGTCGCCTCGGCTGGTCCGACGAGGAAATCGCGAGCGACGGCAGCGACCGCCTGATCGATGCGGTCATCGCCTGGGGCGACGTTGACGCGATCGCCGCTCGCGTTCGGGCCCACCTCGATGGCGGCGCGGACCACGTCTGCGTCCAGCTGCGGGTGGAATCCTCAGCAGACCCCGCCCGCGCCGGCTACGCCGAGCTCGCCGCCGCCCTTCTCGAGGCCTGATCCAGGCGCACGGCCTGCGCAGGCGCAGGCCGTGGCGAGTCGTTCAGCCCGGATTGCCCGTGTCCTGGGGGAAGAGCCCGAGCTGGATCATCTGCCCGAAGATGTCCACCGCGTCCCAATGCTCCGCCAGCTTGCCATTCTCTACGCGCCAGATCTCGATGCCAGTTGTACGGAATGTTCGATCCGTCGCCGGCCTGCCGAAGATCGGTCCGATGTGCCTGCCGGCCTGGGTCCAACGAAGGACGACCTTGTCGCCCTCGGCGATGACGTCGTCGACGGCAAACGTGGAATCGAACGCCTCGAACAGCATCGTGTAGCGGTCGTTGATGCCGTCGACCCCAGTGCGCTGGCCGGGGAGCGGATTGTGCTCGATGTAGTCGGAGACTGCGAGCTGGTCGAGGAGCTCGAGCCGCCGCTGGTTGAGAACCTCCTCGAACACCCGTCGAGCCAGGACTTTGTTCGTCTCGGTAGACATCAATTGGCCTCCTATGATGGGTCGCAGCTGAGGCACGCGATCACGCCAGGATCGGCACGACCGCATCGACGCCCGGAACGCGGAGGTCGATCAAACCGGACTGTTTGAGGGCTTCAGAGACCTCGTCCACGTTCAGGAGCACTGTCGTCTCGAGCTTCGAGTGCATGCCGGAGGCCTTGGTCGCGATCATCGAACTCGCGACCGACACGCGGCTGGGTGCCTCCCAGAGCACGACGCCGTCGTACTCGCCGAGCGAATACCACAACCCGTGCAGCTTGCCGCCAACCGCTTCCATCGATTCCCGGACGGCATCGGTTCGGTCCTCGGGCCGCTCGCGCAGTCGCGCCCACGTCTCGGGAGCGTACGTGAACCTCGTGAGGAACATTGGCATTTGAGCACCTCCTTGATCGTTCATGAGCCACAACCGGGTCACGACCGAGTGTCGAGGGCCTCGGATCGCCGGTCAATGCAACATCCACCGACTTGGTCACTGAGTTCCAGCGCGTCATGACGGAACGCGATCCTGCGCAGCCCGCGGAGGCCCTCGGTGACCTCGTGCGGCGACGCCGGGTCGATTCGGGGTTGACGCAGGAGGAGCTGGCCGAGCGGGCGGCGATCAGCACGCGGACCGTCAGCGACATCGAGCGGGGGCTCCGGTCGAGCGTCTACCGCGACACGGCGCGGCGGTTGGCGGATAGCCTGCGACTCGACGGGGCCGAGCGTATTGCCTTCGAGGATGCCGCACGCCGGGCGCCCCGCGCCGGCTCACGAACGGCGGGATCGCCGGCCACCGACCCGGCCGCCGGAACGCTGGCGGTCCCGCTCACACGGCTCATCGGGCGAGGCGACGAGCTCGAAGGCATCACCGGCGCGCTCGGATCAAGGGGCGTTCGGATCCTGACCGTCATGGGACCTGGAGGCATCGGCAAGACGCGCCTGGCCATCGAGGCGGCGATCGAACTCGGCTCCTCGTTTGCCGACGGGGTTTGCTTCGTACCGCTCGCGGTTACGCGTGATCCAGCGTTCGTCCCCGCCCTCATCGCACGGGAGATCGGCCTCGCCTCTGTCCGTAAGCCGATGTTCGAGGCGCTTCGGGACCGCCTGCGGGATCGGCAGATGCTGCTGGTGCTCGACACCTTCGAGCAGGTGCTCCCGGCGGCGGCGTTCGTAGCCGAACTCGCGGTCGCCTGCCCGAGGTTGGCGTTCCTCATCACGAGCCGCGCCCCGCTTCGGATCCGAGGCGAGCATGAGGTGCTGCTTGCGCCGCTCGCAGTGCCGATGATGGACGTCGATCCCAGCCAGGTGGACCACTACGCGGCCGTCGCTCTCTTCGTGGAACGCGCAAAAACAATCAAGCCCGAGCTCACCCTTGACGTGGAGGCCATGGCGGAAATCGGACAGATCTGCCGGCGGCTGGAGGGGCTGCCCCTTGCTCTGGAGCTGGCGGCTGCGCGAGTGCGGCACCTGCCATTGACGGCGATTCAGAGCGCCCTCGCGCACCGACTCGACGTCCTGGTGGGCGGGCCACGTGACCTGCCCCAGCGGCTACAGACGATGCGAGACGCAATCGGCTGGAGCTATGACCTTCTTCCGCGGCGCGAGCAGCGCCTACTCCGCACCGTGGCCGTGTTCGCGGGGGGTTGGACCCAAACCGCCGCCGAGTCAATCGGGGAAGAGGACGGGATCACGGTTCTCGACGAGCTGAGTTCCTTGGTCGACAACAACCTCATCGAGGTCGACGAACGATCGCCCGACGAAGCGCGGTTCAAGATGCTCGACGTCATCCGTGAATTCGCGGCAGAGCAATCCGAGACCCTTGCCGACGCCGACGATTGCAGTGCACGGCACGCTGCGTTCTTTGCGGATCTGGCGGAGGCCGCAGAGCGCGAGCACGGCGCCGCATCTCAGGAATCATGGTATCGCCGGCTCCAGATCGAGCAGGACAACATGCGCACGGCGCTGGCCTTCGCCGTTGCCAGCTGCGACGGGGTCCTCGCACAGCGGATCTCGGGCGCGCTGTGGCTGTACTGGCGCCGCCACGGTGACTATGCCGAGGCCCGTGGCTGGCTCGACCGAGCGCTGGCCATCAAACCCGCCGTCGAGGGAGCATCGACCCATCGCATTCTGGCCGAAGCGGGTTCCGCCACGGTGCCCAGGTCGTCGCGGCGAAAGGTCCTGTGGGGCGATGCGTGGATCGGCTACTACCAGGGCGATTACGCACACGTCCGGCGGCTCGGAGACGAGTTGTTGCTGATGGCTCAGGAGGACGACGACCAAATCGGTATTCGCAACGGATTGACGATCCAGGCTCTCGTGGCAATGGCGGAGCAGCGGTATGAGGACGCCCTGCGCGGACTCGAGGAGGGCCTCGGGATCTGCCGCGTGAGTTGCGGGCCGTGGCTTCTGGCAACGTCGTTGCTCGTTCTCGGCCAGGCAACGTTGCACGTTCCATCGCCGGCGAGATCCCGGAAGTTGCTCCGGGAAGCGCTCTCCATCTATGGGCGGCTAGGCGACCGACTGTTCGTCGCGAGGACAACGAGTTACCTCGGCTACGTCGATCTCCTGAGCGGGAGGCTTGATTCGGCAGGACGTCGGTTCACCGCAAGCCTGAAAGGATTCCGAGACCTCGAGGAACGCTTCGGGATGGCGGAGGTCCTGCAGGCCACATCCGCGCTGCGGGCCGCCCAGGGACTCGATGTGTTGGCCGCCGAGCTGGCGGGCGCGGCGCACACCGTCTGGGCCTCACTGTCGGCACAGGCGCTGGCCTCCGATCGCCCGCTTGCCAGCCGCTATCTTGACGCGGCCCGCCACCGGCTTGGCACCGGCGCATGGCGAGTGGCATGGGAGCGTGGAGTCAGCAGCGGGATCGAAGGCGCGCTCGCGCTCGCCTTGAGGAACGTCCCGCGCGCCTCGTCCGCAGGCCCTCCCTGAGGTTGCCAGCGGCGACCCGGCATTGGGAAACCTTGCCGTCGCGGTGGATCGCGCCGTATGCCCGAGCCGGGTGTTGGAGGGGATGGGCTGCCCGCTCTGGCATCCGAGTCCGGCGAGGCGTTCGCTTGATCTCAGGATCGTCAGGTCGAGCGGGCACGGCGCGTATGATTCGGAGGTGACGACGGAATCGAAGGCGCTCCGACCCTGGTCGGGGGACCGGGCTCCGGCGGATTGGGGCATGGGCGACGGGCAGGCGGTCCCCTGGGAGTACGCCCCGGCGCCCGAGTCGCGCGACGTCGTGACGATCAAGCCGCGCTACGGTCTCTTCATCGACGGCCGCGAGGTCCCGGCCGCGGACGGCGGCTGGTTCAAGAGCGTCAATCCCGCGACCGAGGAGGTCATCGCCGAGATCGCGAGGGCGACGCCCGCCGACATCGACAAGGCCGTCCGCGCCGCGCGGCGCGCCCAGAGGACGCGCTGGGGCAACCTGCCCGGCAAGGAGCGCGCGAAGTACCTGTTCCGGATCGCCCGGATCCTCCAGGAGCGAAGCCGCGAGTTCGCCGTGCTCGAGACGATGGACTCGGGCAAGCCCATCAAGGAAAGCCGCGACGTCGACGTCCCGCTCGCGGCCAACCACTTCTGGTACTACGCCGGCTGGGCCGACAAGCTCGAGTACGCCTTCCCGGGCCGAGTGGCGAAGCCGCTCGGCGTCGCGGCGCAGGTCATCCCCTGGAACTTCCCGCTGCTGATGCTGGCCTGGAAGATCGCGCCGGCCCTCGCCGCGGGGAACACCGTCGTCCTCAAGCCCGCGTCGACCACGCCGCTCAGTGCCCTGCTCTTCGCCGAGGTGTGCCAGCAGGCCGGCCTTCCGGCGGGCGTCGTGAACATCGTCCCCGGGCCATCGGACATCGGGATGCACCTCGTGAGTCACCCCGACGTCGACAAGGTGGCCTTCACGGGCTCGACCGGCGTCGGCAAGCTCATCCACAAGGCGACTGCGGGCACCGACAAGGCCCTCACGCTTGAGCTCGGCGGCAAGGCCGCCAACATCGTGTTCGAGGATGCCGCCCTCGATCAGGCGGTCGAGGGCATCGTCAACGGCATCTACTTCAACCAGGGCGAGGTGTGCTGCGCCGGATCGCGCCTGCTCGTGCAGGAGTCGATCGAGGGGCCCCTGATCGAGAAGCTGAAGGACCGGCTCTCGACGATCAGGGTGGGGGACCCGCTCGATAAGAACACCGACGTCGGCGCGATCAACTCCAGGGCCCAGCTCGAGAAGATCACGGAGCTCGTCGCGGCCGGCGTTGCCGAGGGCGCGGAGCTCTACCAGCCGGCCTGCGACCTGCCGGAGCGCGGCTATTTCTTCCGGCCCACGCTGTTCACGAATGTCGCCCAGAGCCACCGGATTGCGCGCGAGGAGATCTTCGGGCCGGTGCTCTCCGTGCTCACCTTCCGGACGCCCGACGAGGCGGTCGAGAAGGCCAACAACACGCCGTACGGCCTGTCGGCCGGCGTCTGGACCGAGAAGGGCAGCCGGATCCTGTGGATGGTCCGCAAGATGAAGGCCGGCGTCGTGTGGGCGAACACCTTCAACCGCTTCGACCCGACGTCACCGTTCGGCGGCTACAAGGAGTCGGGCTTCGGGCGCGAGGGCGGCATGCACGGGCTGCACGCCTACGTCCGGCTCGAGGACCGCTGAGGTGGCTCGGCAGGCGCCTGTCGCGCCGGTCGGGACTGGTCGCTCAGTCCACTCGGTCTGGTGGCACCGCACGGGCGGCGTGGCGTGATGGCCAAGCGGGACACGAATGGGTCCAATTCGGGCGCGCGGCGCTCGAGTCCCGCGCGACGCTCGACGGCTTCGAGGGCGGTTGCAGCCAGTTCATCATCCGCGCGGATCGAGGTTCGCAAGACCTACAAGCTCTACATCGGCGGCGCATTTCCGCGGAGCGAATCGGGCCGGTCGTACGTGATCAGCGCGGCCGACGGCACCCCCGTTGCGAACGCCGTTCGGGCGTCGCGCAAGGACCTTCGGGACGCGGTCCGCGCGGCGCGGAACGCGTTCCAGCCATGGGCCGACCGGACCGCGATGAACCGTGGACAGATCCTCTACCGGGTTGCCGAGTTGATGGAGGGCCGCCGGGAGCAATTCGAGGCCGAAGTCGCCCAGGCCGAGGGCCTGCGCGCCGCGCCGGCTCGCGACGTCGTCGCGCGCGCGGTAGATCGCTGGGTCTGGTACGCCGGCTGGGCCGACAAGATCGCCCAGGTGCTTGGGTCGTCGAACCCGGTCGCGTCCGACTACTTCAATTTCACGATTCCGGAGCCAACCGGGATCATCGGCATCGTGGCGCCGGAGTCTTCCTCGCTCCTCGGGCTCGTCTCGCGCCTGGCCCCACCGCTGGTGGCCGGCAACAGCGTAGTCGTGCTCGCGTCGGAGACGCGGCCGTTGCCCGCCGTGAGCCTGACCGAGGTGCTCGCGACGTCGGATGTGCCCGCAGGGGTCATCAATGTCCTGACGGGCCGCAAGCGGGAGCTCGTGCCGGTGCTCGCCGCTCACCAGGACGTCGATGCGCTCGACGTATGGGGCGTGCCTGACGACCTCCGAACCGACGTCGAGCTGGCCGCAGCGGACAGCGTGAAGCGTGTGGCCCGCCGACCCAGGGGCGTCCTCGACGCCAGGTTCGACTGGCTCGACGATCGCGCCAGCGAGCGCCCCGAGTGGATCGCCGCCTACCTCGAGATGAAGACCGTCTGGCACCCGATCGGGGTCTGACCCCGTAGGCGCGTTGCGCCCCCTTGACGGCTGCCCGCCGCCAGCGTCGTCCTCGCCGATCCCGAAACGCTTCGCAGCTGGTTCACCTGAAAGGAACGCGCATGACCGCCGTCATCGAGACTCGGAAGCTCAGCAAGTCGTACGGTCCGTACCGCGGCATCGTCGAGGTCGACCTCGCGGTCAACGAGGGCGAGATCTTCGGATTCCTCGGCCCCAACGGGGCGGGCAAGACGACGACGATCCGGATCCTGCTCGACCTCATCCGGCCGACGTCTGGTGAGGCCAGCGTCTTCGGCATCCCCACGACGGCCGACCCGGTCGCGATCCATCGGCGCATCGGCTATCTGCCGGGCGAGTGGAACCTCTATGACCGCCTCACCGGCGCCGAGACGATCACGTATTTCGCGAACCTCCAGGGCGGGGTCGATCGGGGCTACGTCGACCAGCTCGTGCAGCGCCTCGATCTCGATCCGTCGCGGCGGTTTCGCGAGTATTCCAAGGGCAACAAGCAGAAGGTCGGGCTGATCTGCGCGCTGCAGCACCGTCCGGAGCTGCTGATCCTCGACGAGCCGACCTCGGGGCTCGACCCGCTGGTGCAGCAGACGTTCAACGAGCTGCTGTTCGAGGCTCGCGGCGAGGGTCGGACGATGTTCCTGTCCTCGCACATCATCAGCGAGGTCGAGCGGACCTGCGACCGCGTCGCCATCATCCGCGAGGGCCGGATCGTCCGGCTCGACACCGTCGAGGGCGTGCGCGCCCTTGCCGCCCACGAGGTCGAGATGCGCTTCGAGGCGCCCGTCGACGCGGCGCCGTTCGCGGGCCTGCCGGGCGTGGTGAACCTGGTCGAGGAAGGCCGGACGCTGCGGATGCTCGTCACGGGCCCGATCGCGCCCGTCGTCCGGCTCGCGGGCCAGTTCGACCTGATCGACTTCGTGAGCCGTGAGCCGTCACTCGAGGAGGTCTTCCTGGCCGAGTACGCGCCCGCGCCCGGCATGCCGCCGGCGCGGCCGGCAGGCACGACGGCTCGATGATCGCGGCACCGACGGCGATGCCTGCCCGGACGGTCGAGCGTCCCTCGGCGCGCGCTCGATTGCTGGGCCTGGGCTCGGTCTTCGGCAAGGCCTTCCGGGATAGCCGCCGGACGGCAATTGCCCTCGGCGCCGTGGTCGCGGTCGTGTTGCTCGTCACCGCTGCGCAGGTTGCACAGCAGTTCGAAACCGTTGCCGCGCGCCTGGCCTTCGCTCGGGATCTGCAGGGGCTGCCGCCGATCTTCCAGGGCATGCTCGGCGAGCCGATCTCGATCGAGCGCCTGGGTGGATTCCTGTCGTGGCGGATCCTCAACTTCATGCCCGTCATGCTCGGGATCTGGTCGGTGATCGCGCTTTCTGGGACGCTGGCCGCCGAGCTGGGGCGGGGGAGCATGGACCTCCTCGCGGCTGCGCCGATCAGCCGACCGCGGCTGGCCGTCGAGAAGCTCGCGGGCTACCTCGCCGCGCTCGCGCTGGCCATCGCCCTCCTTGCCGTCGGTATGGTCGTCACCTTCGCGCTGTTCTCCAAGCTGCCCGGCGATGCGGTCGGGATCGATGCGGTCGTCGCGCACGCGCTCTGGCTGTACGTGGCGACGCTCTTCCCGGGGGCCGTGGCCTTCGCGCTCGCGCCCGTGCTCGGTCGGAATGGCGCCCTCGGCCTCGGCGCGGTCACGCTCTTTGGGAGCTTCGTCATCAGCGGCTTCGCCTCGAGCGTGACTGTCTTCGAGCAGCTCCAGGGCCTGTCGTACTTCGCGGTCACGGCCGACCATCGCCCGCTCGCCGGTCGATACGACTGGCCGGCCCTGGCGCTCCTCGCGGTTGTGGCCGCAGCGCTCCTCGCCGCAGGCGTCCTTGCGTTCGCCCGGCGCGACGTCCTCGTGCCATCATTCGGGCGCGTTCGCCTCCCCAGCATCGGGCTGTGGCTGCGAGGGCCGTTCACGCGGGCCCTCGGCGAGCGGATTCCTGCGGCGCTGGCGTGGGGTCTCGGGCTGGGCGTGTTCGGCCTGAGCATCGCGACGTCCGCCGACCAGTTCGTGGCCTCGCTCGGCAAGATCCCCGTGGTCGTCGCGATGATCCGCCAGGTCTTCCCGAACGAGGACATCCTCTCGACGGGCGGCTTCCTGCAGCTCGCGTTCTTCCAGGAGGCGATCCTCGCAATCGGGCTCGCGGCGGGCGGGTTCGTCGCCGGCTGGGCGTCGGACGAAGGGGATCGCCGCCTCGAGCTGATCCTCGGCGCGCCGGTCGCGCGGGTCAGCTGGGCGCTTCGCAGCGGCCTGGCGGTCCTCGTGGCAATCGCGCTGATGACGCTCCTGATGGCCGGCGGCGTCGCTGCGGGAGCCGCCACGCAGTCCGGCGAGGTCCTGCGGCCCGTTGCCGGCCTCGTCGTTCTTGGCCTGTACGGCATGGCCCTGGCCGGGATCGGCCTGGCCGTCGGTGGCGTCGTCCGGCCGGGCCTCGCCGCCCCGGTAACGATCATCGTCGGGCTCGCGTTCTATCTGCTCGACCTCATCGGGTCGATCCTCGACCTGCCGGATGTCGTGCTCGACCTGGCCCTCAATCGACATCTGGGGCGGCCGATCCTGGGCGTGTACGACGTTCCCGGCATGGCCCTCTGTTCGGCGCTGGCGATCGGCGGTCTCGTCCTGTGTGCCCTCGGGATGCGCCGCCGCGACATCGGGCACTAGCACGCTCGCGTCATCTAGCCTGAGGCGGTGCCGACCCTCGCGATTGCGCTCGTCCTCGTCGCGGCCGTGCTGCATGCCGGCTGGAACGTCCTTCTCAAGTCCTCGGGCGACACCCTCTGGACCGCCGTGCGGCTGCAGGCCATCGGCACCGCGATCCTGGCGCCGGTCGCTGTCGTGGCCTGGTTCGCCAACAACATGCCGGCAGTCCCGCCGCAGGCAATCGCGCTCGCCATCGGCTCGGCGATCATCGAGACGGTGTATTTCGTCTGCCTGTCCTCGGCGTACCGGCGTGGCGCCCTGTCGCTGGTCTATCCCCTCGCGCGCGGCAGCGCCCCGCTGTTGGCGGTCGCCATCGGCATCCTGCTCCTCAGCGAGCGACTGGCCCCGCTTGCCGCCGTCGGCGTCGCCAGCCTCCTGGCGGGCATCCTGCTCGTCGCGCAACCGTGGCGGGCGTTGCGCAGCGCCGGGGCGCACCAGCGCGGGGCGATCGGCTTCGCGCTGCTGACCGGGGCCTCCATCGCGGCGTATTCGGCAGTCGACCGGGTGGGCGTTCGCCTTGCCGAGCCCTGGCTGTACGGCGCGATCCTGACGGTGTTCGCGAGCGTGTTCCTGGCGGTGACCGTGGTCGTCGGCCGCCGGCTGGGATGGTTGGCACCGGCGCCCGATCGGGCGCTGGCGGACGTTCCGATGGCGCCCGGCGCGAGCGCGCCAAGCGGCCGCATCGCCAGGATCTCGCGCGACGCGCTGGCCGGGGTGCTCGCCCTGTCCGCCTACCTGCTGGTGCTCGTCGCCTACGACATCGCGCCGCTCGCGACCGTTGCACCGCTGCGCGAATCCGGGATCGTGCTCGCCGCCGCCTGGGGCGCCCTCCGTCTGGGGGAGACCCAGGGCCGACGGCAGGCCGCGACGCGGATCGTCGCTGCGTGCCTCGTGGTCATGGGTGCGATCCTGCTCGCGACCGCGAGGGAGTAAGGACTAGCCCGAGGGCTCGGGCTCCGCCGGAGCGCGTCCGTACACGCGCCGCTCGAGGAAGCGGCCGTTCACCAGGGCGATGCCAGCGAGGACCATCGCCGTGCCGAACAGCACGAGCTGATCGACGTGCTCGCCGAACATGATTGCCCCCGAGATGATGCCGACGACCGGCAGGAAGTACGCGAGGATCGACGTCCGGGTCGCGCCGATCCGCGCCAGCAGGCGGAAGTTCAGGAGGTACGCCGCTCCGGAGCCGAAGACGCCGAGCCACACGACCGCCAGTAGCGCGTCGCCGTTCCACGCGACTCCGAGTGGGTTTTCGTTGACCAGCGCCAGCACGGACACGATCACGAAGGCGAAGGCCACCTGGAAGAGGGCCGGGATCATCGGCCGCAGCCCGCGCATGTTGCGTCGCGAATACACCGCGCCGATGCCGTACGAGATCGTCGAGCCCACGAGGGCCAGCTCCCCCGAGATCTCGCTGCCGGTGCTGTTCGCAAGACCCGGGCTCACGATCACGATCACGCCGGCATACCCGACGAGGAGGCCGATCAGCCGGCCGAGCGTGATCGGTTCGTCGCGCAGGACGAGGGCAGCGAGCAGGATCACCACCAGCGGCACGGCGCCATTGATGATCGCCGCGATCGCCGAGGCGACCGACCGCTCGGCGGTCGTGATGAGGGTGAATGGGATGACGATATTGACCAGCGCCATCACGACGAGGTGCATGTAGATCCGCGGGTTGCGCGGCAGCCGCTCGCGCGCGATCAGCACGACCGCGGCCAGGACGAAGAGCCCGATCAGCAGCCGCGTCGCGATCAGGGTGAACGTCGGCAGGGTCTGCACGCCGAGCTTGATGAACGCGTAGCTCGTGCCCCACATGAGGGCCAGGGCGATGAGCGCGGCCCAATCGGCGCGCGTCGGGCGGGCGATCATCGGCGCAGTGTATCCGTACCTTGGCCTAGACGACTGGGCCAAGGCCCGAGCAGGTGGTTCACATTCCACACAACACGCTCAAGGGCCGATCGGTTGGGGTCGGCGCCTTGGGCCGGTTGCGCGCCCGATGCAAAAGATCGGTCGCGTTCAGGAGGGCTTGTCGGTCGCTCCACCGATATGGCCGCCACAACGGTCGGCGGCGGTCGGGAAGCCGCGCCCCGACCTAGAGCTCCCGCGTGGTCGCGATCGCGACATCCCGGGCGAGATGCGTATCGACCGCCCATGCCCTGGCCAGGACCACGTGGAAGGTCGCGCCCGCCCGGCCGTGGGGCAGCTCCATCGTCGGGAGCGGACGGGCGTCGAGCGCGCCAGCCACGTCGAACGACACGGAGCCGCCGTACGTTCCCTCCGGAGCGAGCTGGTCCGCCCAGGGGATGATCGTCTCGCTCTCGCCGCCGCCGACGGTGGCCTCGACCTGGACCCGGAGCTCGGCGCGGATCTCCTGGAGATTGACCGACTCCGGCAGGTCCAGCGCCACGCGCCCGCTGAACGGCTCGCCGCAGACCAGTGGCATCGGCTCGAATCCGATCGTGCCGGTGATCCCGTCGGCCGCGACATCGTCACGCTCGTACAGCGCGAACTCCCCGACGTGCACCGCGCCGGCCCGCAGCAGGGCGGTCGGCTGGGCAACGACGAGTGGGCCGGCGATGCTCGAGTCGAACCCATCGTCGATATCGAGCTTCGCCTCGAGCCTCCATGAGAGCCCGGCATCCTCGGCGTCCAGGCTCGCCGGACCTAGCTCCGGGACCGGCAGCTCGAACGTCGCCTGCCATGTCTCGCCGGCGGCCAGCCGCAGGGCTCCGTTCACCTGCACGGGTTCACGCAGGAGCTCGTCCCGCGAGGTCACCACCCGCGTCGTCGTATTGCCGCTCGCGTCGCGCGTCGTCTGGCGATGCCGCCAATGCTCCTCGGCGACGAGCGCCACGACCACGGCGCGGGCCTCCATGCTCCGGTCCGCCCGCAGCGACATCCGGCCGCCAACGAGCCGGCCCGGCAGCAGCTGCCGGCGATCGAGCTCGAGGTGCCAATGCACGCCATGCGAGTCGCCCTCGAGGACTAGTCCAGCCAGGGCGGATTCGGGCACGAGCTGAGTCTAGGACCCACTCGACCGGCCGCCGCGGCGGATACCATCCGCGCACGATGCTGACCCTCGAGACGATTCGACGCGCGCCGAAGGCCCTCCTCCACGATCACCTCGACGGCGGGCTTCGGCCCGGGACGGTGGTGGATCTCGCTTCGGAGCATGGCTACACGCACCTGCCCACGACCGACGTCGACGACCTCGCGACCTGGATCCGCCGCGGCGCCGACCGCAAGTCGCTCGAGCTGTACCTCGAGACCTTCGAGCACACCATCGGCGTGCTGCAGGAGCGCGACGCGATCATCCGCGTTGCCGCCGAGTGCGCCGAGGATCTCGCCGCCGACGGCGTCGTCTACGCCGAGGTCCGCTACGCCCCGGAGCTCTCGACCCAGAAGGGCCTGACCCTCGACGAGGTGGTTGAGGCGAACCTCGAGGGCTTCCTGATCGGCAGCCAGCGCGCCGCTGCGGCTGGGCGCCCGATCCTCATGAAGGTCCTCGTCACGGCGATGCGGCAGGCCGCGCGCTCAGTCGAGGTCGCCGAGTGCGCCGTGCGGTGGCGCGATGCTGGCGTGGTCGGGTTCGACATCGCCGGGCCGGAGGCGGGCTATCGCCCCACCCGTCACCTCGAGGCGTTCGACAAGATCCGCCAGGAGAACTTCCACATCACGATCCACGCCGGCGAGGGGTTCGGCCTGCCGTCGATCTGGGAGGCGCTCCAGTTCTGTGGCGCCGAGCGGCTCGGGCACGGGGTCCGGATCGTCGACGACATCACCGTGCTCGAGGACGGCTCGGTCCAGCTGGGGCGCCTGGCGGCATTCGTGCGTGATCGTCGCGTGCCACTCGAGATGTGCCCGACCTCGAACGTCCACAGCGGAGCCGCAGCGTCGGTCGCCGATCACCCGATCGACCTGCTCCGGCGCCTGCGCTTCCGGGTGACGGTCAACACCGACAACCGACTGATGTCGAACGTCTCGATGTCGAGCGAGTTCAAGGCCCTCGACGAGGCCTTCGGCCTCGGCCTCGGCGAGATGGAGTGGCTCACGATCAACGCCATGAAGTCCGCCTTCGCGCCCTTCGACGAGCGGCTCCGGCTCATCAACGAGGTGGTCAAGCCCGGGTACGCCCACCTCCGCCGAGAGGCATCGCACGTCGTCGTCACCGCCTGACGCGCCGTGATCGCTCCACTTTCCTTCTATTTCGAACTCGACGAGCTCGAGCGCTTGGCCGGCGGGCATCAGCTGCCGGTAACGGCCAGCGTGCCCTTCATGCCCAGCTGGTCATGCCCGCTCAGCTTGCAGATGAATGTGTAGTGCCCGGCCGCGAGGGTGAGCGACAGCTCCTTTGTGAGCCCGGGCGTGAGGCTCTTGATCTGACCCAGGAGCTGATCGCCCTGGTACACGTCGAACTCGTGCTCGACGGAGCCCGCATTCCTGACGAAGAAACGAGTCGGACCCGCCGCGACCGTCATCGTCGAAGGCGTGAAGGCGTACTCCTTCGCATCGACGGCGATCACGCCCGAGGGCACCGGCGTCGCCGGTCCCGAGGGCGCCAAGGCTCCGCCGCAGGCGGCGACCAGGATCAGGACGATGGCCGGGGCGCAGCCGCGCGCGAGGCGATCAAGCCAGGCCAAAGGAATCCTCCTGTGCGCTGGGAGCGGTGATCAGGCGGCGACTGCGGGCCGCCTGATGAAGGGCCGATCGAGCACGAACAGGATCAGCACCGGGAGCAGGTACCCAACGTACCCGAGAAGCTCGAGCGGCGTCGGCGCCGATCGATAGCCGAAGAGGCCGTGGAGGATGCTGCCGAGCGGGCTCGTGTCCGGCAGGACGCCGCTGAGATCGAAGGCGACGCCGGCGTTTGCGATCAACCCAGCGTTCCCGAACTCGGCGATCGCGAACGCGACCAGGCCCGCCGCGACGAAGATCAGGACGGTGCCCGTCACGGTGAAGAATTGGCGGAGGTTGACCCGCCGGCCGGCGATGAAGATCGCCCAGCCGACGCCGATCGCGACGGCGAGACCGAGGAGGCCTCCCACGACGGTATCGATGCCGGTCCCGTTGAATGACAGGACCGGGACGAGGAAGAGCGCCGTCTCGACGCCCTCGCGGATCACCGCGACGAACGCCAGGGCGACGAGGGCGAACGTGCCACCATCGGTGATCGCGAGGTCGATCCCGTGCTCGAGCTCACTCTTCATCGCGCGACCCTGACGGCGCATCCAGAACAACATCCAGGTGAGCACCGCGACGGCCACGAGGGCGGCGATGCCCTCGGCCGTGGCCTGGACCGCCTCGGGCAGCTCCGCGATGGCCAGGGTCACGGCCACGCCGATCGCGATCGACAGGGCAATGGCGCTGGCCACCCCGACGGCGATCCTCGGCAGGGCGTCACGGCGCCCGATCTTCACAAGGTAAGCCGCCACGATGCCGACGATGAGGGCAGCTTCGAGCCCCTCGCGGAGCATCAGGAAGAACGTGGCAAGCATCGGTCCGGGAAAACTCCTCAGCGACTCAAGGGGTCTTGCGACGGCGGGTCAAGTGCCCTTGAGTTGGAGGCTAGCATGAACGTCGGTTCGCTGCCAGGACAATGCCCGACGCGGCGCCGTGGTCGGGATGAGCTCAGGCGACGACGTCGGTGCGGCGGTATGGACCGGTGACGACGACCTCGCCCTGGGCCTCGAACGGCTCCGGGCCGGTGTTGCGAACGCGGTAGCCGTGGTGGACCTCGGTGGCGCCCGCCGAGAGCATCGCGTTTACGGGGCAGTACTTCGTCGCGGACAGCTCGATCGCTCGCCGGATCGCGGCTTCTTCCACGACCGGACCTTCGACGTCGTGGATTACCTCGACGCGCGTCAGGATCTGCGGGAACTCGTCCCGCTGGATCGCCTCGACGTGAACCTCGTAGCGGGTCAGCCGCTGGCGCTTCTTGGTCGTAATGGAGGCCACGTCCATCGCGGAGCAGGCCGCCAGCGACACGACGAGCGTCTCCACGGGGCTGAGCTCACCGCGTACGAAGGCGTCGCCGAACACGATTGTTCGCGTCGTGCCGGTCGTGGCAACGAAGCGCATCCCGCCCTCGTGAACGAGCGTCGCGCTCCGGAGACGGCTCATCGGGCGGTCACGCAGCGCCGCGGGTCGTGAGCTCCGGGGCGCCGGCCCGACCGCGGGCCTCCGAGGTGCTATCACGCTCCGCGCCCTCGAACTGCTCCCGGTACAGGCGTGCGTAGAGCCCGGCGCGGGCGAGCAGCGTGGCGTGCGTGCCCCGCTCCACGATTCGTCCCGCCTCGTAGACCAGGATCTGGTCGGCGCGCAGGATCGTCGAGAGTCGGTGCGCGATCGCGATCGTCGTCCGGCCGCGTTCCAGCTGCTCCAGGGCACGCTGGATGAGTCGCTCGCTGACCGTATCGAGCGCCGACGTCGCCTCGTCGAGGATCAGGATTCGGGGGTCCTTGAGGAGGACCCGCGCGATCGCGATGCGCTGCTTCTCGCCGCCCGAGAGCTTGTAGCCGCGCTCGCCGACCACGGTGTCGTAGCCCTGGGGTAGGTCCATCACCCGGTCGTGGATCGCGGCGGCCCGCGCGGCCGCCTCGATCTCGTCCTGCGTCGCCTCGGGCTTGGCGTACAGCAGGTTCGCGCGGACCGTGTCGTGGAACAGGTACGTCTCCTGGGTCACGAAGCCGATCACCCGGCCGAGCGAGACGAGGCTCAGCTGCCGGACGTCGGTCCCGTCGATCTCGACCGCGCCGGCTTCGACGTCGTAGAGCCGGGGGACGAGATAGGTCGTGGTCGTCTTCCCGGACCCCGACGGGCCCACGAGGGCGATCAGGTCGCCTGGCCGGGCCTCGAAGTCGATGTCGCTGAGCCCGAAGGGCGCAGGCTCGTGCGCCGCGGGCGCGACCTGAGGCTCCCGGCCATCGGCCGCCTCCGGGCCCTCCGGGGCTTCCGGGGCTTGCGCGAGGCTGATGGACGCCGACTCTGCAACGACCTCATCGGGCAGCGTCTGCGCTGCGGGCCGCGGTGCGGCCGTGGGATAGGTGAAGGACACCTCCCGGAAGCGGATCCGGCCTGCAACAGGTGCCGCAGCCAGGTCGATCGCGTCGGGCGCGTCGACGATGACCGGGTCGAGCTCGAGGTACTCGAAGATCCGGTCGAAGAGGGCCAGGGCGCCCTGGATCTCCACCTGGACGTTGAGCAGCTGCCCGAGCGGGAAGAACAGGCGCGACTGGAGCGTGGTGAACGCGACGATGTCGCCGATCGTTGGCGCCGACGGGTCGCCCTGCACCGCGAGGTAGCCGGCGAGCCAGTAGACGAACGCCGGCGTGATCGAGAAGATCGTGCCGATGATCATGAAGAACCACCGCCCGACCATCGCCTGGCGGACCTGGAGGGTCGCGAGCCGGCGATTGAGCGTGCTGAAACGATCGATCGCCGCCTGCTGCTGGCCGAACGTCTTCGACAGCAGCATCCCCGAGACGGACAGCGTCTCCTCGGTCGCCGCGGACATCTCGGCGAGGGACTTCTGCGTCTCGCCCCGGACCTCACGGTTGACCTTGCCCACGCGGTAGGTGAGGTACATGAAGAACGGGAGGAGGCCGAGGCTCAGGAAGGTGAGCCGCCAGTCGATGATGAACATGGCGACGACGGTGCTCAGGGCAATCGCGATGTTCGAGGTGAGCGATGCCGCAGTGTCGGTGACCACCGACTGCACGCCGCCGACGTCGTTCGCGAGCCGGCTCTGGATCTCGCCGGTCTTGGTCTCGGTGAAGAAGCGGAGCGGCATCTGCTGGAGGTGGGCATACAGGGCCGTCCGCAGGTCGTGCATGACGCTCTGGCCGATGATGTTGTTGAGGTAGCTCTGCCCCACCCCGATCAGCCCCGAGATGATCGGT
>JBBQFS010000032.1:0-21035 GCA_038322255.1 Candidatus Limnocylindrales bacterium | reverse complement strand
CAGTACCTGATCGAGCGGCGGCGCGTGCTCGGTGGCCCGCTCCCGAAGCGAAGCTTCCAGGCGATCCAGCTGCCCGCGCCCAAGCCGAGCTTCGACGCCGAGTTCGCGGCGGGCTCGGCCACCCCGGTATCGACGACGATGGCCTTCACCCGGATGCTCCGGAACCTCATCCGCGACCCCGACCTCGGCCCGCGCGTCGTGCCGATCATCCCCGACGAGGCGCGGACGTTCGGTATGGACCCGCTGTTCAACGAGGTCGGCATCTACTCCTCGACCGGCCAGCGCTACGACCCCGTCGACAGCGAGCTCGTGCTGAAGTATCGCGAGGCGATCGATGGCCAGGTGCTCGAGGAGGGCATCACCGAGGCGGGCTCCGCCGCGGGCTTCCAGGCGGCCGGGACGTCCTACGCCACCCACGGCTATCCCGTCATCCCGTTCTACATCTTCTACTCGATGTTCGGCTTCCAGCGGACCGGCGATCAGCTCTGGGCCGCCGGCGACGCCCGGACCCGCGGGTTCCTGATGGGCGCGACCGCAGGCCGAACGACCCTCACGGGCGAGGGACTCCAGCACGACGACGGCCACAGCCACGTCCTCGCGATGACCAACCCGGCCGTGCGCCAGTACGACCCGACCTTCGCCTACGAGCTCGCGGCGATCATTCGCGATGGCATCGAGCGGATGCACATCAAGGCCGAGGACCTCATCTACTACATCACGCTCTACAACGAGAACTACGCGATGGCCGCCAAGCCGAAGGGCGTCGATGAGGGGATCCTCCGCGGCATCTACCCGCTCGCACCCGCGCCCAAGGTGGCGAAGGGCGCGCCGCGGGTCCGGCTCGTCGGTTCGGGCTCGATCCTGCTCCAGGTCATCGCCGCCCAGGCCCTGCTGGCCGAGCAGCTCGGCGTGGCGGGCGAGGTCTTCTCGGCGCCGTCGTTCCCGATGCTCCGGCGCGACGCGCTCAGCGTCGATCGCTGGAACCGGCTTCACCCGGCCGAGAAGGCGCGGGACCCGTACGTTTCGACGGTGCTCGGTCCCAAGGGTGGCCCCATCATCGCCGCGACCGACTGGATGAAGGCCCTGCCGGACCTGATCCGACCGTGGATCGATGCGCCGTTCGTCACGCTCGGCACCGATGGCTTCGGCCGAAGCGACACGCGCGACTCCCTTCGCGCCTACTTCGAGATCGACCCGCCGAGCATCGCCGCGGCCGCTCTCTCGGCCCTGGCCCAATCCGGCGACATCACCGCTGAGGCCGCCGCGAAGGGCCATGCGGACCTCGGCATCGATCCGGAGAAGCTCGACCCGCTCACAACCTGAGCTCGCGCTTCAGCGCCGGGTGGCGACGACCTTCGAGAGCGTGCCGTCGAGGGCCGTGACGTACAGCTCGCCGGCGGCGTCCTCGCCGAATGCAGAGATGTTGCCGCTGCCAGTGCCGACCTCGACCGGTGCGACGGGGCCATCCGCGGCGGCGTCGATGGCAAAGAGCCGGCCGCTGCAGTAGTCCGCGAAGAGGTACGTCCCGACGAGGAACGGGTAGGCCGCGCCGCGGTACACAGACCCACCGATGACCGTGCAGCCGAGGTCGCGGCCGTAGTCGGTGACCGGAAGGGTCAGCCCGGTCCGCTGGCAGCGCGTCGCGTTATAGCAGTGACTGCCTTCCATCAGGTTCCAGCCGAAGTTGAGGCCGCCGATCCCGGCCCGGGCGACGTCGACCTCCTCGAACACGTTCTGTCCGACATCGCCCAGCCACAGGTCGCCGTTCGCCCGATCGAACGACATCCGCCACGGGTTGCGGAGGCCGTACTCCCAGATCTCGCCACGGCCGCCGCCGCCGGCAAACGGGTTGTCCGCCGGGATCGAGTAGCTGCGGCCGCCCGAATCGACCTCAATGTCGAGGCGCAGGATCTTGCCCAGCAGCGAGTCCGTGTTCTGGCCGTTGCCCTGCGGGTCACCGCCACTGCCGCCATCGCCGAGCGAAACGTAGAGGTCGCCGTCCGGTCCGAACGCCAGCGCGCCGCCGTTGTGGTTCGCATACGGCTGATCCAGGAAGAGCAGCTGCCGGTGGCTGGCCCCATCGAGGCGGTTTGCGTCGCCGGGATCGAGCGTCAGGCTCGCGACGACCGTGTCGCCGGCGGTGTCCGTGTAGCCGACGAAGACCCGCGCATCCGTCGGGAACCGCGGATGGAGGGCGAGGCCCAACAGGCCCCGCTCGCCCCCGCTGTGGAGGCGGGAGCCGAGATCGATCAGGGGCACGGGACGCACGGTCCCGTCGCGCTCGATGACCCAGACCTTGCCGTCCTGCGCGGCGACGAACAGCCGTCCGGATCCGTCGCGCGGTGCGGCGATGGCCAGCGGCCCACCCGGAACTGTCGCAAATGGCTCGAGCGTCACCGTCACGTCCTCGGCCGGCGCTCTGGACTGGCCGGCCGGCGGGCTGGAGCCCGGCGCCGGCGTGCTCCTGGTTGGCGCTACGGAGGGTCGACTCGGCGTGCAACCGGCAAGCGCAAGGGCGGCCAGTATCGAGGCGGCGAGGAGGACTCGAGCGGGCCGGGGAGTCATCGAGGGACTGTACGGGAGGACCCCGCCGCTGGTTCCCCGCGATGCTAGGCTGCCGAGCCGTGGACGCCTTCGAGCTCAACGGCCTGCTCCGCGAGCGCGCCGCTTCCGGCCGGCTGTACCACGAGTTCATCCGGACCCACGACCTGTCGGTCGGGGTGTACGTGCTGGCCGCCGGGGGCGCGGATCCCCAGGGTCCGCACACCGAGGACGAGGTCTATCACGTCGTCTCGGGCCGGGCGCGAATCCGGGTCGGCGACGACGACCGCCCGGTCGAGGCCGGGTCGATCGTGTTCGTCGGGGCCGACGTCGAGCACCGATTCCACGACATCGAGGAGGATCTCGTCGTTCTGGTCGTGTTCGGGCCGGCCGAGTACACGCACCGGGTCGACCATCAGCGTGGCGTCCCGCACGGGGCCGCGCCGGGCTGATCCGGGCTCCTCCGGCTGATCAGGCGCGTGGGAAGCGCGTGCGCATCTCCAGGGCGAGCTCCGCCGCGCGGCCGACCGCGTCGTGCCGGAAGAAGGCGTAGACGTCGTCGCCGGCCGCGAGGAACGGCTCGATCCGGGCGGCCCAGGCGTCGAGCGCGGCCGCGTTGTACTCATGCAGGCGCAGACGGAGGTAGAGAAACGAGCCGGTGCGCCGGACGATCGGGGCCTCGCGATCGGCGCCCGCGACGGGATCCGCGCCGGATGACCCAGCGGTGGCGGCTGCGTGGGTCGGACTCGCGCCCTCGTCGCCCTCCGGCGGCAGCTCCGTGATGCACAGCGTCGCGCCTGCCCCGCGCAGCGCGGCGAACGTCTCGTCGACGTGCCACGACGGGTCCTGGAGCTCGACGACGAGCGGGATCGCCGACGGCCACGCGGCCAGGAGGGCCTTGAGACGCGCGTCCGCGATGGACGTATCGCCGCCGACCCACGGACCGTCGCGACGGATCTCCGCCGGGACACGGAAGAGCACCGTCCCGAGGCGCGGCCCGAAGGCCGGGAGCGGCTCCGTCAGCCAGGCGACGCTTTCCTCTGGCGACCCGAACAGCGCCCGCACCGCCGAGCCGCGCTGGGCCTTGACCGCGAACCGGAACTCGGGTGGGGTCGCGCGGACCCAGCCCGCGATCGCCGATGCGGTCGGCCGGCGTCGGAAGGTCGCGTTGAGCTCGAGAGCGGGGAGCCGAGCGGCATAGACCGCGAGGCGATCCGCGGCGCGGGTGCCGGCTGGGTAAAAGCGAGGCGTCCAGTCGCCGTAGGAAAAGCCCGACGTCCCGACGAGGAGGCGGCCGGTCAGGCGCGACCCCGCGTGCCGCAGGCCCGATCGGCAACGTCGCGCATCGTCCGCTCGACGACCTCCAGGTCCGCGCCCTCGATGGCGGACAGGAAGTAGTCCGCGATCCCCCGAAGGTGGGTGGGTGCCGCAGTTCGCAGACGCTGGATCCCAGCCTCGGTCAGTGCGGCCTCGGCGCCGCGAAGGTCGCTCGGGCAGGTCACCCGCGCGACAAAGCCGTCATCAACGAGCCGGTCGATCAGCCGCGTGGCGCCGCTCTTCGAGAGCGTCAGCAACTCGGCGAGACGGCCCATCCGGAGCCGGCGCTCGGGCGCCTCGGCGAGGATCAGCAGGGCCACGTATTCCTGGAGCGACAGGCCGTGCTCGGCGCGGAGGTCCTCGTCGAGTCGCCGTGAGACGTGGGCCTGGGCGCGAACGAAGGCGCGCCAGGGCGCGAGCCGCTCGTCGCGGGCCGTGAGGGGCTCAATCAGGGTGGTTGTCGCGGTTGGCAAGATGCGTCCATCCTACGACCGGGGTTGTTGCGCGGTCAACGACGCTGCGAGCGGCTAGCATCGGCCCCGAGATGACAACCTTCGACGTCGAGGCAGTTCGCGCCCGATTTCCGGCCCTCGGGCTGAGCCACGAGGGTCGGCCGATGGCCTTCTTCGACGGCCCGGGAGGCACCCAGGTCCCCGAGTCGGTCATCGACGCGGTCGTGGGCTACTACCGCGAATCGAACGCCAATCACGGCGGCGCGTTCCCGACGTCGGAGCGATCTGACGCGATCGTCGAGGACGCCCACGCGGCCCTGGCGGACGTCGTGGGCGTCGATGCGGACGAGATCACGCTCGGGCCGAACATGACCACGCTAACGTTCCACCTGTCCCGCTCGATCGGCGCCGCGCTGCGCCCGGGCGACGAGATCGTGGTGACCGGCCTTGATCACCAGGCCAACATCGATCCGTGGATCGCGCTGGCTCGCGACAACGAGGTGATCGTCCGAACCTGGGAGCCGAATCTCGCCGACTGCACGCTGCGCCTCGAGGATCTCGACGCCGTGCTCAACGAACGGACCCGGCTGGTAGCGGTCGGCTGGGCGTCGAACGCGGTCGGGACGATCAACCCGGTCGCGGAGATCGCCGATCGCGCGCATCGCGTCGGTGCGCAGCTGTTCGTCGACGCCGTGCACGCCGCCCCGCACCTGCCGCTCGATGCCCGGGCCGTGGATGCCGACTATGTGGCCTGTTCGGTCTACAAGTTCTTCGGGCCCCACCTCGGCGCGATGTACACGCGTCGCGAGGTCGTCGACCGGCTGCCCGAATACAAGCTCCGGCCCGCGACCCACCGCTTCGAGACCGGCACCGGCAACTTCGAGGGCGACGCGGGCGCGGTCGCGGCGGTCGAATACCTCGCCGATCTCGGGAGCCGCTATGGCGGTGCGGCTGAGGGCAGCGGCCCTGACGGCGGCAGCCGGCGCGATCGCGTGCTGGCCGGGATGCGCGCGATTCGCGCCTACGAGCTGGACCTGTACCGCTACCTGGCCGGGCGGCTCGCCGCGATCGAAGGCGTCGAGATCGTCGGGCTGACGGCCGACGCGGACATGGAACGCCGAACGCCGACCGCCGCGATCCGGATCGCCGGCGTCGCGCCGCGAGCCGCAGCCGAGTTGCTCGGCAAGCGCGGCATCGCGGTCTGGGATGGTGACTTCTACGCGACCGGGCTCATGGAGAGGCTCGGTCTCGCCCCGGATGGCGTCGTCCGGATCGGCCTCACGCACTACAACACCCGCGCCGAGGTCGACCGCCTGGCCGACGAGCTTTCTGAGATCGCCGCCTCCGGCAGATCGGCGGCTGCCGGCGCCGGGGCCGGTGCCGCCGCCGGAGCGGTTTCCTGACCGCCCCGCCGGCCATGGGATCGACTCCGGCAACCCGGACATACGGCGGCCAGAGCAACACCGCGCCCCTTCGGGAGGCACTCCTCAAGGCGCCTGGGCCCGCGTTCGGGCGGGCCTTCGAGGATCCTGCCCATGGCTTCCTCCACCCGGTGAACCTCGAGATCGCGAGGCGCGAGCACGCCGCATTCGCAGGGCTGCTGGCCTCCCTGGGCACGGCGGTCCACCTCCTCGATATGGACATCGAGAGCCCGGACCTGCTCTACCCCTACGACCCGCTGCTCATCACCGATCGCGGCGCGATCCCGCTGCGGCCCGGCAAGCTCAATCGGCAGGTCGAGCCGGCCGCGATCGAGGCCTGGACCCTGGCCCACGGCATCCCGACGGCCGGCCGCATCGAGGCGCCCGGCACGATCGAGGGTGGCGACACGTTCTGGCTCCGGGAGGATCTCTTCTGCATCGGCCGCACGCTCCGGACGAACGACGAGGGCGCCCGCCAGCTCGCGGGCCTGATCGGCGGCGACGTCCGGATCTTCGACGTCCCGTACTGGCGTGGGCCAGACGAGCTGGTCCACCTGATGTCCGTCATCAGCCCGATCGCCGACGACGTCGCGGTCGTCTACCTGCCACTCATGCCGGTCGGCCTATGGCAGCTCCTGAATGACCTCCGATATCGCCTCGTCGAGGTGCCAGACGAGGAGTACCCGACCCTCGGGTGCAACGTCCTGGCCGTTCGGCCGGGCGTCGTGATCGCGGCCGAGGGCAATCCGGGCACGGCGGCTGCGCTCGCGGCCCAGGGCGTCGAGGTCCACACGTATCCGGCGACCGAGATCGGGGTCAACGGGTCGGGCGGCCCGACGTGCATGACCCGCCCGATCCTGCGGGGGTGACCCTCCGCGAGCTGGAGCAACGGGCAGCCGATGCCGTCGACGACGACTGGATTGTCGATGCGCTGACGCGGCTCGTTCGCGTCCCGAGCGTCACCGGCGATGAGGCCGCCGTCCAGGACCTGATGACGTCCCTGCTGGCCGACGCCGGCTCCCGGGTCGAGCGGGTCGAGCCCGATCCCGCAGCGGCCCGCGCGGACCCCGACTGGCCCGGCGAGGAGATGCCGCGGGCGCGCCTGCCGATCGTCTTCGGCCGGCTCGGCCGAGCGGGCGGTCGGCGGGTCGTGCTCGTCGGGCACGTCGACGTCGTGCCCGTCGGCGACCCCGCCAGCTGGACGAGGGCTCCATGGGCCGCCGAGCGAGAGGGCGACCGGATCTACGGCCGCGGTGCGGTCGACATGAAGGGCGGCGTCGCCTCGATCCTCGGGGCGGTCCGGGCGCTCGCCGAGGCCGGCCTGGCGGATCGGCTGGGAGGCGAGATTCTCGTCGCCAGCGTGCCCTCGGAGGAGGACGGCGGCCAGGGCATGCTCGCGGCCATCCGCGCGGGCGCCACCGGCGACGTGGCCGTGATCACCGAGCCGACCGATCTCGAGATCGTGATCGCCCATGCCGGAGCGATCACGTTCAAGCTCACGGTTCCGGGCCGCGCGGCGCACGCCTCGGTGCGTCGCGAGGGCGTGTCCGCGCTCGACAACCTGCAGACCCTCGTGAAGGCCCTCGAGGCCGATGAGACGGCGCGGAACAACGCGGAGACCGACCCGTTGATGACCGTCCACGGCCTGCCGTACGCCACGATCATCGGCAAGGTCTCTGGCGGCGACTGGGCTTCGACGGTGATCGATCGGGTCGAGGCCGAGGGCCGCTACGGCGTCAAGCTCGGCCAGACCTGGCGCGACGCCGAGCGCGACCTCCAGCGCTGCATCGACGACGCCAACGAGTCCGATCCGTTCCTGCGGGACCACCCGGCAACCGTCGAGCTGACCGGCGGCAGGTTCTCGTCCTCACGCGTAGCCGAGGACCACCCGCTCCCGCTCGGGCTCGCCGCCGTCGCAGGGGCGGTGCTGGGGCGCGAGCCGGAGATGACCGGCGAACCGTACGGCGCCGACATGCGCCTGCTCGTCAACGAGGGCCGCACGCCTACCGTGATCTTCGGGCCGGGCGACAAGCGCGTCGCGCATACGGCCGACGAGTGGGTCTCGGTCGACGAGGTCGCCGCCTGCGCCCGAACCCTCGCTGCCTGGCTGGTCCGCGAGGTGATCGCCTGAGGGGATGAGGGTCGCAGGCACCTAGGGCGCCGACGCGGCCACCGGGGCGAAGTCGTGGCGGCGGCTCAAGAGCAGCCAGACGGGGGCAAGGACGATCGCGACCCCGAGGAGGCCCAGCGCCGAGAAGCCCGCGGCCGCGACGACGACGCCCGAGCCCAGGCTCGCGACCGCCGAGGTCGTCCAGATGACGGCGTCCGCCACGCCCTGGACGCGGGCCCGCTGCGCCAGCTCTACGCTCGATGACAGCATTGCGCTGCCGGCGACGAACCCGAGGTTCCAGCCCCAACCGAGCAGGAACAGGGCGATGAACAGCATCTCGTCACGCTCCGGCGGCGCCAGCGCTGCGAGCAGCGCGGCCGAGACGAGCACGCCCGTACCCATGAAGATCGTCCGGAGCGTCCCGATTCGTTGCGAGATCCAGCCCGAGACCGGGGCCAGCGCGAACATGCCCGCCACGTGGCCGCTGATCACGAGCCCGACCGCCCCCAGTCCGTGACCGTGATCGGTGAGGTGCAGCGGCGTCATGGTCATGATCAGGACCATGGTGGCCTGCCCTGCGACCAGGGCCGCGATGGCCGCAAGCACGGCCGGTCGAAGCAGGATCTCCCGAACCGGAACGGCCGGCGGGTCGCTGGCTCGCCGGATGTTCGATTCGTGGGCGAGGGCGAAGGGATCGGGCCTGAGGAGGAAGAACGACAGCGCCGCGGCGATGCTCACGAAGAGGATCGGCACGACGTAGGGCCCTGCGAGCGACGGTAGCCCGATTCTCGGCGCCAGCTCGCCCGCGATCGGCACGAGCCACGGCCCGACGATGCCGCCCACCGTCGAACCCCAGACCACGAGCCCGATCGCCACGCCCCGCCGCGCTGGCGCAGCCATGTCGGCAGCGGCGTAGCGCGACAAATTGGTCGACGAGTTGCCGAAGCCGATGACGAACGTCCCGAGGATCAGGAGCGGGAAGGACCGCAGGATGACCGCGAGCGCCGCCACGAATGCCCCGGCAACACTCGTGAGGTAGCCCGTGGTCAGGCCGACCCGTCGGCCGCGGCGCGACATAATCCACGACAGGACGATCGCGCCCACTGCCGCCCCGAACACGACCGCGGCCCCCGGCGCCCCGGCGAGCGCGGCGGTCCCGAGCAGGTCACGGCCGACGATCGAAGCAACCGTCGCAGCGGCCAGGTGCCCTGTGCTGCCCAGCGCGACGCCGACGAACAACGCCCATCGCGTCCGGGTTCGGGCGGCCTCGAGGCCGCGCTCATCGAGATCGGCGGACTCGTGGGCCAGCATGGACATCAGCGGATGATACGAGCGCGCGAACCGGCCGCCTGCGAGGCCGGCGCCTGGCCGGGAGGGCAGCCGAGAGCTAGTCGAAGAGCGCCTCGAGCGCGGCGTCGAAGGCCGCGGTGTGGCGGTCGATGTCGGCCTCGGTCGTAACCGGCGACATCAGGGCCATGTTGTGGAACGGGGTCATGAGCACGCCGCGGTTCATGACCCAAAGATGCAGGAAGCGCTCCAGCTCGGGATCGGCGTGGGCGATCTGGTCGGCGCCGTCCCGCGGCGGGTCGGGCATGAAGTGGTATTCGGCGCGGGCCCCGAGGCGGGTCACGCTCCAGGGCGCGCCGCGCTGGGCGATCGCTTCGTTGACGCCGCCCTCCCAGCGCTCCGCCAGCGGGATCATCAGGTCGAAGGCCGTAGCCGTCAGGACCTCGCCCAAAGCCGCGCGGGCCGCCGCCATGGACAGCGCGTAGCCCGCAAGCGTGCCGCCGATCCCGCCCACATCCGAATCCTCGATCGGCACGGCCGCGCGAACGTGATCCGCCACCTCGGCGGTCATTCCGTACGTGGCGACCGGGATGCCGCCGCCGATCGTTTTGCCGATCACGAGCATGTCCGGGCTGAGGTTCATCGCGGCCGTCACGCCGCCGGGCCCGGCGCAGATCGTGTGCGTCTCATCGTGGATGAGGATCGTGCCGTGGCGCCGGGTGATCTCGCGAACGCCCTCGAGATAGCCGGGATCCGGCAGGACAATGCCGACGTTCGTCAGCGCCGGCTCGATCAGCAGGGCGGCGACCTGGCGATCCGCGAGCGCGCGTTCGAGGGCCTCGAGGTCATTGAACGGGACGACCCGCGTCGTGACCGCGGGATCGACGGCCGGCCCGAGGTTGCCACGCCGGGCCACGACGCGGCCCTCGCCGTCCAGGACCGCGAACGTCTCGTCCACCGAGCCGTGGGCGCAGTACTCGGGGACGGCCACGCACGGCCGGCCCGTGCTCGCGCGGGCGAGGCGCAGGGAGACGCGGTTGGCGTCCGTCGCGGTGACCGTGAACTGCCAGGACGGGAGCCCGAAGCGATGCGCCAGCTCCTCGCCGACCCACGCCCCGTCTTCGGTCGGCAGCATCGTGGTGATGCCCCGCCGCAGTTGCCGCTCGACGGCGGCGACGACTGGCGCCGGCCCGTGGCCCGCCATCGCGCCGGTGTCGCCGAGGCAAAGGTCGACGTAGTCGTGTCCGTCGACGCAGGTGGCATGGGCGCCGGTCGCGGATTCCAGGAAGAGCGGGAACGGCCCGGCCCACTTGACCATCCAGTTCATGGGCACGCCGTCGAGGAGGCTCACGTGGGCGCGGTCGTGCAGCGCGCGGGTCCGTGGGTGGCGCTCGGCAAAGCCGGCCAGCTCTTGCTTGAGCAGCTCATGGAGCCGATCTCGGTCGACCGTCGACGGTGGTGCGTCGACCTCCGGGATGTTGGTCACGGCCGTCAGTTTGACGGCCGGGCGATCAGTCGGTCAGTCGATCGGTCAGTCGAGCCTGCGGGTGTAGCCGCAGACGGCGCAGACGGCCTGACCGCGCTCCGGCTGCAGCTCGAGGAAGCTCGTGCAGCCGTTGGTCCGGCAATAGAGCCGGGTGGCCATCGAGCGCCGGCGCATCCGGCGAATCGAGGCGGATCGTCCGACGACGGACGAGTGAGAGGTGCGCATAAGCATGTGGTTCTTCGTTTCCTTTGGTCGCGACCAAGGGCGTAATGGGCCCTGATCGTCGATCCTGTGGCTCGTCGCGGTTTGGGCGATCGAGCGATTTATTCGTGCCTGTGGACGCGGGAGCGAGTCGTACCGGTTCCTTGACTCGGTCGATGCTCAGACCTGCTGTCCGATCTCGGCAATCACCTTTTCGGAGTGGAGCATGGGGTCAATTCCCCTGGCCTGTCAAATGGTCGCCCTCGCGGCGAAGCCCGAAACGCCCCAAATCGGCCGAATCGGGCAGGCGAAGGTCACCCCCACCTGGCTGAAATTGCGGACTCATAACCCAGCCTGCATCCAGCCTTGGTTGCGCGGATCGGTCGGGTCTGCGAGATTCCGGGCGGCCGCATCCTGGGTGGTGCATGGTGGGACGCACGCGACCGGGCAGGAACCGCCCCAGCGATGGCCGCACGAACGTTTGACACCAGGCAGGGAGGGCTCGACGATCTTGATCTCGAAACGCCGACGCGCGGCCTCGATGGCCTTCGCCCTCGCGCTGGCCCTGCTGCCGGCACACGTGCTCACGACGAGCGCCGTCCAGGGCCTGACCCTGACGACACCGTACCCTGCCGTGACGACGAGCCCGGGCTCCCGGGTCACCTTCGACCTGAAGGTCAATGCCAAAGCACCCGGCCGGGTCGACCTCCAGCTCATCGGCGTGCCGGCGTCCTGGACGGCGAGCCTCCACGGCGGCGGGCTCGTGATCGGGGCGGTCCTCCTGAACGGGGTCGACGCGACGGACGTCCGCCTCGATGTCGACGTCCCGGCCGACGCGACGGGTTCGACCCGGATCGTCGTCGTCGCATCCGATTCCGGATCGCGGGTCGAGGTCCCCCTCGACATCAAGGTCCAGGCGAACGCAAGCGGCGCCGTCAAGGTTGCGCCCGACTACACGGCGCTGCGCGGCTCGGCCGATCAGAGCTTCACCTTCAACCTCACGATCACGAACGACAAGGAGGAGGACCTGACCTACACCGCCACGGGTCAGGGTCCCGTCGGCTGGACGGTCGACGTGACGCTCACCGGCCAGGCGCAGGCGGTCAGTGGCACGGTCAAGGCCGGCAGCACGGCGAACATCGCGGTCAAGGTGACCCCGGCGGCGAAGGCCGAGGCCAAGACCTACCCGATCCAGGTCGTCGCCACCG
Source organism: Candidatus Limnocylindrales bacterium (assembly GCA_038322255.1). Classification (GTDB taxonomy): domain Bacteria; phylum Chloroflexota; class Limnocylindria; order Limnocylindrales; family CSP1-4; genus UBA5189. The sequence continues at coordinate 9,012 of JBBQFS010000032.1, read as the reverse complement.
TCGGGGGCCAGCAGTTCCCGGCCGAGCTCGGGGTCGAGGTCACCGGCAGCTACACGCTCTCACTGTCCACGCCGACCCAGGCCCTGTCCGGGCACGGCCCGGCGGGTGGCGTGACCCAGGAGACCTTTACGATCACCAACTCCGGAACGGCGCCGGTGACGAACGTCAAGCTGTCGTCGACCGCGCCGACCAACTGGAAGGTCGAGTTTGACCAGCCGACGATCGCGAGCATCGCCCCAGACCAGCCGGTCAACGTGATCGCCAAGATCACGCCCTCTGGCGACGCGATCGCCGGCGACTATTCGCTGACGGTCACCGCGACGGGCGAGGAGGCCAAGGACAACGTGGACTTCCGGTTCACGGTCGAGACCTCGATCGTCGGTGGGCTGATCGGCGCCGGCCTCATCGTGGCCGCTATCGGTGGCCTGCTGTGGGTCTTCCGGCGCTACGGGCGGCGCTGAGGCATGGGAGCAGCCTCGACGCCACCCGCGGAGCGGCGGGTCGCTCGCAAGGGCCGTCTCCGGGAGCGTGAGCGGGCGCCGATCCAGGACCCGACCGCGCCGATCATCACGCGGCGGCTGTCGAAGCGCTACGGCGACCTCGTCGCGGTCGAGGCGCTCGATCTCGAGGTCCACGCCGGGGAGATCTTCGGCCTCCTCGGCCAGAACGGGGCCGGCAAGACCACCACGATCCTGATGCTCCTCGGCCTGACCGAGCCCAGCGCCGGAGGAGCGCGCGTTGTGGGTCTCGACCCGACCCGCCGGCCGCTCGAGGTCAAGCGACGCGTCGGCTACCTGCCGGACAACGTCGGGTTCTACGGCGGGATGACGGGGCGCGAGAACCTGCGCTACACGGCCCGCCTGAATGGCATCGACCGGCGTGAGGCCGAACCGCGCATCGCGGAGCTCCTCGAGCAGGTCGGCCTCACGAGCCGCGGCGACAGCAAGGTCGACGAGTATTCCCGCGGCATGCTCCAGCGCCTCGGCATCGCCGACGCCCTGGTGAAGAGCCCGTCCGTCCTGATCCTCGACGAGCCCACGACCGCCATCGACCCGATCGGCGTCATCGAGATCCTGGACATGCTCCGGGGGCTGGTCCGAGATCGAGGGCTCGCGATCCTCCTGTCGAGCCACCTCCTTGCGCAGGTGCAGTCCGTGTGCGACCGCGTCTGGATCTTTGCCGCCGGCAAGCTCATCGGCGAGGGCACCGTGCCGGCGCTGGCGGAGCAGTTCGGCGAGGATGCGGCCCGGATTGAGGTCGGCTTCGAGGGCGTCGACCCGGACGCAGCGGACGAGGTCCTCGGGGTCCTGCGCTCGATCGACGGCGTCAGCGAGGTCCGGGCGCCAGTTCGCAGCGGCGAGCCCTTCGTCCTGTTCGCGCTGCCGCGCGACGCCGCCGGCCGCGTGCGCGAGGCGATCCTCGCCGCATCGGCCGCCCGCGGCCTCCGGCTCAACTCCATTCGCGAGGTCGTGCCGTCGCTCGACGACATCTACCGGCGCGCGCTCCACGTGAGCGGCCTGGCGACGAAGAAGGCGGCGGCGTGACGGGTCAGGTCGCAGCGACGCCGGCGGCGACCCCGGCGCCGGCCGCCTCCAGCGCGGCTGCCCCGCGCGCTCCGGAGCGCCGGCTCCGCCCGGGCTGGATCACGGTTGCCAGCAAAGAGGTTGCCGATCACCTCCTGAGCATGCGGTTCTACGTGCTCATGCTCGTCCTGGGCATGTCCGCGCTCATCCCCCTGTATTTCGCCGCGGAGCGGATCCGGGCACTGGCGGCGGGCGCCAGCGGCCAGCCGGCGGTCTTCCTGGCGCTCTTCGTCATCGGGCCGGAGGGCCTGAATCTCGGTCCGGTGACCTTCACCGTCCAGGCGTTCGTGGCGATCGCGGCGCCGCTGCTCGGGGTCGCCTTCGCGTTCGATTCGGTCAACGGTGAGCGCCACGAGGGGACGCTGCCAAGGCTTCTCTCCCAGCCGATCTACCGCGACGACGTCATCAATGGCAAGTTCGCCGCCGGCCTTGCGGTGATCACCCTCGGTCTGGCCACGATCCTGCTGTTCATCGCCGGCTTCGGCATGCTCAGGCTTGGGATCACCCCGAGCTTCGAGGAGATCCTTCGGCTCATCGCCTGGCTTGGGCTCACGGCGCTCTACGTAGCGCTGTGGCTGGCGTTCGGAACCCTCTTGTCGGTCGTGATCCGACGGGCGGCGACCTCCGCGCTCGTCGGGTTCGGCATCTGGCTGTTCATCGCCATCCCGATCGCAGGGCCGCTGCTCGTCTCGCTCCTCGGTGGCTTGCTCGCGTCGGGTGCGACGACTGCCGCCCAGTACTACGGCACGCTCCAGTGGGTCCAGCGGCTGCTGCCGGGCCAGGTCTATGCCGAAGGGTCGATCGCGTTGCTCAATCCGAACATCACCTCGGTCAGCGCGTCGGACCTGTACAGCGCCCAGGCCCTGCCGACCCAGGACACGCTGCTCTCCTTCGACCAGAGCCTTTTGTTGGTCTGGCCCCACATCGTCATCCTCTTCGCGCTCACGATCGGCTGCTTTGCCCTCGCGTACGCGCGCTTCATGCGGCAAGAGGTCCGTGCCTAGAAGGACGCCGTCGACCGACGGACCCGACCACCTTCCATGCGTGCCTTCGGCCCGATGGTCGGGCTCACGGCGCCCGCCGGCCAACCTCGGACCGGGGCCCGCGGAGCTTCACCTCGGTCCTCGGTGAGCAGGCCGGAGGCAAACCATCGCCCGTCTGGGCCTAGGCGGGCGGATAGCCTGTGATGCGGCGGATCACTCAGTAGGGCGGCCACGGAATGGCGGGCCAGTCGGGATTTGGGCGGGGGAAGCGGCCGGTCGCGAGCAGCTCATCGATTCTCGCTCCCGTGGCCTCGATCTCGCGCATCGAGATCAGTTCCCGGAGGGCCATCGGCAACGCCGCCCCAGCGCCGTCGAGCGCGTGGCGGACGCGGCGAAGGGCGGCGAGCTCCTCGGCGTCGAAGGGCTCGTCGGCCCACGACCAGAGCACCGTCCGAAGCTTGGGCACGACCGAGAACGTGACGCCATGGTCCACCGCGAACAGGTGTCCGCCCGGTACCGGCAGCAGGTGGCCGGCCTTTCGATCGGTGTTGTTGGCGGCTGCATCGAAAACCGCCACTCGCCGGAGGCGCGGATCGTCGCTGTTGACCATGTCGATGACGTCGGCCTCGGGATCGATGTCGATCCACTGCTGGACCATGCCTTCGCCGTGCGGGCCGTGCCGCAGCAGCGTCGGCGGGACGATGCCCCAGCCCAGCGCCTCCGAGATGAGGTAGGCGGCGACTTCGCGCCGGGTCAGGGTCCCGATCGGGAAGTCGAACAGCGGGCGCTCGCCGATCGTCGGCTTCCAGACCGCCAGCAAGTCGCCGGGATCGAGCGGCCTCCCGAACTGCGACTGGCGCGTCGGCGCGCCGGTCAGATCGATGCCCAACGCTGCGTCGACGGTCGGCGAGGGCCACACCCGGACCACCATCGCGTTGTTCGACGACCCCACCAGGCGGCCGAGGACCTCGAGCTCGCCGGCGCGCAGGGTGTCGACGACGGCCCCAGGGTCGAGCGGCGCGGGCTTGACTGCGGGCGCGTCGCCCGCTCCGGCGCCCCCGCGGGTCAAGTCAGTTGACGTAGTGGCCGTTCTTCCGCGGGCAGATGTGACCGGCCGCGTCGAGCGGATTGCCGCACAGCGGGCAGGGCGGCCGGCCGGCCCGGATCACCCGGAACGCGCGCTCAACGAAGGTTCGCGCCGCCTCGGCCGTCAGGCGCACGCGGAGCAGGTCGGGGCCGTCCTCGTCGTCATCGTCGGCCGCGTCGACGGCCTCGTCGACCCCCTCCTCGTCCTCCTCGCTGGGGGCGCGCGCCTCGATGAGGACCTGCTCGGCGTCAACGTCCCAGCCGAGGGTCAGCGTCGTCGCGCGGAAGGCCTCGTTGAGCGGCTCGTCAAGGGGATGCTCATCCGGCAGGATCGGGGTCGGTGGGTCCTCGACGATGCCCCGCCGGTCGAGCTCGACCAGCAGCCGGCCGAGGCGCTCGGCCAGCACCGCGACCTGGGCCTTCTCGAGGGCGACGCTGACGACCCGCCGGCCTTCGCGCGCCTGGAGAAAGAACGCGCGGTTGCCCGGCTCGCCGATGGCACCGGTCGAGAACCGGTCGGGCAGGTCGAAGACGAAGAGGCGTCTTGGCATGCGTCGAGGGTACCGCCTGTCGAGGAAGCCGCCAGATTCAGACGGGCGCCGGCCGGCCCCAGGCGAATTGCCTGCGACCACCGGCCGATGGCGGTCAGCCGGCGGCCACCTGGATGCGGTGGTGGCCCCGGGCGCCGTCGGGCGCCGGCGCGGAGCGAGATTCGGTCTGGACCTCGCCAGCGCCGTCAGTCGCCCGGACCTCGATCGTGTGGTTACCGGGTGTCGCGTTCCAGGCGTACAGCCATTGGACCCAGGTCGACTTCGAGATCGGCGCGGAGAGCTTCGCCGGAGCCCAGTCGCCGTCGTCGATCCGGACCTCGACCCCCTGGATCCCACGATCCGGCGCCCACGCGACACCGGCGATCGGCACGTCGCCGGCCTTGACGCGCGCGCCCGAGCGCGGCACGTCGATTCGGGACTGGGTCAATATCGGGGCCTTCGCGGCCCAGCCGAGGGGGACCCAGAAGCCCTCGAACTGGTCGAATCGGGTGAGCTGCAGCTCGGTCAGCCACTTGGTTGCCGAGACGTAGCCGTAGAGCCCGGGGATGATCAGCCGGGCGGGGTAGCCGTGCTCCCGCGGCAGCGGCTCGCCGTTCATCGCGATCGCGATCATCGGCAGCCGCGACTGGTCCATCACCCACTCGACCGGCATGCCCGCGGTGAATCCGTCGACCGACTTTCCGACCAGCTGGTCGGCGCTGCCCTGGACGCCGGCCATCTCGAGGACGGTTCGGAGCGGGACGCCGGTCCAGCGGGCATTGCCGACGAGGTTGCCGCCAACCTCGTTCGAGACGCAGGCGATGGTCACGAACTGCTCGACGAGCGGCAGCGCAATGAGCTCGCTGTAGGTCAGCTCGACCCCCCGGTCGACCAGGCCCGTGACCTTGAGGCGCCACGAATCCCGATCGACCGCCGGTGGGATGAACGCGGTGTCGATCCGGTAGAAGCTCGCGTTCGGGACGACGATGGGGGAGAGGCCCGCAGTGGTGAGATCGGTCGTCGCGATGTCCGCGCCCGAGGGAAGGGATGCCGATTGCGGCGCCTGGGGGATCGAGCCGGCGACGACCGGGGCGCGCTGCTTCTCGAGCAGAAACCGGCCCAGCGTCGCGGCCGCGACCGATCCGATGGCCACGGCGCCGCCGGCCTGGAGGAGCGTGCGCCGGCTCCAGTCGGGCATGCCCGAGCGTGGTTCAGCGGTGCGTCGCGCGGTGCCGGCTGACGGCGCCGCAGGCCTGACCCGAACGGTTGTCCCGGCAGTGGTGGCGCTGCCCGCGGCGACAGGCGTCCTGCCCACACCTGGGCGGGTGCCCCCGGCGCCGGCCGCCAGGGGGACGAGGCGCCGCAGGACTGCCACGCCGACGACCACCTGGATCGCGGCTGCGGCCGCTGCGAGCGGCGCGCCGACGCCCGGGTCGCGGAGCGAGGCGATGAATCCGGCGCCGGCGAACAGCGCGATCACCCCCGTGGCAATGTCCAGGCGCGACCGCGCGAGCAGCCCGAGGGCCGCGCCCACCGCGAGGGCGATGATGACGATGAAGACCTGGAACGCGACCTTGTCGGCCTCGCCGAACAGGCCGACGACGAGCTCCTTCGCGCCGGCTGGCTGGATGTCGACGATGAATCGGGCGACCGCGAGAAGCGGCGACGGCACGCCCGGCAGCAGGCCTGCCAGCAGCTCCCCGGTCGCGAGCGCCGCGCCGACCGCGACCGCACCCGCGAATGCGAACCGCCATCGGGACCCGAGCCTCTTCACGCTCGACAGCCTAGGCCACCCTCCATGACGCAACGCTGACGCAAGGCGCCCCCCGCTAGCTGCCGGCCCGAGGATTCTGCGGGAGCTTGTCGAGGCGCCCCAGGATGCTCGTCTCAAGGTCGAGAATCCGCACCTCGAGGCTCTCGATCCGCTCCAGGATGTGCCGATTCCCCTCGGCCAGCTCCCGATTGCCCTGGAGCAGCTCGTTGTTCTGCCGCACCTCGATATCAGCCTCGCTGGCCGCGTGCTCGAGCGTCAGCCGGTCCCGGAGCGAGTGGCGATTTCCGGCCAGCAGGATCAAGGGCGCGGCGTAGGCCGCCTGGGTGGAAAACGCGAGGTTCAGAAAGATGAACGGATACGGGTCGAAATGGAACAGGAGGATCACGTTGCCGGCGATCCAGACGATTACGATCACGGTCTGGATCGCGATGAACTTCCAGCTGCCCAGGAAGTCCGTCACGCGATCGGCGATGCGTGCGCCCAGCGGCGCCTCCTCGACGACCGCCCGATTGACGGGGTGAAGGAGGGCGGAGCGACGGCCGCCCCGCCCCGATGGCGGCCGGACCGGCGGATTCGGGGAAGCCATGGACGCACCTCTTTGCAGCTGGCGATCACCGCGCGCAGGAAACTCGACTGCGCCATCATGGCGCGGATGCTCAAGGCCGTTAACGTTCGAGCGGGCGGGCTCGCGGTGCCGGTCGGCGCCGGGGGCGGCGCCTGCGCGACGCGCCACCGATGATCGACCTCGCGCTGCAGTTGGATCTATCCGCCAGGTTGCTGGTCGGCGCGCTCCTGGGCCTCGCGATCGGCTTCGAGCGCGAGATCCACGGCCATCCCGCCGGGCTGCGGACGCACATGCTGGTCGCCCTCGGATCCTCCCTGTTCACGGTCCTCTCGATCCACGGCTTCGCAGGGGACGCCGGCAGCGGGCCCGTCGACCCGACCCGCATCGCCGCCCAGATCGTCTCGGGCATCGGCTTCCTCGGGGCCGGCGCCATCCTCAAGGATGGGATCGTCATCCGCGGCCTCACCACTGCCGCGAGCCTGTGGGCGACCTCGGCGGTCGGCATGGCGGCCGGGGCGGGCGAGTACGTGATCGCGGCGGTCTCCGCGGGCGTCATCCTAGTGAGCCTGTGGCCGATCAACGCGATCGCGGATCGGCTCCACGGCTCGAGCCTGCCGGAGGTCCAGCTGCGCCTCGCCATGCAGCGCGTCGATGCGATCGGGCGGGTGTCGGGGATCCTGATCGCGAACAAGCTGGAGGTCGGCCAGATCGCGACGCAGCGGCTCGGCAAGGACAGCTACCAGGCCGATATCGCCGTTCGCGGCCGCCGCACCGCCGCGATCTCGGCCGCCATCGAGGAGATCGCCGCGATCCCGGGCGTCGACATCGTCTCGACGACCCAGGCCGACTGAGCGGCGACGCGACGGGCGTGCGGAGGCTGGGCTGACGGTGGCGATTCGCGCCCGCGACCTGGGCGTCTCGATCGGGGAGGGGACCCCCGGCCCGTTCAACGCCATCACCGACGTCGACGGCGTTCGAGTCGGCCATACGACGCTCATCTCCGGCGACGGGCCGCTCGTGGTTGGCGTTGGACCGGTGCGAACGGGGGTCACGGTCATCGTGCCCCACGACGGGGATGTTTGGGCCGAGCCGGTATTCGCGGGCGCCGCCACCTTGAACGGGAACGGCGAGCTCACGGGCCTCGAATGGATCCGCGAGTCCGGCCTGCTGACCGGCGCGATCGGCCTCACCAACACCAATTCGGTGGGGACGGTCCGGGACGCCCTGGTTTCATCAGCCGCCGCGTCCCACGACCCCGGGGCGCTCCACTGGAGCCTGCCGGTCGCGGGTGAGACCTACGACGGAGGCCTGAACGACATCGGGGGCCGGCACGTCCGCGCCGAACACGTTGCGGCGGCCCTCGCGGCGGCGCGTGGCGGCCCGCTCGACGAGGGCAATGTCGGTGGCGGGACGGGCATGATCTGCCACGAGTTCAAGGGCGGCATCGGGACGGCCTCCCGCCGCCTGCCGGTGGCGGACGGCGGCTGGACCGTCGGCGTCCTGGTCCAGGCCAACTACGGCCGCCGCGGGCTGCTGCGGATCGACGGCGTGCCGGTCGGCGAGGAGATCCCACTCACTGAGGTTCCGTCGCCCCACGCGGACGTGCGCCGCCCGCCGGATCGCGGCCCCGGTGCCGGCTCGATCATCGGGATCGTGGCGACGAACGCGCCGCTGCTGCCCCACCAGTGCGCTCGACTCGCCCGCCGCGCTCCGCTCGGTCTGGCACGGGTCGGTGGGTTTGGCTCGACGACGTCGGGGGACCTCTTCCTGGCGTTCGCGACCGGCAACCGGGGGATGCCGCCGACGGAGTCGGATCCGGCGGGCGGCGGCGTCCTCGAGCTTCGAGGTGTCATGGACCGGGCGCTGGACCCACTGTTCGAGGCGACCGTGGAGGCAACCGAGGAAGCGATCGTCAACGCCCTCGTTGCTGCGGAGACGATGACCGGGCGCGATGAGATTACGGCTCAGCGGCTACCGCACAACCGCCTGGTCGAGGTGATGCGCCGACACGGCCGCCTGACCGGCTAGCTGCCGTGGACCCGACGATCGTCCTCGCGATCACCTTCTTCGCCGCGGCTGTCCTGTACGCCTCGGTCGGGCATGCTGGGGCATCGGGCTACCTCGCCGCCATGGGCCTCCTCGGCGTGGCGCCGGCGACGATGCGACCGACCGCGCTGGCGCTCAACATCCTCGTGGCCAGCATCGTGACCGTGCGCTTCCACCTGGCTGGCCAGGTCCACTGGCGCTCGGTCCTGCCCTTCATCGCCGGCTCGATCCCGCTGGCGTTTATCGGTGGCGGGCTGGTCCTTCCGGTGGGCCTTTACAAGCCGCTTGCCGGCGTCGTGCTGCTCGTCGCGGCGGCGCGCCTCGCGATGACCGCCGGACGAGCGGGCGCGACCGAGGAGCCGGCGCCGCGCGTACCCATGCTGCCGGCGATCGGGGCCGGCGCCGTGATCGGCCTGCTGTCGGGCCTCGTGGGCACGGGCGGAGG